>NZ_CP042913.1:4381277-4729921 GCF_008065115.1 Bythopirellula goksoeyrii | reverse complement strand
TCCGTTCTTTAAGTGGCGGCCCCACCCGTGGCATGGTCTTGAAGTGGGTCCTGATGCGCCGCGGCTCGTTTATGCCTACATTGAGCTCACTCCATTCGACCGGGTGAAATATGAACTCGACAAGAAGACCGGCTACTTACGCGTCGATCGCCCTAATCGCACGTCTTCTTTTGCTCCGACGCTTTACGGTTTTATCCCTAAGACGTATTGTGGCGACCGGGTGAAGGCGATGATGCTAGGAGCTAAATCTGGCGACTCCGATCCGCTTGATATTTGTGTCATCAGCGAGCGTCCCATTAATGTCGGGGAGGTTATACTCAAGGCGCGCGTGATTGGAGGGCTACCTATGCTCGACGACAACGAGGCTGACGACAAAATCATTGCCATTCTGGACAACGATGCGATGTGGGAGAATGTGCAGGACGTCTCTGACTTGCCGGTGATCATGGTCAATCGCCTACGGCATTATTTTAGCACGTACAAAATGCTCACTCCGGATGAACCTCCGGTGAAAGTCAGTGAAGCCTATGGTCGAGAACATGCAGAGAAAGTGATTGAAGCGGCAATGGCGGACTACGCCGAGCAATTTGGGGAGTAAATTTCAAACTCACCTACTCCAGAGTCCCCTTGGTACTCGGAACACCGGGCATTCGAGGGTCCGACTCGACGGCCATCCGCATCGCGCGGGCCGTCGCCTTGAAAATTGCCTCGGCAATGTGATGGCTGTTGCGGCCATAGTGCAAGAGGACGTGAAGATTGCATAGCGCGTTGGCAGAGACCGCTTGCCAGAAATCTTCCAAGAGTTCGCTGTCGAAGTCGCCAATTTTAGCGGCAGGTACAGGTGCACGATATTCCAATACGCTGCGGCCACTGAAATCGACGGCCACCGTTACTAAGGTTTCTTCCATCGGCAGCGTGAAATGCCCATAGCGGCGAATCCCGGCCTTGTTACCTAACGCCTCTCGAAGCGCCAAGCCCAGACAAATGCCGGAGTCTTCCACGGTGTGATGTTGATCAACATGTAGGTCGCCATCGGCCTTGAGCGATATATCGAATGCCCCATGCTTTGTGAAAAGATCAAGCATGTGATCCAGAAAACCAACGCCAGTCTGGATGTTTGCTAGACCCGTGCCGTCGAGGCACAGATCGATATTGATATCAGTTTCATTCGTCTTACGTTCGAGTTTTCCAGTACGTGCCATCGTGTTTCACTTGTATTTTGCAATTAGTTCAATAGCCGCGACTAAACCTGGTCGCTATTGCTTTCTTTTCATCTTATCATGGACCTGAACCAAAGGGGACTGGTTCAAGGGGTACCAAAACTCCGAGAAAACCAGTCGATTTGGTAGATTGTCCCCCTGACTGGTATAATCGCTCCTGAACGCGTACTTGCTGACGCCCTTCACTCATCTCTTGGGAGGCACGAAACTATGGCACCCATGAAACGCCCTGCAGCATTTGAGCATCATGATCCTATCGAGGACAGTCACTCGCTTACACACCTGGCTCACCGATGGCACGTTTCTCGCCGTAAGATTCGTGCGCTTCTCAAGTCAGGTAAGTTGCCTTTTGTCGATCTCGAAGGTCAGCTCCGTGTTCCCGACCCGGCGGTGAAGGAGTTTGAACGTGGGTGGCAAAGAGTGAATGGAGGTTAACTATCGGCAACTCATGCAGGAAGCTTTCGCAAACGGCTTGCCATTTCATAGTGTCCAGTTTGGTGCACGAGACCGTACCAATTCCGTTAGTCTCATGAGTGTCGACACATCGAGTTGCTCGGTGCGAGCTTCATCAGAAAGTTGCATCTCAGCTAGTATCTCGTCCACTTCGGCCTTGGAGAGGTGGTGTTTGAGAGCCGCCACGACATTCGCCCTCAGAAACTTGCGACGATGGATGAAAATTGCTTTGACAAACTGATGGAAAAATCGCAAGTCAGGGATTGTGCTTCGCTTGGCCGGATCGACCACTATTCGCACAATAGCCGACTCAACCTTTGGCATTGGCCAGAATACCGTTGGTGGCATCAATCGCACAATTTCCGCTTCGGCCTGAGCCTGCATCCACACGCTGAGCGCCCCGTAGTCTTTGCTCCAAGGTTGCGCCACGATACGGTCTCCCAACTCCTTTTGAATGGTGGCTACCATGGAATGGGGCACATGTTCGCAAAGCAAAAGATTGCTCAGCACGGGTGTAGCGATGTTGTAAGGTAGATTGGCCACTAGTTTTAAGCGGCGATCGGGGTACTCTGCCAGTTTTTCGCCAATCGCTTCTAGTACCCGGCTGTCAAAGTTGTTTTTGTTCTTGAGTGCATCCTGGTGGAGCATCGTCACATGGGGAAAGTCGATGAGTTGTTCGCTTGCAAGTTCGAACAAGTGGCCATCGATCTCAACAGTGACCACCCCGGCAGCCTTTTCGGCCATCAACGTTGTCAAGGCTCCCGTGCCCGTACCAATTTCCAACACAACGTCCTGCTCAGTAAGATCGGCAGCGTCGATGATCACTCGGTGGAGGTTCAGATCGATGAGAAAGTTTTGCCCATGCCGCGTTGCCGGAGATATCCCCATCTCGCGGAAACGATTCATTAAGAAGGTCTTGGTCTGGCGGTTCATGGGCGGAGTGTTTCAAATTTCGAGTTTCGAGATGTGAGCCGGGTCGTCCTCGACCCCGGTTGATGCCAACACCTACTTTTCAGATTGCCAGGCAAGTTGACGTGCGACATACTTGGCCAGAACATCGGTTTCTAAATTGACTCGGTCACCCACTTGCCGCAGCCCCAGCGTGGTTACTTTGAGTGTATGGGGAATCAGCGCCACACTGAATCGGTGACGTTCCACATCGACTAAGGTGAGGCTCACGCCATCGACTGCCACGCTCCCTTTGCTGGCCATCTGTCGAGTCAAATCACCCGGGACATGCAGCCAAAACTTGGACCACTCAGCATCGTCGATTCGCTCTTCAACCGCCCCAACGCCATCAACATGGCCTGTTACGAGGTGACCACCAAGCTCGTCGCCCAGGCAAAGTGAAGTTTCCAAGTTGACTCGGTCCCCTACACTTACATTGCCTAAAGTTGTTCGCAGAAGGGTTTCCTCGCCAGCTTCAAATGCTAGGACCTCCTCATCGAGAGCCACAACCGTTAGACAGCAGCCATTGATCGCGATGCTGTCCCCGACCGCCGAACGGGCTGCGGTTAGAGCGTCGGTTATCTCCAGTCTCACACCTGGTCCCTGGGAGGCCAGGTTTCGCACGGTCGCCAAACTCTCTACGAGCCCTGTAAACATGGTTATGCGACCTCACCAGATACTGGTTTTTTCAAATTCGCTTTATCTCGAGATAACTTCCAGAGGTATTGTGCTGCGGGAACTGCCACATAAAGCCCACACACGAAAGGAACCACATACCATCGAAAAGTCACCAATAGCATAATGGCAAATAGCAAGCCGACGACATGCGCAAAGCTGCGCCGGCCCCGCACGAATTGAGTAACAATGTGTGGATAGGGAATTCGTGAAACCATCAGTACGGCGATGATTATCGCGCAGAGCGGCAGGATACGTTGTAACCACCAGTCATAGCCGGCGAAGTTCTCATAGTTAATCTCATTGCGGAGTGTATAGGAGAACATGGCCCAGCTGGCAATTACTGACGCCGCGGCAGGGGATGGGAGTCCAGTGAAGGTGCCGTGGTCATCGGTTTCATCGGTCTCGACATTGTATCGGGCGAGTCGCAAAGTCGCGCAACATGCGAACAGGGCAGAGATTGACCAGACCGCTTCGCGGTGGACGCTGGTAAAGTCTGGACACATTTTTACCAATAGGATAGCTGGGGCTACGCCGAAGGATACCGCGTCGCACAAGCTATCGAGCTGGCCGCCGAAATCGCTAGTGGTTCTGGTAATGCGAGCGACCTGGCCATCAAAAGTATCAAACAGCATTGCTAGGAAAATCAAGCCACCGCAAAGCATGAGATTATGTGTTGGATCAATGCTATCGAAGATGTGGCGATAAGTTTCCAGCTTGGGCGAGGGCAAGATGTCAACGGTACCCGCTTTGGCAATTCGACTAGCAACGACAATCGCGAAGAACCCACACACCAGGTTTCCCAAGGTAAACAGGGTCGGCAGCACGTTGATTGCGCGAATAGGTCTCATGCAGATATTTTGGGGGAAATCATCTATTACTATCGATACCGGGCCAGAATCGAACTGCCGGCTAGCACTTTGTTACCGACAGCCGTGGTCACCTCGACCGAATCCCGAGGTAGAATCAACTCCGTCCGTGAACCAAGCTTGATCATACCAAATTTCTCGCCACGTTGGACCTCCCGCCCAGGCCGTAGGATGCAGACGATTCGTCTGGCGATTAACCCTGAGATCGCTCGCACGGCCAGTTTTCGCTCTGGATGGTCAAGCTCCTCCAGTCCGATCCACATGAATTCATTGCGAATCGCGCTTTCGGGGTTCATCGCGTTGAGGAATTCTCCCGGCTTGTAGTGCATGTCAACGACACGCGCTGCTCGTGGGGAACGATTGACATGCACATTGAATATGGAGAGAAAAATTCCGATGCGAACCGCGGGACCGTTGAAAAAATCGTAGTGATCAACTTCAGTGATCTCAGCGATCGTGCCGTCAGCTGGTGAGACAATTGCTGAGGGATCCGTGGGAATCTGGCGAGGTGGATCACGGAAGAAATAAACGATCAGAGCCAGTACCACGGCCGGTATCACAGCAAACCACTGCCACGGACTGCCCAGCCACAGCAAGAGAGCAATCGCAGCGACCAAGGGCCAGCCCATGATCTGCAATTCAGCAAGTCCCCAGCGGGCGAATGGTAGCCGGTCTCGCCACGTGAAGGGGTCGTCAGACGGGAGCCAATGGGCTGTGCATTGATTTTCGCAATATTTGAGATCACGGGGGTCGAGAATCTCATGCGGAGCCCCTGTGGAGTCTCCCCGACGCAGGTCGGCCATCCGCCAGACATATCCTTGACGAAAAGTCTGCAGATACCACCTACGCCAGCGACCCCAGGTAAGCTCAATCTGGTAACAGACGCCCCCACCCGGTTGCACACTGCGAATGTTCTCCGGCAGGGGAGGGGAGGGGTCTAAGGTTTCAGATTCCGCCATCAGATTACCGAATTATTTCGCTTGGTGGGTAATCTTTCCAGAGTACACATTAGCTACGGAGATTCAAGCGTCGAGATTTTACCTTGAATATGCTACGATTCGAGCAAACTCGGAGAATTAACCATGTTCACAGTCGAAATAACCGATGTCGGAGATTCCTTGGGAATCGTTTTCACGGATGAAATGCTAAAGAAGCTGGGAGTCGGCAAAGGGGATAAAGTGCTTGTCTTGGAAACTTACGATGGCCTAAAACTCATCCCTTACGATGCAGAATTTGAAAGACAGTTTAAGGTTGCCGAGAAAGTAATGGACAAAGAACGTGATGTACTTCGCAAATTAGCCGAGCACTAATGTAGGCAGGAACAAGCCGTGCGCAGTTCCGGCAAACAATACTGTATCACCCCAATAGCGGACAAGTATCAAACCACTCTCGTCCTTGAGCAAGCATCCATTCACGACACTCATCGGGGCCCCAGAAGCCTGGGTCGTACATGAACAGGGTTGGTTTGTCGCGAGCCGTCCAAGCTTCCAGAATCGGGTCGCAAACCTTCCAGGCGGCTTCTACCTCGTCGGCCCGGGCGAACAGGCTGGCATCACCTTCGAGCGCATCGAGCAGCAATCGTTCATAAGCTTCGGGAATCGCCCCGCGAAATTCCTTTTGATAGTTGAAATTCAGGTCGGTCTGACGCATCTTCATGCCGGCATCTGGTACTTTCGTTTGAAAATGGAGTTGGATCCCCTCGGCAGGTTGGACCTGGATCACCAAGCGGTTTGACTCACCCAAGCTGGTGGGGCTGTTCTCAAACAGATTGTGCGGAGGACAGTGGAACTGGATCACAATCTGCGTCGTGCGGCAGGACATCGCCTTGCCGCTGCGGAGATAAAACGGCACCCCCTGCCAGCGCCAGTTGTCGATCCACAGCTTGAGTGCAGCAAAGGTTGGTGTGCGGCTAGTTGGTTCAACACCCTTCGAGCTCGTGTATCCACGATACTGCCCTCGGAAGGTGTAATCGCGGATTTGCTCAGTCTCAAGGGGGCGAATAGCGTGAAGCACCTTCACCTTTTCGTTTCGGATGGAATCAGCTTCATACCGCACGGGTGCTTCCATTGCCGCCACCATCAATAGTTGCAGCAGATGGTTTTGTACCATGTCGCGCACAACGCCGGCCGAATCGTAGTACCCAGCACGGCTTCCGACATCGACTTCCTCGGCCACTGTGATCTGAACATGGTCGATGTAGTTGCGATTCCAAATCGGCTCAAAAATCGTGTTGCCGAAGCGGAGAACCAACAAGTTCTGCACGGTTTCTTTGCCCAAATAATGGTCAATTCGGTAGACCTGTTGTTCGGCAAAGACCTCATGTGTGACCCGGTTGAGTTCCCGGGCACTCTTCAAATCCGTTCCAAACGGTTTTTCGATCACGACACGGCGGGGACCGTTGGATTCGCAAGACATTCCCGCCTGGCCCAGCTGCTCAATCGCCGGTTGGTAGAACCGGGGAGCTGTAGAGAGGTAATAGACGCGTGTGCAGGTTTCGCCACCTTCGAGTTCGTCTAAGAACTTAGAAAGCGAGGTAAAATCGTCCGGTTGTCCGATGTCGCCCGGCTGATAGTAGATTCTCTCAGCAAACTGTTCCCAATTCTCGGAGTTAAACGATTCTCCCACAAACTTTTCGGTGGATCGGGCAAGCTCCTCCCTCCACTCGGCGTGAGTAAACTTCGTTCGCGAGACCCCAACGATGTTTAAAGTCGATGAGAGCCTTCCTTTGCGATAGAGTTGATACAAGGCAGGTATCAACTTGCGACTCGTCAAATCGCCCGAAGCGCCAAAGATAACAATAGTCGCGGCCATGAATTGGGGCTCCTAAACGTCAAGGAAAGGGAAACCTAAAAAAACTGCCGCCACAAAGCCGCGACTGCTGGTCGCAGTATTCATTATTAAATTGTCATCGCCGTGAACCCACCATCGACGTAAATCGCAGTCCCCGTAATAAAACTTCCTGCTTTTGGAGAGAGCAGCAGGAGTGCCGCGCCAACAAGTTCTTCAGGCAAACCAAATCGATCCATCGGAGTGTGCCTCATGATACTCTCAGTTCGTTCGGGGCTAAGGATCTTGCGATTCTGTTCGGCAGGAAAAAATCCAGGACAGAGGCAGTTAATCCGTATTTTCTGAGGCGCAAATTCCCGGGCCGTGTTTTGTGTAAGGTTCAGTATGGCAGCCTTGGTGGCGGCGTACATGTAGACACGCGACAACGGAAGAAAGCAAGTGACACTGCCGATGTTAAGAATCGATCCGCCTCCTTGCTTGACCATTTGAGGAATAAAGATCTGACAGGCCAGATGCGTTCCCATGAAGTTTGCGTCGAAAATACGTTGTAGTTCTTCGTCGGTGATTTCCAGGTAAGGAGTTGCGGAGTTAACCCCTGTGCCGTTGATTAAGGAATCGACACGGCCATGCTCGCCAATCACGGTGTCGAGCAGTTGTTGCAGAGATTCTCGCGAAGTGGCATCCACGGAAGAGAAAGATGCTTTACCTCCTAGCTTCTCAATCGCTTGGACACGTGCCTGACCACGTTCCTCGCTGCGCCCAGCCACTACGACGTGCGCACCCGCCTGAGCCAGGCCATCACACAATGCCCCCCCGATCACTCCCGTGCCACCGATCACAACGGACACCTGCCCATCGAGGCCAAATTGTTTCTGCAAATATTCCGAGGTCATAAGTGTTGCTTGTGGTCAATGGTCGGTGGGCAGTTGACAGTTAGTCATTGCTTGGGCTTCTTCCGCAGCTGAATCCATTCCGCGTGGAAAGTACCCGGTTTGTCGAGACGCTCGAATGTATGTGCACCGAAATAGTCGCGCTGAGCCTGGAGCAGATTGGCTGGTAGTCGCTCGCGGCGGTAACCATCGTAGTAGGCTAGGGCGGCCGAGAAGGCGGGGGTTGGGATGCCCAATTGTGCTGCCGATGCAACCACGTGTCGCCAGCCATCTTGAGATCGCTCGACAGCCTCTTGGAAGTAAGGAGCTAGCAGCAGATTCTCCAACTTCGGATCTGCATCAAAAGCTTCCTTAATGCGATCAAGGAAAACGGCACGTATAATACAACCACCACGCCACAGCATGGCACAATCGCCAAAGTTCAAGGGCCAGTCGTGCTCAATCGCCGCAGCCTGCATTTGCACAAATCCCTGGGCATAGCTGCAAATCTTTGAGGCATACAGGGCATCACGAATCTGCTCGATGAAATTGGTTTTGTCGCCAGAGTATTTTGGATTTGGTCCCGAAAGCACCTTGCTCGCTCGCACCCGGGCTTCCTTCATGGCCGACAGGCAACGCGCATAGACGGCCTCGGTCACCAAGGTGCTGGGGACACCGAGGTCCAGGGCCAACTGGCTCATCCACTTGCCGGTCCCCTTGGCTCCGGCACGATCCATGATCTTGTCGACCAAGTAGCCGCCGTCGTCGTCCATGACGCTAAAGATGTCACGTGTGATTTCGATCAAGTAGCTGTTGAGTTCACCCTGGTACCAATCTTCAAAAACGTCGTACAACTCTTCGTTGGAAAGCCCCAAGCCTTCAGTCAAGAGAAAGTAGGCTTCACAGATCATCTGCATATCGCCGTACTCGATGCCGTTGTGCACCATCTTGACGTAGTGACCGGCGCCACGCGGTCCGACCCATTCGCAACAGGGGATATCATCGTTCGGACCGACCTTGGCCGCGATAGCTTGGAAGATTGGTTTAACATGGGGCCAAGCGGCCTCGCTTCCACCAGGCATCATGCTAGGACCTAGCAAAGCGCCTTCCTCACCTCCAGAGACACCTGTGCCGCAATAGAGTAGTCCTTTGCTTTCGACATACTTGGTACGACGTTCGGTGTCCGCATAAAAAGTATTGCCCCCGTCGATGAGAATATCGCCGGGTGACAAGAGGGGGATAAGGGTTTCGATCAGGTCATCCACTGCGGGTCCTGCTTTGACCATCATCATTACCTGACGGGGTGTCTTGAGCGAGCTGACCAGATCTTCCAAACTGTGACAGCCAACGAATTGCTTTCCCTTGGCTCGGCCTGCCATGAGGTCGTCGACCTTCGATGTAGTACGATTAAACACGGCCACGCGATAGCCACGGCTTTCGACGTTCAGTGCTAGATTTTCACCCATCACGGCGAGACCGATCAGTCCAAAATCACAAAGTTCTGACATTTTATATTCCAAATAGGGAGTTATTTCGTTCTAAATCGATTTGAAGATTATCGAACGAAGTCATAGGCTGTTAGCAATCAGTCGTAAGCCATTTCAAAGGTTATTTTGAGTCCACTGGCCAGGGCGGGGTGGCGGGGAGGTACTGATTAAACTCATCTACTAGCTGTTGTTGGTAGTCACCTGCAAAGGTGCCTGCGAAAAAGCGATCGATTCCTTCATCCAGAAGTCGCTTCCAACTGGCTTCTTCTTGACCTGGGTTGATGGGAAAGAACAGGCAGTTGTTGGCCACGGCGGCTTTGTGATCGCCCGGGGCATCGCCAATCATCATCGCTTTGTTCGGATCGTATTGACCGGCGACCACAAGGGTTTCCTTCTTCGTGCCCGACTCTTGGCCACAGATTGCCCGCACATAGTCAGCCACGCCATGCTCTTGCCACTCGGCCTCAAGGGCTGCGTTGGGTGTGGCTGAGACGACCAACATGTCTGATCTCTCGCCAAGCTTCTCGAGACATTTTTTTACATTCGGAAACGGTGGCACACCACGCACCATATCGGCGATGGCTTCATTCACTGCACGAGACCATTCCAGTGCTTTCATCAGATCTGGATCCCCCGTCGCTTCAGTTGCTCTTTCCAGGGCAGGGTTACCAAGTTTGGTTTCCTGTTCGATCCAGTTAATCACACCCTCAGGGCGAGGCACTCTCACTCCGCGAGCCTTCACCTCGGGACGTCGGCGCAACCAATCGAGTTGCTCTACCAGCGCCGGGAATCGATTGATCCCACGACTCTTGGAGTAAAGATTCACAAACTCGGCTGCTTCGCGGGCATACTTGCTCACGCCTTGAAGTTCGTAGAAGTTGACAAATGCCGGGATGAAACATTCTTTGTGCTTCACTTCCATGGTGTCGAAGACGCAACCATCGGAATCGATGCCCACGAAGAACTCGTGCTTGGGGGTAAAATCTTTCATGCTTGCCCTAGTTTCAAGGATTCTTAATCTTGCTCAGCGAGTTACGCAGGAGCCTTACTACGGTCAGCCTGCGGTACATACTTGCCAAGCTTCTGCTCTGCAAAAAGTGGCTTGAGACGGGCGAGACGTTGTCGACCATTTTCCATCGGCAAGCTCACCATCGTATCGCCTACCAGCGGCTTGCAGTAGTCGACGAAGTCATTGGAAACGTCGAGCCCATCAGCAGAAATCCACTTTTCAGGGAACGTCCGTTCGCTGTTGGCCACCTCGGGCAGCGGAACCTTGTCATAGGTCACGCCGTAGGTGGAACCGGGTTTGCGCAGGATCGTGGACATGAAGCCGCTCTCTCCTGCAGCGGCCAGTTGCAATGCCTTCACGCCCACCTCATAAGCCTCATCGAGATCAACCACCGAAGCGTAGCCGATGGAGTTCCGCTGGTCTGTGCCTGATACATTGCAGCGGGCCGCACCCTTCGCTGCAAGGCCTGTTGAGTTGAGGTAGTTGACGATTAGCTGTGCCACGGTGAGTTGACTGGCTCCGAAAGAGGTGTGACCGAAAGAATCTTTTACTTCTCCCAGATCACCCACGTCGAGCCCTTCGCTTACAACCAACATCGCCCGCCCATCGCGTTTGAGTTGGTCATTTACATTGTCGGCCACTTGCTCCAAAGTCACCTTTCGCTCTGCAAGATAGATCTGCAACGGCATCTCACGATTGGGGTCTGCCAACCTCGCTGCGGCTGGAATGAACCCGATCTTGCGACCCATCGCTTGCAATACCAAGACAGGATCCGCAGGAGAGGAACCCGCGTTCTCTTCGTTGGCATTTTGCACCATATGCATCCAGTACTTGGCACACGAGCCGTAGCCGGGGGTATGATCGATAAGTTTGAACTCGCTATCGCCAACGTCGTTGTCAATCGTCTTGGGAACACCAACTCCGATGAGATCCAGTCCCCGCTCCTGGCCGAGAGCCGCGACCTTATTGGCCGTGTCCATCGAATCGTTGCCGCCGATGTAGAGAAAATATCCAATATCATGGGCCTTGAAGATCTCGATCACTCGATCGAAATCTTCATTTTGCCAGCTCTTGAGTTTGTAACGACAGGTGCCAATTGAACCGGCAGCAGGAGTGAACCTTAGCAAAGCTATTTCTTCGGAAGATTGTGCCGATAGATCGATCAATTCTTCTTTCAAAACCCCCTCGATGCCGTGATGGCCTCCGTAGATTGAGCCAATCTCAGACGACTCGCGGGCCGCTTCTACAATACCTCTCAGCGTGCTATTGATCACACAACTCGGGCCGCCACTTTGCGCGACAACCATATTCTTCGGACGACCCATTTCTTGAACCCAGCAATCTCTTCTAGCAAGCCGCAATTTAGCGGGGATTTCAATGAACGATACTAGTTTTTGCCTAAGCAACTTCTAACAGAATCAAGTATTGTAGCGGCAGGAAAGCGACCCAACAATTGGCACGCGGTTGCAAAATATGGCCTGAACAATACGGAAAATGCGAAATTGACTACTGATAAATCGGCAAGCCTAAGATGCGCTGTTCGATTTTTTGCAATTCTGCGTTCAAGAGGGCGCCGTCATTTTTCGCATATTGGGTGCGAAGTTTATCCCCTCGAATCCCTTCGGCCAAGCCGTCAAGTTCTGGTAGATAACGACTCACGGTAAATCCGTCTGCAAGTTGCTCGACCTCAACCTTACCGGCCAGAATCTTTTCAGCAAAGATGATTCCCGCTCGGTTTGCTGCCATGTCAACAAAACTAAATCCTGTTCCTCCATTCGCATCGAGGACCTCTTTGGCCAATCCGACTCCCCGAGCATTTGAGCCACCTAGCGCAACGGCCAAATGGGCTGAGACGAAGAAATGCTTAGCCAGATCGGTGCGGCCGCGCATCGTTGGTTCTCCGAGCAGAGCTTCACGATCAACTCTTTGCTGCTCTGATTCCACTTGCGATACCAAACCTTTGGTAAAAGGAAAAGAGAGGAGTGCTCCCTCGGTGTCCATGAAGATCCCTAGGGCAAGTAGCATCGCTTCGGACTGTTCGTGGGTTTTGAACTCACTGACCACCGCAGCCGCTTCCCGTACAAAGCGAGCTGTCAAATCGTCGCCAGTTAAATTACTTTCTGCATGATGCACACCCTCGGCAGTATTCTTATCTGCGCGGGCTTTTTCTAGCTTGGCCATTTGAGTGAGTTGACGTAGTACTTCTCTTACTTCCTGAATCAATCGAGGAGAGGTGGCTGAAGCTACCAACCGCTTGTACTGTGCTGCACCAGGATCATTCGGAAGTGCTTCGGCCAAAACTTCGTAAATCTCGATCATACGCTGCTTGGTGGGCAGTGAGACATCTCCAAAGCTAGGGACATGTCTTTCACGCAACTCGTCAGTGACCAGCGACATCAACAACGCGTTCACCGGATCGAACTGGATTCTTCCACCGAACGTCGCTGGTTGTCGAATATCGATTACCGGTCGCATGACACTAGTGGGTTCTGGACTGTGAGTCGCGCCCAGAAAATGTCCGAGTTCATGTACCAAAAGTTCGAGCCGATGAGACTCCCGCACGTTACGAGCCCGCTCCTTGAGCAAGATGTAGGGAAACAAAGTACCACGACTGCCACCCATGTGGGTGCGTCCAGAACTGACCTCATATTGACTGCTGAAACCGATTACCAGCCGAACTCCCTTCGATGAGACTTCACGCTCGAACTCATGCATGGATTGATGGAAATCATGCGTAGAGTTGTTAGAGTCCCAAGTCTCGACCCCGACCACCTCGAGTTGAACGCCACAATTCACCTCTAGGATTTGCGAAGCTGCTGCCACTCTTTCCCGCAAACGTGGTTCCCAGATTGAACGATGCGTAGGTTCGTCGTCGTCGACAGCTATTTTGACAGGAATTTCTACTAACCCACTCTTATGTGCGACGTTTGAATCTTTCGCCATTCGAGCCTGGGGTTCCAGATCGCTCTTCCCGAGGCCAATTTTCTCTAAGGAAAGAGAATTCTTTCCCAGACCTTGCCTAAAGAAATATGCACAACCTGGACTTAATTCGAGGGTCTGAAATATCAGCCCCTGGCCAAATCTCACACTTAGGCTCCGATTGAAGAAAACAGGCCGCGAGTCTCCCGGAGATATTGTTAGAGAACGTTTGACCTCCCCCACAGGATGCAGTTCGATGGAAACGCTGGCCTGGGTTCGATTGGAGAGTACCGCCACGTCAGCGCTGAGCTGTTGATTTACCAACAGTAGAAAAAGCAGACTGAGTCCGCGGGAAGCGATTCGGCTTATTTTCAGAATCAATGATGAAGACACTTAAACCACCAAGAGAACATAAACGCAAGATATCAAGCAACTCTTGCCATTCTACCTTAGGAGGATAAAACGGCGAATCACTTTTCTAGAAGTCCCAATAGTTCCTGCATCGCCAGCATGTTTCGCTCTTGTCCCGTGGCGGTAAATACAGAAAGAAGATTCACCAGCATGCGGGCTAACCACTGCTGGTGAGTCGCTCGTGGCAGCCACTCTGTCGATACCACTAGGGGCCTTCCGGCTGTCTGCTCGATCCGTTCTTTTGCTTCCTGGACAGTTAGCACGCTCCCACCGAAAAAAGGATCCACGACCATCGATCTGCCAGACACACCCTCTGCAGATTCCACTTCTGCCATGAAATGACCTGGTGAATTGATGCCGTACACGGTAAGGCCTACAAGTTCAGCAACACGTTTGTAGATAAGCACCAATGTGATGGGTAGCCCTTTATGGGAATGCAATACGTCGGGCAAGTAACTGTTGGCCGGATTGTAATAGTCGTCCGTATTTCCTCGAAGACCGAACACATCGAATAGCACATCGTGTAGGTGAGCCAACAAGGCTTCCTTTGAATTGGAGTGGACTCGCCGCTGTACAGTTGTCGCAAGTTGCTCAACGACCGTTTCAGCTTCCACAATTCGTGCCTCGGGCCGTTCATGGAGGGCAATCGCAAATGCCGCTCGAAAAAGCCCGGCCCCGGTATCGAGATTTGCAATTTCCGCCTCAAAGAGCTGATGGGCGGCAGGTCGGCAATAGATGGGAGTTCGCATACTGTTAGTCTAACGAACGCTAGAGGCGTCTGCATCGAAATGCTGCAGAGCAGTTTATGTTGCGACTAGATCATTCGATAATGCCTCGGAAAAGCACATTGTCTCCTGGATGAGCCTCCGAATCAGTGTCTTCTACTGTGAGCCAAAGCCCTGAGTATTCCGATGACCCTTCGGTCAGGTCGATCACGGCACTAGCAGTTCGATGTTCACTGACTGGGAGACTTGCCAACCGAACAAAGTCACCAGATTTCAATTCTGCCCACAATTGCACGACTGACTTGGGATCGGTAGCCGGGAGGCCAGCGGCAAGTACATGCCACTGCTTCACCGCCTCATTGCGGACAATCGAAAGAGTAATTCCTTCCTTGCTAGCCAAAGGCTTGAGTCCCACCGTATGAAACCCAGGAGAATTTGGTTCTAGTGCTGCGTCTCCCCAAGTTTCTTGCTTGGGTGAACTTGCTACATCAATTCCCTCAGGTAGGAGTTTCCAGCATAGGGCAGCAGTGACAGCACCCAATAGCGAAGCAGCCAAGACATAGGGCATAATACTACGCTGAAGCGTCTGTTCATTGCTTCGTTCTGGAAGGACTACGGTCTCTTTTATAGAGACAGTTGATGACTGGTTCGCATCGGAGAGAATTTTGGACATGATCCTCTTTTCGACCGAGAGTGGAACATCGACAGAATCAAGGCTCACTCCCAAACTTGCCCAGGCTGCAGAGATCTCAGCGAGCTCCCGAGAACACACTTTACATCCCCCGTCTAGGTGATTGCGCATCTCAGCTTCGGCCGAGGGGTTGAGTTGCCCCAGAGCATACTCCAAGAGTAGATCTTTTCGATCTTCGCAATTCATTCTTGATTTCGCTCCGGGAAAGTTGAGGATAGTTTTGCTCTGAGGTGACTCAAACCTTGTCGAATTCGACTCTTTACGGTTCCCAAGGGGGACTGCAGGCGGTCAGCAATTTGCTGATGGCTAAGCCCCTCGAAGAATGAAAGTTCCAATACTTCCCTCTCCGTGACATTCAATCGGCCCAGGGCCGTTCGGACCAATTGAGCTTCCTCTTTTGTGCTTATTTTGTCTTCTGGAGACCCAATCGGATCGACTGAATTGCTCTCCAAATAAGGTGCCAGATTGTCGACGACTAGACTCCCCTTTCTTCCCAGAGTTCGCAGTCGGTCTATAGCACGGCTGCGCGCTATCAAAAGGATATACGTCTGAGGTGAGCTTCTCGATGAGTCATATCGCTCAGGATTCTGCCAAATTTCCCAAAAAACTTCGGATAGCACGTCCTCAGCTGCTTGCTGGTCGCACAGAATTCGCAAGCAGACGGCGAATGCCTTACCACCAAATTGTCGCAGGAGATTTTGAAAAGCACTCTCGTCTTGCTTTTTAAGTGCAAACATCCAGCGCACACCCAAATCCCCCCCCGCAGGAGTAACAACCTCCTCGGGAGCCAGTGGTAGACCAGATTCGGGGTGAAACGCACTCATAAATCGCTTTACGTGTTCAGGCAACGTTTGGGCACCAAACATCGTTGGATACCCCAGTTCTATTCATTGGTTTCCGAGGGGACCAAACCGTTGGGGGACTCGCCGATTCTGGGGGAGCCAACGGCTGCAATGGAAAAACGCCTTCCGTCATCCAGCATCCAGAGTATTCCCCTTCTTTTTGTCTGCCGAGCAGGAATAAGAAAGCCTGTAGTTTACCCCGAGAATCGAGCATGGTCACTGTGACAGATGCATGATCATCGTGAATTTCGGGCTTCCCGACTAGCAACTCTTGTGGTTTCAGGAGTGCATCATAGGGAGGCCTATGGACCATACTGGCAAATCGTGTAAGTGGTCCCGTTATAGATTTGTTAGAAGGGGAAGCAAAGGCAAAGCATTGACGAATCCCGACAGTTTGATTGGTGGATCCCAATCCATCCAGTTGAATGCTAACGACTTCTTCGGGGCTGAGGTGAGATGCGGGTTCAATGAGTTTCTTGTTGACAACTTCTCCCAGCAATTCTGGAGAGTCAAGCTCGCGATCTTGTAGACTATTCAACAGGAGAGAGACCAAGAACTGAATTGCGAGAGTTGCCAGAAATCCGAAAACGAAAAAGCAAACCACTACGACAAAAAGTCCGCCGCGGCTGGTATCGTCTTGAAGTTGTAGGTCGCCACTCACTGCAATCGAGTTACCAATGGTAAAGGAGAAGTGTACCCATACGGCGAAGATTACTATTCAGACTAGATGAGGATTTGGGGCAAGTCAACTTGATTGCAGTAGAAGTTTGTCGCAAAACTGGCAAGAATGAAGTGGCAGTCACCATATAATTGTGACCTCTAGACACTACTATAAGAACAGCCAGAAGGAGAAACAATGAATGACCGAATGCGTTGGATCGGCCTGGTCCTATTCATAGTGCTCTGTCTTTCTGCAGGTGGACTGGGGGCGACTGCCACGACTCCTGAAATCGATGGCTGGTATCAGACTCTAAACAAGCCTACATGGAATCCGCCATCCTGGATTTTTGGTCCCGTATGGACAACGCTTTATCTAATGATGGCAATTGCTGCATGGCTTGTGTGGCAGGAGAGAGGAATACGTGCTGCAACTTTGCCACTTTTCCTCTTCGGCGTTCAACTACTATTGAATCTTGCCTGGTCGTGGATCTTTTTTCGGTACCATCAGATTGGTTGGGCCTTTGTTGATATTGCACTACTGTGGTTGGCGATTGTTGCGACCACTACGATATTCTTTCGCCATTCACATTTGGCAGGTTGGCTTTTGATTCCCTATCTCTTATGGGTTAGTTTCGCCGCAGTTCTCAACTTTTCTATTTGGAGGCTAAACTTGGGATGAGTTACTGATCCATCCCACATGCACCAAAATCGTTATGGTTGGAACACGATGCAAATCGGAGCAGGTGAGCTCACGGATTGACCGGTATAGTCCAACTCTCCTGAATCTTGGTCAATCTTGAAAACTGAAATTGAGTTGGAGTCTCGACCAGCGACGAGTAACCACTTGCCACTAGGGTCGACGTTGAAATTCCTGGGATGCTTGCCGTGGGCCGCTTCGACTTCGATGAACGTCAGCCTCCCCGATTGAGGGTCGACTCTGAATGCAGTAATCGAATCATGGACACGATTGCCTGTATAGAGAAACTGGCCACTTGGATGCATACGGATTTCAGAACAATTGTTCCCCGGGGTTCGGAGGTCTTCAGGTATCGTGGGAATCGTTTGTATGGGTTCCAATGAGCCGGCTTTAGAATCGTATTTAAAAACCGTAACAGAGAGCCCCATCTCATTGACGACGTAGGCAAATTCGCTGTTAGATGAAAAGGTCATATGACGGGGACCGCCTCCTGGAGGCGAATTGCCATGGCCATATGACTCGAGGGTCCCGGTCGCTGGGTCAGTTCGATAGATCTCGACTCTGTCTGTGCCCAAGTCCGGGACCAATAGGAAGCTATCGTTGGGAGACGGATTCACAGAATGAGGGTGCGGAGTTTCTTGGCGTGAAGCGTCAGGTCCTGAACCTTTGTGTTCAACGAGTGCAGATCGAGCCTCAATACTCCCATCCTCGGCCAAGGGGAAGACGGCGACGGTTCCGTCGCCATATTGTGCGCTATACAGGCAGCGAGTAGTAGGATCAATAGCGACATGGCACGCTCTGCCTCCGCCAAGAGGCTGTGTATTCATAAGCTGGAGCGATTTGCCATCGGAACCAATTTCAAAAGCCGCCACACCTCCATCACCGTTGGGCAGTCGACACGCCGCGTACAATCGCCTGCCATCGCTGCGCAGAGTGAGAAATTCTGGTTCACCGATTTCGGCAACTAACTGAGGAGGCTCCAGTACTCCTGTTTCTTCGTCAAGGATCGTACGATAGATGCCTTCCTTTTCCCCCTGCTGTGGCGCCCCCATGCCAACCCAAACAGTGGCATTATCCGCATTCGCTATCTGGCCGACGAGAAAAAGCATCAGGCAAGCGCACAAGACAGACATATGAAGCCCCTGAAGGTTCGGAAAATGAAATAGAACCGCTTGCTGCGCTAACACAGTACCCCGTAGGGGAGTCGAACCCCTGTCTCCGCCGTGAGAGGGCGGTGTCCTGGGCCACTAGACGAACGGGGCGAGGACGAATGCGGAGTGTGGAATTCGGAATTCAGAATGCAGCGACTCAGCATCAGAACTGTCATTTTGGCCTTCGCGCCCACGTTGTCAAGGTGACGGAGCTAGCCGGAAATGCTTGTCTTACCCTCCATTCAGCAATCCGCATTCAGAATTCCAAATTCAGGAAGTAATTCCCTTGGTCAGTGTCATGAAGGCCGTTTCCAGGTTGATTTCTTCCTCGCCGAGCTGGGTGAGCGATAAGCCGTTGTCAAGCAGCAATCGAGCGAGCTGACTGTAGTCGTGGTCACCAGGGATAAGCGTGACCCGCAGTCCCTGCTTGCCTACTTCAACCTTCTCGACCATTTCATGCTGTTCGAGCAGTTTGGCGGCTGCCTCTCGATCATCCGAGACGTCGATCTTGAGTACCGACTGCTGTCGGACCTGTTTCATTACATCAGCGACGTCGGCATTGACGATCAATTCTCCCCGCTCGATGATGCCGATCTTGTTGCAGATGTCGGCCAACTCCGGCAAGATATGGCTGGATACCATAATCGTCTTGCCCATGTTGCGTAATTCCTTGAGCAGGCCGCGGATCTCAATACGTGCGCGGGGATCTAGACCACTAGCGGGTTCGTCAAGCAAGAGGACCTGAGGATCATGCAACAACACCCTCGCGAGGCCAAGCCGCTGGGTCATGCCACGCGAAAGGCTGGTCACTAATTCATTGCGTTTGTAGCCAAGATCGACCAGATCGAGGACTTCGTTGCAAATCTTGCGTCTCTCGGGTCCCTTAATACGATATGCCGCAGCGAAAAACTCCAGATACTCGATCACTTGCATATTGTCATACACGCCGAAGAAATCAGGCATGTAGCCAATGATGCGGCGAATTTCTTTGGGCTTCGTGTAAATCGAATAGCCACCCACGTAGGCCTCGCCCCAGGTAGGGTTGAGCAACGTGGCCAGGATCCGCATGGTCGTTGTTTTGCCAGCTCCATTGGGGCCGATGAATCCGAACACATCCCCACGTTCGAGCTTGAGCTCGATCTTGTTGATGGCGAACAGGTCACCGTATTTCTTAGTTAGGTCGTGGACTTCTATCACGGGTGTGGCTATTGATTGGTGGCAAGTGGTTGGTATTCAGCGAGACGGGTCGTCACAACCTCGGTCAAAGTGAATCGTTCTGCTCGTTCGGTCCCACGGGCAATAAGAATCGATAGTAAACCCAATGGCGATCTTCATCACTTCCCAGTGGTTTGTCATCGTCAAACCACTGGCTACCAGGATTGCTGCTCTTGGCTAGTAGGATCGCCAGGTCAGGTTGTTCCAGGAAATGACTCATATCCAAGAATGACTGATAACGGTCCAACATGCCAGTATAGCGACCGCCGCTAAGTGCGTGAAAGAACATCATCGTCTTGGTGATTCGTGTGACATCTTCTTGCGCCAGCCGAAATGGGACTGTGCCGTCTGAGGCCGTATTGGTAATGGTTGTATCCCCCGCAGTTGCACTTGTAAGCAGTGTTTTTACCATCCGGGGCTGTTTCGCTTCGCTCAGGTCAATCGTCAATCCGGCAGGGATTTGCCCCAGATTCCAGGCCCATTGTCCGTAGAGTAGCACGCAGTCTTCCAGCGTTTGGTCCGATTCATTGGCAATCGTCCCTCCGAGCAATTGCTCGTCAGTCCGAGACAATGCGGGATCTAACGGTGTGGGCGCCTTGGCGTTCCATCGTGAGGTGATCGTTTTAGTAGACCACAATTGCACTGGAACATTTTTCATAGCGCTCAATTCCGGGGAAAACTTATAGCCTCTATCAAATAATGACGTCTGACCGCTACTCGATTGCATGCCTCCCAGGGAATATCCTGGCTGCCCAAGCCAAGCAACCAAGTGTTGATTTTCGGGTGCATCTCCCTGACCAAGAAGTGCCGGCTGAAACGAAAGATCAAATTCATTCACTTGAGGTGTAAAAAAGTGCGTCCAAGTCGTACCGCGGACTGCATTGTTACTCACATCGAAATCAACGACTTCAACTTGATTGACTCGCAGTTGATCCCCCTTCTGCCAGTTGGCAAACCAATAGGCACCTGCTGACACAGCGGCAACCATGAGTGGGAAACTAATCCACGTGAACTCGGGACGCTTCAGAATCTTATTTACTAGATAATAGTCACCGGGACCAATCAGCAGGATGTAGCCCACCACGAGCAATGCCACCAAAGCAAATGGCACCACGGTAACACCCACAAACGACTGATCAAGCACATTGCGGAGTTGGGTAATGATATCCTCGTTACTTACTTCGACCGTATCACTGGCCCCCGATTGCGAATGAATGCCATTTCCCCAGTCAAGGGATTTTCGCAGGAAGCCAATACGACCTGGCCAATCACGCAGGGGAGGCCTGTCAAAATCCAAGCCGACAAATGTTAACTCTCCGAAACCTAGATAGGAGCGGATTACCAAAGGAATACTCTGGGGGCCTCGTCGAGCAATGGCCTCTTGCCTGCCTCGAATGTCGGTGAGCAAGGGAACCTGGAAGTTGACGCGTCGATCAGGAGTGATCGATTTTTCGGATCCGCTATATGTTTCCAGTGCTTGGGACTGCTCGATGTCTACGATCTCAGAAAACTTGCCCGGAACCAAATCAGCCAGCGCACCACCGGATCCTAACAACTCCTCGGCCTGCGAACCACAGAAGAGCACAACTTTGCCACCCGTTTCCACCCAGCGGCGGATCGCCTCGGTACGCGCAGGATTTTGCAATAGAGGACGATACAAATCGGCTTGTGAAGTGGATAATATGAGGGTATCGACTCCTTCATATCCTTGCCACTGAGTCGGCAGATCGGCCGTAGATTCTAATTGGATGAGTCGCGTCCTAGAAAGCTCATCATCTGCTTCATTGGCCAGCAGATCACCAAGTCCCAGCGAGGGACCAAGAGTGACTATTAATCGATTGGTTGCAGGCAATCCTCCTGTTATGACCCCGTCGCCGGCTTCTGGTCCAGCGAAGAAAGTACGTGATACACGAACCTTGCGATCGTCTGAAATAAACCTTGCTTCAAGAGGCGCACTGGATTGACCCACTCTAACAAAAAGAGGTACAGTCGTGGTTCGACCTGGCTCGATCCCGACGGGGCGATTGGGAAGATTCACGACCGTAGTCGGCACGCCATCTCCATCAGGAACCGTGATGTGGACGGTTCCTGTGAGAGCTTGCGATCCTCCCTCGATATCTACTTGTACCGGGGTCCAGCACCCCAGTTTGTAGGCATTGGCAAATCCGATGCGCACATCGGTAATGCGGGGTTTTTCCACTTGGGCCTGCACAATGCCAACCAAGAGAAACAGGTAGGCGAAAGAGTGCGACAGTTGTTGTATTATCCTGGTCGGGAAGATCACGGCTTCTCCGCGTCGTCACAGGTACAAACCAACAAACCACAACCCGGACACCCCTCACCATACTTTTCAGCGACCGCTGCTGAGAGATCAACACCGGCCACGTTGGCAATCGTAGTCAGCCAAGCGAGAACATCTGCGAATTCTGCAGCCTGTTCGTCAGGGGTCCCTTCGCGTAGGGCCGCTGCCAGCTCACCAACTTCTTCCATCAACCACATAAAGGTCCCGTCGATACCACGCGCCACGTCCTTTTCTAGGTACATCTGTCGAATGAGTTGCTGGAAATCTCGAAGCGAAATGGCAGGATCAGTTGTTGGCATGGCACTAAGCGGTATGAATTGAGAATAGAAACTCCTTCACTTAAGGATAATCGCCTGCTGGCGTTTGAACCAGTGCTAGAAGTTCTCGATGATTGCTAGTATCCTGGCATAGTGGTCAACACGAAACACGGATTTTCATCTTGGAGCTGCCCTCAATGTCGGAATATGTCACGGTGGCAAAAGTTGGAGCGATCCCCGCAGGGCAGGGGGGGACCTTTGCAATCGGTGACAAGCTCGTGGCCGTGTTTAATCGAGACGGCTCTTACTACGCTATCGATGATCTCTGTCCCCACATGGGGGCTTCATTGGGAGCTGGTCAATTGGACGAGGAAGGGGCCGTCACTTGCCCTTGGCATGCTTGGCGATTCGACATCTGCGACGGCACTTGGCGAGACAATCCTCGCTTGAAGATTCCTTCTTATCCCGTTCGTGTCAAAGGGGAAGAAATCCAGGTGCAACTTATCGACCAGAACTCACAATCTGCTGAACAGTAGTCACTGCGTGGTATCCGATAAAGAGGTGAATTTGACATTTTGTTCAAGCGTCATTGAAGGATTCGATTCGGAGATCAGCTCTGCCTTGTAACTCAGAGAGGAGCTTTCGGACCGCCCCGAATCCGAGTCGAATTGCACTTCCCCTGTGGATGTCTGACTATCTACGGACCACGTTGCCTCTGCGTCCTCCAGTGGCGAAAGCGACATCTGCTGCTCGATAGAGATTCGATTGTTGTCCGGCAATTTGCCAATCTGATACTCAAACTTTACAGCTGCTTTGCCCAACGCAGGGATCTCCATCTCAAGAGTATCCTTCCAAGTACTTCCCTCTTGAACCTCACCTGTTGGCAACGACAGCGGCCCTCCCAAGCGAGCCAACGATTCAAAACTCCCAGCTCCGCCATCTTTGGCAAATAGCTTTCCTCCAGGCACTGATTTCACCGCGTCGGCCAGGTCGATCGGCAAGTCAAGGAGTTTTACTATTCCTTGAGGGGACATTGAGAGTTGTACCGGTTCTTCGCTCAAGCGACGGCCAATTGGGAGTAACATCGCAGCGTATCCCTGAGGATCTGAAGCAGACTGTGAGTCATAGGTTACTTCCTGCCCATCGGGTCCTTTCGCAGTCAAGGCATAGGAATTCACTTGAACAGAAAGCGTTGCTGTTCTTTCCGCATCGACCTCAACCACTTTCCAGGTAAAGTCGATTTGCTCGGCAACATCGGCAATTTGTGTTCTGGTTTTCCCGGCACCAGATTCGAGGCGTGCCGTTTGCGTTAGTCGATAGTCATGAGACTCTCCCGGAACGAATTTCCATTGGATCACGCTTTGAGCACGCAGAAGTCCCACGGGAGCTAGCGCGAACATGACCAGAAGAAGTATTGGTAAGAGTTGATTTCGCAGCATCGAATTATTCACCATCTTCAAAGTGTTATTGATGTTCCAGGAGCAAGTAGGAGCGGCTCACAAGTCGTATGAGTGCGAACACGCTCGGCCCAGCTTGTCACGTCTTGCTCAATGGGAGGCCAGGTATTGTAGTGGCAAGGAATGACTCGTCTACAGTCGAGCAGCTTGATCGCCTCGATTGCGTCTTCAGGTCCCAAAGTGAATAAGTCGCCTATGGGCAAGATCGCCAAATCGATTCCTCGCAACCCTATAAGTTTCATGTCTGAAAAAAGTGCTGTGTCTCCTGAGATATAAATACGCAGATCTACCAGATCGAGTAGGAATCCTGCCGCACTTCCGCCATAGCTCCCGTCTGGGAGCCCCGAGCTGTGATGCGCGACGGTCATCTGTGCCCGACCAAAGGGGAGATTGACCCCTCCTCCTAAGTTCATCGCCGTAAGTTGGTCCTCGGCGACACCCTGTTGCTTGAGCCACTCACAGATCTCAAAGTTCCCCAGCACACGTGCATGAGTCCGTTGGGCAATTGCCACTGTATCCAAAATGTGGTCAAAGTGGCCATGCGTTTGCAGTATGTAGTCTGTCTCGATAGCGGAAGCTTTGATCGGTGCCGTCGGCGACTCATCCAGAAATGGATCTACCAACAAAGTCTCGCGCTCAGTTTTCAGCGTAAACGATGAATGTCCTAACCACGTTATTTCAACTGACACATTCATTCCTCTCGCTTACGAGTCCCAGAACTTTTCAGTTTCCCCGCAGGATGGCGTTCATGTTCTTCTTATAGGCTTCGACGCCCGGTTGGCCATACGGATTGGTGCCCACTAATCTCCCTTCGACGACTGTGGCCAACATGAACATCTGAAAGAGTTGTCCCATGACGAATTCATTGATCGCCGGCACATGGAGATCAGCCGTCGGCCGATTATCCTCTCGGTAGGCCTGATTGGTCCCTTGCGTGGCAGCGGCGAGAACGTCGGGAATGGTCTTCTCCGCCAATTCGTCAAGACCATCTTGATTAAACTTGCTCGTGCCGATGGACACTGGCGCGGTCTTGCACTGGTCGACAATGATATTCGTGATCAGCTTATCGCGTTTGCCTTCCTGGTGCTGCTGGCCTCGAGAATGTAAATCACGAGTGTTTACGATGGTTAGCGGCAAAGCACCTCGTTCTCGTTTCCCAAGACTTTCCGCCAGTAGTTGGTCGTACCAAAGTCCAAACGCCTCAAGTTGCTTACCCCATGTCGAGAGCAAGCGAACATCACAGCCCAGTTGCTTTTCCATGAGGTGGCAGATGCCGGTGTAATCAAGCACAACATTTTTTCCGACCGGTGCCGTGCGGAAGTGTTCATTCATCGCGGCAGCCCCTTCCAAAAGTTGCACAACATCGAGTCCCATGATCGCGGCGGGCAACAAACCGACAGCTGACAAGACAGAGAACCGTCCTCCGACTCCATCGGGGACGGGAAACAACTCACGGCATCCCAATGCAGTTGCCAAGTCAAACAATTTGCCACTCGTACCGGTGACCGGCACGACGAGATCGGCAAGTTGTTCTTGATTCGGGCCGAGTGCTTTTTGAAGACGTCGAAGGAGAATTCGGAAGCCAGAAGCAGTTTCAAGTGTCCCTCCGCTTTTGCTGATGACCACGATGCCCCAGCGGTCGTCTACGTCACTCTTCGACATAGTGGAAGGAAGTAAGTCAAACAATCCTTGCAGGGCATCATTGTCAACATTATTGCCCTCAAAGCTGATGCGTGGCCGATTGTCACGAATTGCTCGAGGAAGTTCGTTAAAGTAGGGATGGCAGCACGATTCCAAGAGGGCCCGCGCTCCCATGTAGGAACCCCCGATTCCCAACACGACGACGCGATCAACTACCGCCGAGAATCGATTGGCAGTAGCGATGATGCGACCAACCTCACTCTCAGTACCACCCGTCTGGTATTCGGCCAGTAGTCGCTCGGGGAGATAGTGGAAACCGGCATCGAGTGGTACTTTGTTCGAAGGTGGGGTCACACCATCGGCCCATAGCTCAGCATCTGCAAGCACGTCGTTGCGAGCCGCAGTCAGTTGCGGAGTAAGTTTGGCCAGTTCGTCCGAAGCCAGGCCATGCTCTGGCAAGTACGTTCCCCTCGGGTCGTAAGAGATGGTAATATCGGGCATGGGAGTCCTTCTGCGATCGAAAACGATTCAAAACGGTGAGTCCAATTGGCACTGGCCAATTCTAACAGCCAACCGCAAGGTAGGGGAATCGCCAATCCGGTGGTCATAGAGTATCATGGAATATAAGCTGCTATGTCTGGCAGAATTCTTGTTTTCCACTTGATCGCTCACTATTGGAAGCCTGGCATGAAGAAGACCATTCTCCTCGAAAAGTTGGAACAACTAAGGGCTGAGCTCGCAGCGTCTTCAGCACTCGACGAAGGCTCTCACGAGCAATTGCAGTCGCTAATCAACGACATCGAACGTGCCGTCGACGCACCACCTTCGGAAGATGAAGGCATATTATCTGGCGAAGTACAGGATTTGGTTCTGAAATTCGAGACCGAGCATCCCCAAATTACTAGCGCATTGAATCAGGTAGCTTCGGCACTGGCAAATTTAGGCATTTGAAGGGGCCTTGCAATTTCCTGCTAGCTTGAAACGATTCGAGAACCTAGTTGCAGTTGAATTCCAGGCGTGGGATACTAGTTTGAGGAATTCGCGTAACGGACGGCTGAGTTTTACACTTGCCTTAGAACAGGGAAAACTTCGATGAACAAATGCCTAATGCTGCTCGTTGGTTGTTTGCTTTGTGTGGTCGTCGCTGAAAAAACTTTTGCTCAGATTGCCTACGTGACTTACTATACTCCGGCTCCAACATATATTGCGCCAGCCCCGATACAGGTGACAAGTTTTTACGCCCCTGCACCAGCTGTGGCTTACCAGCGGGTTCCTGTCGCCCGAACTCGTTATCGCCCCCTGCTAGGCGGTACGGTCACAAGATACCGTACAGCCTACACACCTGTAGTCGTCTCCTCCATGCCAATGGTATATGGATATTAAGTGGGGGACTTGGAGCTGGGGACTAGGGACTGGGCGAGTAGAATTCCGACTTTCACTCCCAATCCCTGAATCCCAGCCCCTACGTTATGGCTGAACTCAAAACATTCGTCTTCACCGACATCTGCCGCAGCGTTGATCTCAAGAATGAGATGATCGGTCGGAGTGTTACCGAACGCGACATGGCGTTCATTCAGCAGATTCTCATGCCGCATCGAGAGCGAATAGAAGCTCACCTGGAAGAAATGACCGGCCGCGTCGTTTCCACTGCCGGGGACGGCCACTTCTTGGTATTCAACAACACCATTCAAGCAGCCGTCTGGGCCGCCGATGTGCAGAAAAGCCACCTTGAAAACCCCATCGCGACTCCTAGTGGCGGGCAAGTTGAGGTTCGCATCAGTATGCACGTGGGGGTGCCACAGGTTGACCCGACGGCCCCCGATAATTTTGTGGGCAAAAGTGTTGATTACGCGTCACGATTAAATGACTACGCCACCGGCGGGGAAATCCTCGTTTCGCGGAGTGTGATGGCTATTCTTGATGACGTCGGGCTTGAAGGGATTTCCTTCCACCTGCATGGCCGCCGTCACCTCAAGGGCATCGGCCACGTGGAAGTCCATGAATTACTTTACGATGAACATGGTCCGCGTCCCTTACGCCAGCAACCTGCCAGTAATACTGATCGCCAGTGGACCGTGATCCCCACAATGGGTGCTGGGCAAAATGACGGTGGACACGACTCTGCCGTGGCTTCTGCTGTACGACTCAAGAAAGTTGGAAACTACGAGCTAGAGTCTCTGCTAGGAAGTGGGGGGATGGGCGACGTCTATAAAGGACGTCACACGCAATTTGGCCGCCAACGCGCAATCAAAGTCATCAAGCCGCAATACGTTGCCGCAGGCAACGAAGAGGTCATCCGCCGATTCTATCAGGAAATCAAGGCAGTCGGCGCACTGGAGCACAGAAACATCGTCGTCGCCATCGATTCCTCTGCACCGACTGACCGACAGCACTACCTGGTTATGGAATACATCGAAGGGGTGTCGGTCCACGATCTGGTTGAACAACAAGGCCATCTCTCTGTCCCCGACGCCTGTGAAGTCGTCCGCCAGGCAGCGCGGGGGTTGCAGTACATCCATCGCAATGAAATGGTTCATCGAGACATCAAGCCCTCAAACTTGATGCTAACGCTTGTTGATGGAGATGGAGTGGCGAGTCAACCAGCGATTGCTGAAGCAGACGAACCCGTGGAGGGAGTCGTAAAGATTCTCGATCTTGGCTTGGCTCTCTTGGCGGGGGATGCCCAGGATCGCTTGACTCGGTTTGACAACAAGGCGATGGGCACAGGCATGTATATGTCCCCAGAGCAGTGGAAGACCACCAGTGTCGACATCCGTGCTGATATCTACAGCCTTGGCTGTACGCTTTATCACCTTCTCGCAGGGAAACCACCATTTGTTGATTCGGATTTGCGCCCTGAAAAAGCGCATGAGAAATCCACGTTGCCACCGATTCGCACGAACGCTGTCCCTCGCAAGCTGTGGGAGATCATCGAAAAGATGGTCGCTAAGAAGCCGGAGGACCGCTACGCAACTCCGGCTGAAGTTGCGGCAGAGCTAACGCCTTTTTGCGAAGGGAACGATTTGCCGGCATTAGTGCATGGCTATTTGGAGCCAAGCAACTCTTCTAGCTCTCATCGCTATACGCGGATTGATTCGGGGGCAGGCGTGGATACATGGCTCTCCCGGGCAAGCCATCTTTATCCGTCACGCCGGTGGATTCTGCGACGTGGGCTTCCGTTTCTTTTTGTTGTCGGTGCCTTTGCGGCGCTCGCTTGGACAGCTTTCCAGGCCCGGCAAAGGACGATAGCCAACGCGATGCAGCAAGCCCGGGACACGCTCCCTCTCGCGGCTGAGACCGCGGCCAACGACATAGGAGAATACGTCACCAAACGGTTTCAGATCTTACAACAAGCAGCCAGCGAGCCCGAGCTTATCGAAATGGTTCAGAGTTTTTCTGAAGATGATGCGAGAAGCGAATTAGAATCTTATCCGTTGGCCAAATGGATCAAGAAGCATCGCCAAGACAATATGGATCGCTCACCTTCCGATAGTTGGTTTGTAAACGATCTCTCGGGCAAGCAGATTACACGCCATCCTCTGATAGTGGAGGAGACTAAGCTGCCTGAGGATAGCTTCCTGGAAAACTATGCCTATCGAGATTACTTTCATGGACTAGGTAAAAACCTTACCGAAGAACATGCTGAATCAATCGAGCCGATTGAGTCGCCAAATCTGTCCGCTGTCTATCTCAGTACTACTACCGGCGAACTGAAAGTCGCATTTTCTGTCCCTGTCTGGAGCAATCCAGCACAAGATGAGAAACCTAAGATAATAGCTGTGCTTTCAATGTCGGTAGAGTTGGGAGATTTTGAAGTATTGAACAAGAACGTCCAAAAAGGAAAAGACATTGTGCTAGTCGATCTACGTGAAGACTATCTCGATACATCGGTGAAGGCTGGGAAACGCGGTCTAATTCTCAACCATCCTTTTCTCTCGATTTGGAAAGACAAGCAAAGTCCTCCCAGAGTCTTCCCTGAAGTTTTAGAAGCAATGGATGCAAGCGAAGACCATTTCATCGCTGGCTACCATGACCCTCTTTCCATCAATCCTAAAACGACCTACTGGGGAGTCTTCGAGCCGGTTTCCTATACGATCCAGGATATGATGACTGATACGAAGAAAACACTTAAAGCTGGATGGGTCGTGTTGGTACAGACTCCTGCGATCAACTGAGCGCAGTTGTGTGCCTTGTCAAATACCTATCCACAAAGCCAGCCAGAATATGCTGCAATAAGGTCGCGAGCACGATCAGCAAGATAACACGCGGTTCTTGCTGAAGGACCTCGCCTGCCAACACGAGCGCCAACCCTGTGTGTTTCATGCTGAAGGCAAAAACAAGTGCGGTAGTCGATTCCCGGTCTAGCGAAGTCATGCGGGCAAGCAACCAGGCGCTGGCAACTCCAAGTAGTTGTAGAGCAACTGCCAACCCGCCAGCCAGAAAAATGGCTCGCCAAACTGGCCGTTCAAACAGCCCAGGCAATGCCAGAGAAGCGTTCGTATAATTGAGAGCCAAGAGTGCCAGCGCACTGACAAAACGAATCCAGCTTCTCTTTCGTTCGATTAACTCTGCCCCCACAATCCGATTGAACAACATCCCAGCCAGCGAAGGCAAAATGACCCATACGATGAAGAACGTCCCAGTAAATCGCTTCACCAGTTCTTCACTGTGCGCCGTGTCCTGCGGCGAGAGTGCTAGCCCCATTAGCTTGAGTACTTGCGGGGTTGCTAAGGGGCTGAGCAAGATCGTGAGTACAATCAGCCCCAATCCGAGGGCGACATTTCCTCGCGAGTTTTGAGTCCAAGCGACCGAAGAATTTGCCACTGGCATGGCAGCTACTAGTGCCAAACCGACCAGAGTTCCACTCGTGGCTGTTTCTCCGAGTAGTAGCGGAACTACCCATCCCAGCATTCCCACAAATAGACTCGGTACCAGCCAGATACATACTAACCCCATGATCAAGATGCCTGGTCGCAGTAGGAGCTGCCAGACTTGTTCCCAACGCACAACAGCAGCAGCGCAAAACAAGAGAACCGCCAATAACAGCATAGGAGCCGTTATCTCACCGGCATAGGGATTCCCCCAGGACAGCTTGCGGATCACCAAACCTGGTTCAGGCAGAAAAGCGGCAAAGACGTAGCATCCAATCAAGAGCCACAAGAAATGGATATGAATCCACTTAAGCAGAGCAGAGATTCCCTCATCAGGAACTGGATCAGGAATCCGTTTGCGCTTCTCTAGGGATTCATCCACTCTCATAAGTTGCCGTCACGTGCGAAGAAAATTGGTCGCGATACCAGGCAATCGCCCAGTATCGCCGCGGATTTCACTAGAATAGCAGAACTCGCATCCAGATTCATCCTCAGTCACGTCCCACTTGAACCCTACGGGAATCACTAGTGTCTTAGTTGGTTGTCTGGTCTATAATGCCGTTTTCCCGCATACGATCCCACCTTTGCAAGCCTACCTAGAGGAGTGGCAAGAGGCCCTCTTCCGAATCCAGAACGAATCCCCATGTCCACCCCGAGCGCAGAGATTGCGGAGTTGATGACTTCTGCCACACGAACGGCAGTTTCATCCCCGGAGCCCATTGCTACCCAAGAAGAGACCACCTTACCCTGGTTTTATGGCTGGGTGATTCTTCCGCTAGCAATCATGATGATGTTGGCAACGAGTCCAGGGCAGACTTTTGGTGTTAGCTATTTTAACGAGCAATTCATCGCCGAATTTGGCTTGAGCAATACGGCATTGTCCAGTACCTACTTGGCGGCAACCCTACTAGCTGCCTTGTCATTGACTTCGATTGGGTCTCTTATCGACCGTTTCGGCATACGCCGGATGGCAATTGGAGGATTTGTCGCAATGGCTGGAGCTTGTGTAGTGGCCTCCCAGGCCACTGGACTTGCAACCCTATTTGTTTCCTTCCTACTCTTACGAACGTTCGGCCCTGGCACGATGACCCTGCTTGCCAACAATACTTTAGCGGCTTGGTTTGATCGTCGCTTGGGACTGGCCAGCAGTATCGCACAGGTCTCGATGGCAGGGGCGTGGGGCCTCGTACCGATAGCGATCGTGGCGCTTATCGATTCGGTCGGTTGGCGGGGGACATATGTAGTCTTTGCCGCGATCATGATAGGCGGATTCTTGCCTCTCGTTGCTGTGCTGTTGCGTGAATCCCCTCGCGAAATTGGGCAGGTTCCCGATGGTCTAAGATTTCACGCCGCGAAACGCAAATCTTTCAGCTACGGCAATGAACTCAATTTGAGCGAATCAATGCAGCACCGTGCCTATTGGATTCTCCTGATTTCTACGGCAGTCTGGTCGCTCATCGGAACCGGACTTGTATTCCATTTGGTCGGGGTCTTTCGCTCTCAAGGCTTCACAGCACAGGACTCAACTGCCGCAGTGACATCAGTTGCATTTGCGATGGCCGCGACTCAAGTAGTGGGGGGAATCTTGGCAGATCGTCTGGCAATGCGTTGGTTGCTTGTCGTCGCAATGTCGCTGATCGGCTTGGGATGTGTAGTTCTCGCTGGTGCTGCCGACAGGGATATGCTCGTCCTTGGGTACGGAACCTATGGCTGCGGCCAGGGGATAAAATCAGTGATTGCCGGCACCGCTTGGGCCCGCTACTTCGGGCGCTCGCATCTGGGAAAGATCCGTGGCACATCACTTACCGCCGCGGTGGGAGCGAGCGCCGTCGGCCCCGTGGTGATGGGAGTCAGCGTAGATTATTTGGAAGGGTTCACCCCTTCACTCTGGTTGTTCGCTACGCTGGCAGGCGTCTGCGCTGTGGCAGCTTTCTGGGCGACACCGCCACTCGTGTCAGTAAAGCATTCACACGCCTAGCTGCTGTTTCAAATCTTCCAATTCGCTTCGCAATTGGTGGATCTCTCCAGAAAGTTCCTCGCGAAGTTCGGCCAATTCCCGTTTGAGATCGCCTGACTCCTCGCGATGAACAATCTGCGTGGGTGCAGCTTGAACCGATGAACGGGTCGCTGTGGAGGCCGGTGTATCTTCTTCATCGGATAACGGTTCGTCCCCCACGACGGCGTTGCCATGCTCCGCCCGAACTTTGGCTAATTCCTGCTCTTGATACAGGGCATGGGTCAGTACGCAGCCACGACCCGGAGGCGTGAGCAGAATGACCAGCTTCTTCTGCCGCAGGCTCTCCACCAGAGGCCGCAATTCAGAAAGACCTGAAATTGGCTCCATTCGAGCAGCGCGGGCACGCAGTTCTCCCATGGTCTGGGCACCTCGCAGCAACAACTCCGCCATCACAGCAAGCTCGCGTTTGTCGACTCCTAACCAGTCATAGGCCAGATGCCGAAACTTGTCGACACGTCCATCTCCCTGAATTGTCGCCACGGCACCGACCTTACGCAGATTCTCGATGGCGTCGTCGACATGCTCTTCGTCGAGCTGCATCTGGGGGAAGCGATTGCTTTTCTGATTGCAGCCATTGACCAATGCGTTGAGGGAGAGGGGATAATTATCAGGTGTCGTTTTCGCTTTTTCGACCAGTGTCCCCAAGACGCGCCGTTCAGTGCGATCGAGCGGCTGCCAGCGAGGTCCTTCTGATTCGGGGGCTGCTTCAAGATTCATGTTTTTGGCTCCAGGCAAAGTGTTTCTTAGTTGTGAGTATACGAGTCATAGGAATGGTCGACGAGTGGCGAAAATGGCCCAACTTTCAATCACTCGGACAGATGCCCTGCCGTTGTTGCCGTGCCTGCTGTATATTCAGACTTTTCTATCACTCTCAGACCCTGAATTCAGTCCGCATGAAAACCGACGAACTCCGCGAAAAATATCTGGCATTCTTTGAAACGAAGGGCCACACCCGTGTTGCCAGCGACGTACTGGTTCCCACCTGGGATCCTTCGGTACTGTTTACCCCTGCGGGGATGAACCAGTTCAAAGATCATTTTCTTGGCAAAGTAAAATTAGACTATACCCGTGCCACCAGCTGTCAGAAATGTTTGCGAACCGGCGACATCGACAACGTCGGCCGCACGGCCTATCACCACACCTTCTTCGAAATGTTGGGAAACTTCAGCTTCGGCGACTATTTCAAACGCGATGCGATCAACTGGGCATGGGAGTTTCTCACAGATAAGAAATGGCTTGGTATTTCTCCTGAGAGACTCAGCGTCACCGTGTATCTTGATGACGATGAAGCCGCAGAGATCTGGTCTAAGGACGTTGGACTTGCCGTTGCCAGGATTGAGCGGCTCGAGGAAGATGAGAATTTCTGGCCTGCCAGTGCCCCCAGTCAGGGCCCCGACGGAGTCTGTGGTCCCTGTAGTGAAATCTATTTTCATCCCGATCAAGGGAAATCGGTAGAGATTTGGAATCTAGTTTTCACACAATTCAATCGCGTGGGTGATCCTCCCGACAATCTGCGACCACTTCCTTCAAAGAATATCGATACCGGCATGGGACTGGAACGGACGGTGGCCACCTTGCAGGGAGTGCCAACCAACTACCACATCGACAACCTCATGCCGATCGTTCAAGCCGCTGCGGAAGTTTGCGGTGTAAAATACGCGCTCGACACCGACGCTGGTCGACGTTGTCGACGGATCACGGACCACGTTCGCGCATGCACCTTCGCTGTCCATGAGAACGTCTATCCGGGGGCCAATAAGGAAAAATACGTCGTCAAACGCCTACTCCGTCGTGCCGTGCTCGATGGTCACCAGTTAGGACTTCGAGAACCATTTCTACATAAGTTGGTCCCCGAGGTGGTCGAAGCCATGCGGAATGCCTACCCCGAGTTGGCCGAGACCGCCGACCGCGTTGCCGGAGTGATTCAGCAGGAAGAAGCCAACTTCTTCGGCACGATTGACGCCGGTCTCAACCGAATTGACCGAGTGTTTGACGAAATGCGAAGTGATAACCGCGTCAAAGTCGAGGGAGAAGTCGCCGCCGAATTGTACCAAACCTATGGTGTCCCACCGGAGTTGTTCGAGGCACTTGCTGCCGAACACAATCTTACGTTCGACTGGGATGGTTACACACGTGCGATGGAAGTTCACGGCGAGGCGTCGGGAAAGGTTCAGCACACGGTCATGGGTGCCAAAGGGCCACTGGACTCGCTTAAACACGCGCTGCACAGCACCCCTTTCCTGGGTTATGAAACTACCGAGGCCGAAGCCGTTGTGAAGGGAATCGTGGTTGGTGAGGCCCCCGAGGATCATTTGTGCGACGAACTCAACGACCAGAGCCACAAGTCGGTTCGAGTCGTGCTGGACCAATCTCCCTTCTACGGCGAAAGCGGTGGTCAGGTGGGAGACACAGGCCGACTTGTCGGCGAAGATTTCGAGTTCACTGTGACCGACACCCAGAAAGACGGTCATTTGATCGTTCATATTGGGCAGCTTACCAAAGGAATCATACGAGAGGGTGATGCCGTCCAGGCGGTCGTTGATACTGAACGTCGCCAAGGGATTCGCCGCGCTCACTCTGCGACGCATATTCTGCACCACGCTTTGCAAAAGCACTTGGGTTCCCACGCCCAACAGCAGGGGAGCAAAGTGGATTGCGATTGGCTACGCTTTGACTTCACCAATCTTAGCCCTGTTACTGCGGAGCAAATTGGTGCGATTACGCAAGATGTACACAAACTCGTTGAAGGAGCTGAGCAGGTAAAGTGGGAGACCTTGCCCCTGGCAGAGGCACGCAAACTGGGAGCGATGATGCTCTTCGGCGAAAAATATCCCGACCCGGTCCGGATGGTATCGATGGGAAGCTTTAGTAAGGAACTATGTGGAGGTACCCATCTTACCAACACCAGCGAGGTTGAGGCTTTCGAAGTGGTCACCGAAGAAGGAGTCTCGGCTGGCACGCGCCGCATTGTGGCACTTACAGGCCCCCAGGCAATACGGTACTCCGAGCAAATCTCGGAAGCTGTCCAAAGTGCGGCTGAGACGATCGATTGTCCACAACTGGCCCTAGCTGAGAATGTCTCCGATTTGTTGGAAAAACAGCGAGAACTAAAAAAGCTACTCACTTCAGGGGGGACACTTCCAAGTCGCGACGCGAGTGGAGTGGCAACTAACATTAGCGACGAAATACCGAATTCTGCCCAAGCAAAGGAAATTCTCACCCAAGTTGCCAAGATGCTTTCCGTGACACCCCTGGCTGTGCCTGAACGGGTGGCCGCAGTCAATGAAGAGGTGGCCGTCTTGCGTGAAAAGTTGACCCAGCGGGCCGCTGCAGGGCCAATGTCTGCGGATTCCCTGCTTGAAGTTGCGACAGACGTGGGCGATGTTCGAGTTGTGGTGGCCGAAGTCCCTACGGCCGACGCGAACTTGATGCGGCAATTGATCGACCAAATCCGACAAAAAGTCGTCTTGAGTGCGATACTTTTGGCCAGCACCGAGGGGGATGACAAAGTAACCCTCGTAGCAGGTATCTCAAAAGACTTGCAAGCCCGAGGAGGCCATGCAGGAAACTGGATTAAACCAGTTGCACAAGCCTTGGGAGGAGGAGGTGGAGGCCGGCCAGATTTAGCACAGGCTGGCGGCAAAGAACCTAGCCGACTACCAGAGGCTTTAGAAGTAGCTCGACAAAAGATTGTCTCCATGCTCGATAAGTAGTACCGAGTCATTTCGTGCTAGCAAATTCCTTGTGAAGAGATGAATAGTTGCCAAATGGCGTTGAGAAATAACTTTCTCTGCTTAGCTCATCTCCCATAAATGAAGTTTTGATAAACTTCACTTGTCTCGAGTGAGTGTCCAGGTATAAGATTGCCATTAGGGGGAGCGTTTGAGAATGATTTCTCTTTCTAATCTACGCCCAACACAGGCTGCCGTAGGCGGCTCTTCCCGGCGGCATGTTTGGACGGAACCGAAAATGGACAATTGTCATGAGAATCGATCGCGGACCCGATTGGTTGATCGTGCAGCTAACGCCCACGGATGAACCTTTCGACAACTTGGCCGACCGTTTATGGTCCTTGCTAGACCAACATTTCGTCTATCGGCTTGTGCTTGAGATGGACACCATTGATTTCTTTCCCAGCCAATTGATGGGTCAGTTGGTCATGTTACACAAGCGAGTACTCAAACATGGGGGGGCACTAAGATTGTCGGGCCTTTCACCAGAGTGTCTTGAAGCTCTGCATGTTTGCCGCTTAGATCAGGCCTTACCGCATTTTTCCACCCGTTGCGAAGCGGTTCATGCCGGACAGTTGGCACGCACTTAGTGTGCTTGAGGCGATCCATCGGACAGTCCAGTGCCGAGTAAGATCTTCGTTACTGCGCATGCCCGCGGCAGCGATGTGCAACGGGTGTAGAGTTCCAATTACGGTGCCTTGCGGAGTTTCGGCTTGCTCACTTCAGGTGAAGTTGCATCCTGTGCCTCGTCTGGATGGAGCAGATGAAAGATTCCCGTTGGACTGACAAGATCGGCTGCGGTGATCAACTCTGCTAACCCGGCGCCAGCCAACTCGCTCCCCGAAACATACTTCCCGGGATTGATCCAACTGCGCATCATGTCGCGAGACACACCAAACAGATCGGCCAGCAGCGCATCCATGTCTTTTTCTAGATGACCAAAATGGCGTGCCCACTCTGCGGCTTCAGCAAGTCCCACATTTTCTTCGCTTTGCCATTTCATTGGATGGAACAGTAAGACACTGTAGGGCGATACGAACCGGCGTTCACAAGCGGCGAACGGCCATAAAGCTGCCGAAGAACATTCGCCCGTGACAACCCCGGTCGCCCGTAAGCCCCGCAAGCGAATGATCGTCATCAACGAAACGGCACAATAGGGACTGCCACCTGGCGAGTCGAAATAGAAAGTACACTGACCGCCAGGTTCTATATCCAAGAGGCGATCAGTGAGTTCGGACTCGTGTTCGGTAAGATCCCCCGTGATGGCGATTTCGGGGACTCGATTGTCTTCTTCGTTGTGGACCTGCGTCATCAAACTGGTGTCCTGATGGTTTTGAAGGAATGAATCCTTATCGAATTTCTGGTGCGAGGCTACCAAATGGTCGTCTCACCGCCCAGTCGATCCCTGGCTCCATTTTAGAAACGCAGAGTGAAACACACCAGTTTTAGTCACCTTTTTGGGAAACATTTCTCGATCAGTTCGGTGAAAATTCTGCCCAACCCATACAATTGACACTTTGCAACTCCCCAGTAGCAAAGAAGTTACACGTTTTGCAGGTGCCGTGGAAGGCAAGCAGCTTGCAGAATGAGCAAAACTGTGGTTCCGCCATCTTGCCAGGGAGGCGTCTTGCCCGTCGATACTCCAACGTTCATTCCTTCACCGCTCCAAGAGTCATGCCTGATACAAGGTAACGGCTCAAGGCCAGGAACACGATTACCACGGGCACACTCACCAGCAACGATGCGGCGGCATAGAGTGCCCACTGCGTCGACATACTCGCCTGAAAGCTTTTGATTCCAAGTGGCAGCGTAAACATATCGCGGTCTTGCAATACCTGAGCAGCCACGATGTATTCACTCCAGGCGGTCATGAAGCTGAAAAGGGCCGTGATCACCAAGCCCGGGACTGCAATGGGCAGGATGATAAGCCAGAAAGCGCTGGCTCGGCTACAGCCATCAATATGGGCCGCCTCTTCGAGCGAGGGAGGGATCGTGTCATAGAAGCCTTTCATTTGCCAAATGCAAAAGGGGAGTGCAGTAGAAACGTAGAATACTAACAGTCCCAAGAAGGTATCTACCAAGTGTAATTTGGCAATCAAGATGTAAAGAGGAAGTAGCAACATCGTGGCAGGGAACATCTGGGTGGTCAGAATCGCCAGCATCGTGGCTTGCCGCCCGATGAAATTGAATCGGCTCAACGCATAACCTCCAATCGAGGCAAGCACTACTCCTGTGAAAGTAACGAGAGTCGACACCAACAGAGAGTTCCCCAGCCAACGTAAGAAAGGTTGCTCGGTAAACAGTTCTCGATAAGCGGCGAAAGTCCAATTGGGAGGAATAATCGACAAATCAGTCGATTGCAGTTGGTCGCCCGGCCTGAGCGAAATCGATAATACCGTCAGCACGGGATAGATGCTGATGGCCGCGAAGACCAAGAGCAGCAAGTGGCGAGACAAGGTGATAAGTAATGATTCTTTCATGGCAATTTGTCTAATTTAGAAGAGCCGGAAGCGTAACCTGCCGGTCTTCATCCGTTACGTATAAACACTCTCAGTTGCGCGGGTACGATGTAGAGAATACAAGCTAACAGCGAGCAATAGTACAAAGATTACCATCGACAAGGCAGCTCCATAGCCGTAGCGATAGAAACTGAAAACGGCTTTGTAAACATACGAGACAAGGATATGCGTCTGGTCAGCCGGCTCACCACCGTTGGAGACCAGCCAGATGACATTCAGATTGTTGAAAGTCCAAATGCCACCGAGAACGACGGCCGGAGCGAGCACAGGTTTTAACAGCGGGAGCGTAACGTTGCGAAATTGTTGCCAGCGGTTGGCCCCATCGATCCGCGCAGCCTCATAGAGTTCCTGCGGAATACCCTGCAAGCCACCTAAAGCGATCACCATCATAAAGGGATATCCCAACCAAACATTCGCTACGATGCACGCAGTGAATGCGAGGCCAGGTTCTCCGAGCCAGTTGAGCGGCGGGATTCCTAAGAATTCTCCCAAGAGCAGGTTCACCGCACCGTAGTCATAGTGAAACATGCTCCGCCAAGTGAGCGCGGTAATGTAGGCCGGCACCGCCCAAGGAATGATCAGCAGGACCCGATAGAGGGGCTTGCCGCGTATCGGGCCATTGAGCGCAATCGCCAAGGCCACGCCGATCCCCACATGAAATACAACATTGACGACCGTCCAGACCAAGGTTTTCAGCAACACCCCGAAAAACTTCGCTTCGGTGAATACATCTACGTAGTTGCGGAGGCCGACAATCGACCACTCCTGGAAATTGTGGAGCGACATGTTGGAAAGTGAAAGCAACACATTGTAGAAAAACGGAAAGACGACCGTGGCAAACATGACAACCAGCGCTGGGGCAATGAGCAGATAGGTGAATGGCTGACGACGCATATCAGGTAGGAGCCCCATCAAACTTTTGCGTTGCCAGAAAACCAAGCCACCGCATATCGCAAGCCCCGCCAGTTGCCAGAGCCAGAGAAACGCTGTGCTTACTGATTCCTGCTGAATGATCTCGATCGAATGTAGTGCATTCTGCTGCATCTGGCGCGCCGCAGCGGCGGGAGTCGTGTTGCCTCCCAGGAGAGTCTGGTACGGGGGACGCATCGCATCCCAGACGGCTCGCATTTCGACATCCACGGGCATGATTCGGCCCCGGTCAAACTGCTCTTTCGAGGCAGCGAGCGTCGGATCTTCGCGGATCAGCGGATCGTCGAGCAGCTTTTTACGAGAAGGCAAGATTCGCACCAGTTCCATAAATTTGCGCTGTGATTCTGAGCTAGTCATAAACTGGACAAATTGCATTGCATCTTCTGTTGCCTGGGGGCTGACCAAGGCGTTGAGTGAATAACCTTTGGGAGATATCATCGGCGCCATCGGTTTGCCAGTTGCACTTACTACAGGTAGGGGGGCAATGGCCGCATCAATTTCCTCGGTTTCCAAATAGTCGGTCCAACTCCAGTCGCCATTGATGATCATGGCAGCCTTCCCTGATTTGAACAGCGAATCGGCGGTCTCGTAGTCACAGTTTCTTGGCACGACCCCATGCTCTTGCTGCAAGGAAAGAATGAACTGATAGGCGGAGACGCTTTCAGGGGTATCCAATGCGGGCACGGGTTGGCCTGATTCGTCGAATACCCAGGCTCCATAACCAGTTAGAAAAGGGATCGCAAAAAAAGGTTCGACGAAGTTCCACACCAACCCATAGCGATCTTGGCGTCCATCACGATCGGAGTCGAGCGTATTGGCCACTGCCAGATCAACCATTTCAGCGGTGGTTACAGGTGGTTCCGCGATGAACTTACGGTTGTATACCAGGGCCAAGTGATTGCCGAATCGATCAGGAACCTGCAATAGCATGCGGTGCTCAGAGTCATTGGGGGCAGGCAGATAAGTGAGTGCTCCCTCGACAAACTCACCAGCTTCTTCCGAGTTCACCCAGGGACTCATGTCGCCGACAATTCCCATTGCGTGAAATGTGCCCAGCACGTCGGAGGGGCCATAAACTAGTTCAGGCCCGATGCCTGCCAAGGCGGCCGTCTGGAAACCGCTCCTCAGTTCTTCAGTTTCCTTGTAGAGTGTTCGCACATCGATTTCTGGATGGGCGGCTTCAAATTCCTCGACAAGCTTGTCGAGCATGACCCGATCGCGAGGCACCATTTGGTGCCACAAGGTTATGCTCCGCCGAGGGTCATTTTGGGAGCAGCCGCCAAGGAGGAACAGATACGCCAGGGCAAATAAAGTCAAAATGCATTGCCCGCCACGTGATTGAGAACCCATACTGTTGGTCACTCCGGGTTGGCTCGTTCGGCTAGTACTACGCCTCCCAACGGCGGAACCGTGACGATACAAACCCCATCTCGGCGGACGATGTCGGCCTTGGCTTCTGGGTCCCAGGTGACAATAAGTGACTGAAGCTCCCGAGCGGTGTCACAGGGGACTTCCCAACTGTAGGTGGCCTCCCCTCGATTGATCGCCACCAACACGCTTTTTCCTTTCAAAGTGCGGCGAAATGCAAAAAACTTCGCGTCGTCGTCACTTACCACCGGTTCGAAATCGCCATGTTCCAGCACATCATACTTGCGGCGGAGATGGATCAACTGCCGGTAAAAATCGTGCAACTCTTGATTGAATTGGACCGTGTCGGTCTCGCGATCCCGACCCAGAGGATCTGTAGATTGGTCATCGTAAATCAAATCATCCCATACCATCGGAAGCCGATTGCAGGGATCGTCGGCCCCCCACATGCCTGCCTCATCACCGTAGTAAATCATCGGGGGGCCGACGAATGTCATCTGCATCAATGCGACCAAGCGTTGAATGTTTCGCTCCAGATCGTTCGGCTTGCGAATGCTGTACTCGTTATCGTATCGGGGAGAGACCCGCTCGCTTACATCGTAGTCAAAACGCTCCGGCTGCAAGTAGGGCTGGCGACTTCGATTCACGATCATCGAGCCGACTCGCTGAGTGTCGTGTGAATCGATTAGGTTCTGCAGTGCATATTGCATCTTCTGCGGGTACTCATTCAATCGAGCGACCAATTCCTGGCCGAAGTCGTGGGGAGTGAGGATACCATCGATCAAGAATCCTTTGGCTAGATAGGCGAAGCCATGGTAGTTCATCGTTCCGGAGAAGTGTCCTTCGACCAAGTGATCACGAGCATTTTCCCAAAACTCGCCGACGGTGTATGCCTCGGGATTAAGTTCCCGCACAAGTGTATTCCAGTCCTGCCAAAAACCTGAAGGAACTTCATTGGCTACGTCGAGTCGCCAGCCATCGATGCCGTCGCTTGGGTCACCGTCGCCGTCGGGGTCCATCCACCGGCGGGTAATGTCCATCACATATGCCTTGGGCCCCGGATGCAGGTCATTCTGCTGTTGGTCCTCGGCGAACTCAGGCAATGTCTCGAATCCCCACCAACTTTTGTAGCGAAACTCATTCTGCGGAGTCGCGGGATCGTCAAAGTACTGAACGATATACCAATCTTTGTAAGGGGAAGCTGCTTGCTTCTCCCGCAGGTCGGCAAAGGCAAAGAAATCGCGGCCCGTGTGATTGAATACCCCATCGATGATGACTCGCATGTCCCGTGCATGAATCTCCTTAACGAGTTTCAAGAACTGCTTGTCGGCAGCGGTCCATTGCCAGGTCTTGGGGTCACTCGTTTCTTGCTCAATGATCGCCAAGTCGCCCGCCGGATCAGGGCCAAAATAGGGATCGATGTGATGCATCGAGGCTCCGTCGTACTTGTGCAGCGACTTGCCATAGAATACGGGGTTGAAATAGATGGCGTTGATGCCCAGATCCTGGAGATAATCGAGTCGATCGAGCACTCCTTGCAAGTCTCCACCGTATCGGCGATCGAAGATTCCCTTCTCAAAGAAACTGCCGCTGAGTTCCTTTTCCCAATCGGCGCGAGCATACCAATCCCCAGTCCAAGGAGAAACTTCCCAAGTCTCGGGAATCGAAGCTAAGTCTTCCAACGATTCACGGGTCGGATCATTTGAGGAGTCACCATTGCGAAATCGATCAGGAAAGATTTGGTAGAACACCGCTTCCGCAACCCAGTTGGGGACAAAGCGCGAAACGTCCGGCTGAACCTTAGGGGGTTTTTTATTCTCGCTGCTCGCACTGACCACAACCACTCCTGGATCGGCTGAGGCTGGGGCGGTGGAAGGGGAAGCATCGACCGTCGTGGTAGGTGTGACACTTGATTGCTGCTGGCGTTGGCAACCGGTGCTTACGATTGCAATTAGACAGGCCGCAACTGACAATAAGCACCGCGCGGCGAAGCACTCACATATCCTACTGCTCATAGTCGATCGATTCATTCGTTTCGCTTTCGTGCAACGAAAGCCCTCGTTGCACATGATGGAATGTCTGTGATTCCTGTTGAATTTCAGTGGGCAACCTAGTCGGAGGGACACCACCTCCAGCTTCCCGGACCGCGTTGCGATCCGGCTAGGCAACATCCTCGATTTTGGACCTGAAAAGCTGGCCGCCGGTGCCATGCCTGGCGGCCAGCTTGAAATTGGTCCACCCACTAACTCTTGCGACGACGGCTACCCATCATCGCGGTTGCGGCGAGTGTCAACAACGCCAGCGAACTGGGTTCTGGTACGGCATTTGCGCCGGCCAGGGCAGCCGGCTGCACAATGGTAACAAACTGATCCCCATCGGCCTCAAAGCTCAAATCAGGGGGCAGAGAGCCAAAGTTACCCGTCAGGACACCAACGCCAGAAAACTGATTCGCAACAAAATCATGATTCCCATTGTTGATGAAAGCCAGAAGCTTGATGTCACCGGTGGGATTACCTAATGCAGAAAGAGGGAGCGAGAACTCCAAGCCTGTGATCACGTTCTCGGGATCTCCTTCTGTTTGCATGGGATCCGAATCAGCTGGGGTCCCTTCAACACCTGCGACGTTGCTGTTGTTAAAGGCCATCTGCAAATCAATCGTATTGTTGAAGTTGCGATGATTAAGGGCGTTGGTAGGATCATTGCTATCGACGGGCAGAGCGAGTTCAAGTTCCGGAGCGATACAGCCGGCCCCCCCATCCGTGGTATCTGCAGTGCAGCCACCGGCACCGAGCGCGTAATTCTGATCAATCAATTGGCCTGGGGCCAATCCTGGCAGTGCTGGTCCAATCAAACTGGTTGTCGAAGGTCCGCCAGCATAGGGATTGAAAGGAAAGTCAGTCAGATTACGATCTGTATTGTAGCGATCTTGCCATTGCGCAAGGTCCAGGCCGTCTACGACACCATTCTCGTCGGCGTCGCCTTCCGGCTTTGTCGTCCCGATCATATAGCCTCGTTGCCACGTTAGGAAATCCTTGCCATCAACGTTGAAATCGCTATCGAAGTCTGGTCCCAGAGGACCTCGAAGAGTATTGGGCATGCCCAAAGGAGCCATTTGGTAGCCAGCCTGAACGACTTGGCCGCTGGTACCTTGAGTCAGATCGGCGAAGTGAGCGCTGAGCGCCCAGAATCCACGCCCGCCAACGTTTTCGCCGCCATTGGTGAAAGTTAGGTATTGGTCGGCCAGAAAACCCGTATCGAATATCAAGCCATCTTGGCGCTGTAAAGCACCGTCCGTCGTACCAAACCCACCACAGCAGAAGGCATCAACCGCAGCAGGAAGTGAGCTGCCTATAATCTCATTAACCCCACCCGATACGGAGTCGATATAGACTTCCAATTTATTAAAATTCGTTTCGAGATTTCCAGTGATCGTCACGTACAGTCGCCCATTAGCTACGACTCCAAATACTTGGTCTATCTCCGAGCCACCATCTGCGGTAGCGATAAGATCATCTGACGAATTGTCGCCAAACCGCGTCTTGGTATTCTGGACCGAAAGGGCCGTTCCGTAGCCGTCAGCCATGGTAGCCGAACCGTCGAGAGTCGGCACCGCTTCGGCAGTTCCTACGAGAGCGATCGCAACAAACGACGCTGCTAAAGATTTCAACCAATCGTAAAGATTCATGTTATTCTCCCTCTTCGAAAAAATGAGACTCAGAGTATTCAAACGAACTAAAACTTACACCTCACACTCTTATGTGAGTGATTCCTCGCACCCACAACTAAAACTAGCCCCGTTACGATGTACAAAACAAATGCCGAAGGTTCTGGCACGGCTTGTGCAGTTGCGGTTAGTGCGGTCAGCCCTGCTGCACCATAAGCCTGCTGCCATACGGCGAGGTCTGACGCATCGATTGCACCATTGAGATCCGCATCGCCTTGATCGTACCGCCCAGGCATACCTGCATTTCTCTGCCAAACAAGAAAGTCACGCCCGTCTACGTCGCCATCGAGATCGAAATCACCGTTTACGGTTTGGAATATCTCGGTCACGAGTGTTTGCACATCGAGGATGTCGACGATGCCATCGACGTTCAAGTCAGTGAGCCAGGCATTGCCGCCAATCGCGGCATACAGATTCTCTACGTCACCAACGTTCGACGAGCCATCTTCGTTGAGATCACCTCGCCGACGCAAAACCCCTTCGTAGGAATTCAATGACGTGGGGCTGATCCCGCTCATCGCATCCAATTCGGGTCCCAGTGCATACAAATCGAGGTTATTGACCAGGCCGTTGCCATCCAGATCTGCAGCCGCGTTGAACTTGGCATTCTGGCTGTAAAGCACATCTTCGAATGAGCCATTGTTGAAACCGGCAAGATCACCAGTTCGCACCTGTCCATTAAAATTGAGGTCGCCAAACCCGGCACCCACGCCCGTCTCGGTGAACATGCCCACATTTCGGCGTATCGTGAAACCATTCGTGCCATCGAAAGAGGGTTCAAAAGTAACAACGGTGGCTACATGGTTACCTGTGCCGACGTTTTGGAATCCGAATACAAAGGAATCAGCGTCATAGCGACCTGCAGTTCCCTGACCGTCCAGGGCCATCTGCAGCACTTGCTCGTCGGTGAGCCCCGCAGGCAGATCGAGGAACAAATGCATGCTGCTGGCGGTGGCATCGTTTGACTTGACGATCAGATCGCGATTTTGCAGCGTATTGGGACTCGACGCGAATGGATCAAAACTAACCACCGTCGATTCAGGAGCAAATCGGTCCACATAAATGGCCCGTTTGAAATCGGTAAAGACCGCTGGTCCCCCGTCGCCACCCGTTCCAGAATCTCGATGACGAAAGGCCCTCGCTGTGATAAAATGCCGGCCTTCGGAGAGTTGCGTGGTATCGATCGTCTGTGAATAACTTCCGAAGCCATTGTTACCGAGGCCCGGGATGCGAGTGTCGGTGAATTCCTCAAAGCCATAGGAAATGTCACCTGGAGTGGGATGGTCAATCCCGGCGAGATTGTTCAGGTCTTCTCCTTCGTTCAAGCGAACGAGTGCCGTGTCGCCATCTGCAGCGAAATCACGGATCATCAAGCCTGTTGTGGGATCGACCAGACTGATGGGCGTGGTGTTGAGCTGCACTGCAAAGGAATCGGCTCGAATCACGTCGATGTCGCCCAATCTTGCCGTGCCGTTGTTGCCTGCCGTGGGAATTGCCCCGGCAATGGTTCCCGCCACGTTCGTTAAATTGAGGCTTCCTTGAGGAGTGGCCAAACCATAAATCACGTAACCTCGGCCATGCGTATCATTGCTAGGAATGCTCATGTTGATCTGCCCAGATCCGTTTACTTTGACCGTCTCGGGAATTACCTCGCCAGGGTCAACGGTGGGGTCAGCCGCATTGCCAGTGAGTTCGACGAGAATAGATCCGGGTGCGAAATTAGTCTGTACGCCACTGCGTGTCTCAACAAAGGCATCGTTGCGACTGTTGAGCCCTACGATCGCGGAGTTGGATCGCTCGTAAATGTAGATATTGGAAAAGCCGTTGGAATTAAAAGCGTCGTCGATCCAACGCTCGTGGAAATCGCCTCGACCATGTGAGCTGCGAACCTCCACCAGTTTCGTGATGGTCTCGCCATAGAAACCTCCAAGGGCGTCGTCCTTGCCGTCATTGGGAAAATCACGGTTCTCGCCAAACTCTTTCGCGTTGAGATAGACCAGGGCATTGCCCGGTCGCATGAGCGTGTAGGCATAGGCCACATTCTTCAAGAAAGGAAAGCCACCGGGCAGATGGTCATGACTATCGACGAAAGACACCCCTTGGCTGCCGTTCTGGAGGCCATCGTCTTGAAAGTCTTGACTCGCACCACGAATGCCGTGCCAGTTATTGGCAAGGCCATTTCCGGTAAGGTTGCTCCGCAACGCGAAAAACAGTGGGAAATCCAAAGCATCGCGATTGCCACCCACCGTGGTGTTCGATGGTGAAATGGCCAGCGGGTTCGGCAAGTCGTGACGAATAAATTCCTGGACAAAACCCTTGTTGCCGTCAAGCACTTCACCGAACGAATAAACCGGCTTGAATGTGCCGTCGTGATTGAGTCGCGGATTCGCCCGAAAGACGGCTTGATCCAGGTAATTGAGCACCCAGGTGGGCATGTGCTTGATCGCGTCCGTGCGGAAACCGTCAACACCAATTTCTTGCACCATCCACCGGGCGTTTCGCATCAATAGGCCCGTGGCATTCTCCATGATAGGATCGCCCGCAAGCGGAGTGGTCGTATTGAAGTCGTAGAGCGTGACGTTCGCGTTGAGTGCCGGATCGAAGACGCTCGTGCCGCCGAGGTCTTGATCGGTGTAGAAACGTGTATTGTTAGGATCAGGTTTGTTGTAGATCGTCCCGGCCGGGATGTTGTCCGGATCCCCCTCCGCCACCGGGTGACGAATAAACTGGTAATTTTTTTCCTGCGCGATATCGGTAAGCCCCGCCAGTCGACCTTCTAGGGGATTATTATCGAAGTTGATGAAAGGATCATGAAAATCACCGAACTGATCGCCCGGTGTGTTCATGACAAAACCGGGATACCCCCCCAGAGCCACAAAAGCAGGTTCGTTGGGGCTGCCAAATCCGTTGTGATTCCAAATGAGATCGGTGTAGACATTCATGCCGGCGCGGTGAGCCGAATTGACGAGCGACTTCAATCCGTTCTCGGTTCCGTAGAGTGTTTCGTTCTGGGGTTTACCCAAATCGAACCGATCGAATAAATCGTAGCCGACCGAAAACGGCCCCGTGTCGGCGCGTTGAGGGGGGGGTAACCACATGGCCCCATAATCGGCATAAAACAGATCGACTTGCCGATCCTCGATGGTCTGCCATCTCGCTTCGAACATTTGCAACATGGCCGGGGCGGACACGTCTTGGGCGCATGCAAGATTCTGCTCTTGAGACGCTAAGCAGAGCGCGCAGGCCACCAGGATTCGTCGTACTAGTCTCGTGAAGATCATCAAAGGAGCTCTGTTCACTTAAGTAGGCATTCCACAACTATCTGCGTCGTCGCTTCGCCGGATCCTGCCATCCCGCGGGGGGTTGGGTCGTGAGTTCCAAGTTGATATCGTTTGAGCCAGGTTCGACATTGAAAGTCAAACCAGACAAATCTGGGGATCGATACCAAGCCGGCGTAATCGGTGGTCCAGGGGGTGGAGGTCCACCAGAGGCAGTTTGTTTCAAGGGTGGAGGTTCATTAGCAACGACTGTCACAAGATATTGTCCTGGAGGGATGCCTATCTCTCGACCCGTTCGCAATTCGTACTCACCATTCTGACCAATCTGCCCGTAAGCAGAAGGTCCAGAGTTGGCAGGCTTAAAGGTCACTGTGCCTCTAGTGATTGGTGTGCTATCGAGCGTCACAATTCCTGAAACCGATGATTCGTAGACGCCACCACAACCGCTTAGCCCTATCAAGAGTGGAACCAAACACAATGGAATATGTTTGTTACACGCACGCGACTTCATTTCTCTATATCCTCCATCGACGTATCCTCATCATCCTTTTGATTTGTCTTTGTTATCGATTGGAGTTCCTCAGAATCTGGGCTTTCGTAATCATCCATGCGTGCGTGATCTTCTTCGATGCCAGGTTCGTTGATGGAATGATCTGACTCCTCAGGGCGATAAAGCTCGTCAGGAGGAGGATCATTCTTGGATCCTTCTAGCTCGATCGCGAAGACATTCCTGCCTGGCTTGACCGAAAACTCTAAGCCGCTTGTCTCAGGTTTGGTGTATTTGGTAGCTGATAACCGAGGGCCGGCCAATGGAGGGCCCCCTTCTGCAACACTTGTACTCTTGTCGGCTGGTTCGCTAACTATGACCGCTGCAGTATAGTTCCCTGAATAGATCTTACTTTCATCAGGCCTTGTCATATTTCCCTGGCCAATGCGAAGTGAAAAGCTCCCATCAGAGTGAATTGGACCGGTCGCAACTGGACCTTGTTTTTCAGGGTAAAATGTTACTTGCCCACGAGGTGCCAGGGTCCCATCCACTGTGACGGTTCCTTGAACGATTGCATTACCTACATGAGTGTTGTCAGCACAGCTTGCGATAAATATCAATCCAAGGAGTAGCGGTGTGAGGCGTACCAAATTATTCATACTCATACATTGATGCATTCCAAATAATTCCTTTGAAGGTTAGTTCGTTTCGCCTGCAACCTCACCACCTGCCCTCGTGGCCAAGGCACGATATGTAGCACCATCAATGCTTTCATTAATAAACCGAACTGCGCCGTCTCCCAGAGCGAATTGCGCTCCGCCAGGATGCAGACTCTTGAAACCTCGCACATCGTTCCAGCGATTTGACTTGATTTCTGTTGTATCCACTCCGATGAGAAAGAAGTTAAGAGGAACACCACAAGTACCCCAGGTCCCATCCGCAAAATAGGCCATGCTGTGATAATCCTGCTCGACCACTCCTTCACCAATCATGAAAGTCCCGCTAAGACCATCTGAAACCGTCCTAAGTGGCACCTTCTCGTAGTAAGATGCACGAAAGATTAATCCATTTGCATTTGTCACATGATGCAAATCGGGGATCGATCCAAATCCGGTAAATTCAGAAACCGGGCTAAATGCATTCGAAGAAGCCTGGTCAATCACAAAATCTCCGGCGACCCCCTTGTAACTAGTTGTAGCAACAGGATTGGCCAAATTGTTGTCCCAATACCATTGATCTGGTGACGGTACTGCACTCGGATCTGATGGGCAGGTGAAGATCGGCAACTGTTGTTCCATGAAAGAACGGATTTCTTGGATGCCCATTCCCGTCCCACGATTTGCCCGGGCAGTGTGTTTATCCCTGCCACGCGGCGCATTCTCTAAGCCGGATGTTATTCCCGCATACATCGCTTGTTGTTCAAGCTGAGGCAGTATTTCGACAGTCCATCCTTTTCCCGTATAGCCTGGACCACCCTTTGCAGGATCTAATATGCCATCTTGACCCGATGGACCAACCCAGACTGCTTCACGCTTATCGAAATCCATGGTCCTGTCTTCCGGCCATTGCGAAACGCTGTAGGGCAGATACTTATTAGAGTTTTCGTAATTCAAGCAAGCCAAACCGAGGTTTTTCAGGTTATTCGCACAGCTCATCCGTCGCGCTGCTTCCCGGGCCGCTTGGACGGCGGGGAGCAAGAGAGCCACCAGGACTCCAATGATGGCGATTACCACCAAGAGCTCCACAAGGGTAAAGCCGAGTTGCCTGCGCGAACGATTTTTGTTCATGACAAGATTCCTTTGATATTTCACTAATTTCCTGAATAATCAACAGCCGCATTGCACTAGCAACTAGTTTTCACAAGTCACCGAGAGCGATGATCGCTAGTACGATGCGGCTGATGAGGAATTCGTATAGTGTCCAAATGCAAAAGGTCGTCAACCGCCGCTCGTACGCCAAGCGGGGGAGCACTGGCGTACGTAGCGGCGTTTGACCAACAAACAAGGAAAAAAATAGTTGCTAGTCGTGAGTGGCGAGTGGTGAGTTGAAACCCCGAAGCTCGTAACTCATGGCTCGTAACTCCTAACTCTTGCGGCCGCGTCCGAGGACGAGACCGAACATTGCCAAGCCAACTAAGGCAATTGAGGCGGGTTCGGGGACGATGCAAACTTCAAAGTGCTGCAAACCATCGGCGTAGGTGCTTGTCAAATTGATTTGACCAACTGTCCCAGTGAATGTACCAGCACCATCGCCACCCAGATTTCCTTGATCGCCTGACGGGGGAGGTCCTATGAGTCCTCCGAGGAACTGGTTCGACAGATAGTTCTGGTCGCCGTTGTTGATCATCGCACTAATCTTGATGCAATCACCAAGACCTGGATTGCCAATAGCTGACAAAGGGATTGCTAATTCCAAACCAGTCTGGACGGCTTGCGCAGCGGCGATACCCGCAGCGTCTAATGCGGCCGAACCGCCAGTGACTCCTGCAGTATTAGTGTTATTAAAAGCGACTCCGATTCCCGAGGCTCCCACGCTGGCATTGGAACCTTGTTGAGAACCAGCGAAAATGTCAAGACTCGATTCCACCACACTGGTATTGCCTACACTGTTGAAGTCGAAATCAAAGCGATCGCCATTGAAGTTTCCATTGCGGTTTATCATCAGGAAATCTGCGGCAAAGCCCGGATCAAACGTGAATCCTGCGTAACTGGCCGCCCATCCATCATTGCTCGGATTGTTTCCACCATTTCCCGTGTTGTTCGTGATGACGTTCTCGCCACCTGCAATGGAGTCGATGAAAATGTTCAACTTGTTGAAGTTGTTTTCCAAATTGCCGGTCAAGGTCAGATACAAGGTCCCACCGGAAACTTGGGCCCATGCGGCGTCAAGTTCGCTACCACCATTGGGGTTGGCATCACCAAACTGCGTCTGAAGGGTTTGTGTTGCTGCCAGCGTGTAACCGTCGCCGGCTGTGCTGCCATCCAACGTCACGGCGGAAACAGGTGCGGCCATCGAACAAACAATGGCCAAACATAGAAGTCGTCTCATTACTCCACCTCCGGGGGTTCTCCCCAAAAAAAGAAAACAAACAACAAGAAAGCTGGGTAGCACGGCATGCTCAGTTTTCTGGTCAAGCCGAGAATACGTCACTTCACCGAAATAGATACACTCTTCCATTGTTCTCACAATCACTTCCAATGGCAACGAATTTTGTCACTCTCAAAAGGGAATCTACTTGAAAAGTTAGCGAATGTCTTGCATTAAGTTAACTGATAGGTAGCTAGAAAAAAGGGTCGCCAAACCCATGCGACCACAATTCTGCCCCGTCCACCGCGTTTGCACTCCAGGCTGCCGATGTTCTTGCTGTAACTGCACCATGCCCTGGCGTTGCAGCCCACGCTTGCCACCCCACCGTCCTGTGACAGCCAAGTAGTGGGTTCCGACGTGAATTTCGTCGATCTCGTGAATCTTACTGCCGTGGAAGCTGGCGATTCCGATGCGATCAAAGGCAAAGTTGCCATGCAGCTCCGCATCGACAATCGAGGCTTGTTCGTCCCGAAGCGACTCGGGGTTGCGATACACCTCCACGATGTCGTGGTTCTCGACGCCAAAAGTGATCTTAACTACGTAAAAGTTCGCCTCGGTGTCTTCGACGCCCAATGCTGGGAAATTGCCCGCCCCATATACGTTGTAGTTCGAGGTAGCTCCGTAGAGAGTATCCTCGGCACCATTGCCAATCGAGAGTACGCGGTTGACGTTGCCATCGGCACGATGCAGCTCAAGACCGTAAAACTCATCGTTGCTTGCGGAAAGTTCAGAGACACGCTGCAGGAAGCTGATATAAACATGGGTCCCATCACGCCCGATGAGGCGGACGCTGTCCTGATCTTCGACCAATCCGGCTGCATCGAACACACTGCCAATGGAAGTTGCTAACGTGCGGCGGATGCGGTTCTGCTGTGCCGTCTGCACCGCCCTATTGCCCAGCGGGACGATTCCCTTGGCTGTCAGGCTTCCAACGGCAACACCATTGGAGTCTGGCCCGGCCTTGCTATCAGCGGCGATACCAAACCAGGGTCCCGCCCAACCATAGCCGCCATTCTGGGCATCGAGTGGACCTGCGGGATAATCAAACCCCTCGTAGGCTAATAAGCCATCGCGTGGACCGGTGGTTGGTTCCAGGCTGCACACAAAGGCCGCCTTGTCAGCTGGGAATTCCGCCACGGTTGTGGAAACTGGATTCACGCGAGCTGCTTCTGAAGCATTGAGTTCCAACCGCCGAAGAGCCTTGCCCGTGGAGTCCAAAACATCGGCCCTTACCGCACCATTAAAAACATGCAACTCGGCAGCTCCGGATTGCCGGGCCATCAAGCCAAACTCGGTACCTGTATCGAAAATATCAAGGTTCCGCGTATGAACTCGAAATCCATGTGACTGGGCAGGAACGACTGCCGCCATGCGACCTTCTTCAAGTCGGACTTCGTGCGGTGCCTTCACCAAGAACCGGGCGGGGCTCTCTAGCAGTACGGTTGCGCCATCGAGAAAAGTTATTTCGGCCAATCCCTCCTGGAGCTCAAGTTCCTGACCAGCCACCAACTCTGAGCCATATCCGACAGGGTGAGTTTTCTCATGTCGCCACAAACTGTTTTGTGTTCCGGTAATCCGTGCAACTACTGGGGCAGTTTTACCTGCCGCAGTGCGGCCAGAATTTCCAAAATAGGAAAGGAGACCCAATGTCGCTGCGCTGGAAAACAGGGCAATCCCTGTTAGCGCCGCCGCCACTGCCCACGAAGGCGACTTTCGCCAGAAAGAAGCTACCGAACTATCAGGTAACTCCGACAAATCAGAATCGTCGGCATTCTCATCGTCCAGTTGCTCCATATCATCATGGCTCGCGCTGTCACGACGGGAATCATAACGGGCTAGGCTCCCGCCTTCGGCATCTAAGGATGCCTCCATTTCAAGATAGTCCAGATACAACGACCGTGCAGCGGCACTGTCGGCGAGTTGTTCCTGGAGCCACTGCTCATCGAGCGCAGTAATCTGGCCGTTGCACAGGTCGCCCAGTACTCGCATGAGTTTCTTTCTGTCAGAATCTGCGATCATCCCAGGCCTTCTGATACAAGCGTTCGGTTGATGCACTCTTGCAGCACCCGACGAATTCGATTGAGAGCCTTGTAAACGGTATTCTCGCTTCTCCCCAAGCGTTGAGCTGTCGCCTTAAAATTCACTTTGCGTTCTTCATAACACTGTTGGACCAAAGATCGGTCTGCTGCAGATAATTTCGATAAACATCCCCGCAACGCATCCCGCCGACAATCGAACAAGTCTGCTCGTCGCACACCCTCGGCTGCCAGTAAATCAAACGCAACTTCATTCACTTGGAACCCAGCGTGTTTCTTCTGTCGACGAAACTTGCGCACTTGATTGTGAGCGACTACCGCGACCCATTTTACGAAGTCGGAGCCAAGCTCAAACTGTTCATACTCCCGCCACAGTACGACGCAAACTTCCTGGAAAACGTCCTCAGCATGGGCCGAGTTTCCCAACAGGGTCACTAGGTAGGCGTACAACCACCGGTCGTGCTTGGCGAACAGCCTCGCAAATTCGTCTCGTTGATTGTCTTTCTCCAACGAATGATCCTCCACAAGTGCCCCTTCACAAGTGAACTCAAGCAAAAAAGCTGAAAAGTATCCTTCACTATTGTAAGTAAGGCGCGCAACCAAGAAATCTGGTATAGGAAACTTGGAAAAAACCAGTTTCCAGTTCGAGAATCGGAAGGGATCGGTGCGCAACCCTATGTAAGACAAGGAGTTATAGAAACACCCCCTTGTCGAAATTTCCAGCTTCTAAAAAACCAACTTGGGACGAAATACGCCCAGCACAAACAGCATCAGGCTCAGCCCCAGCGAAGACGGTTCAGGCACAGAAGTCGAAGCTGCGAGGCGAATTGGATTGAGCGTGGCATCATTCAGTTCCCTCGGGCTCAGAATAGGAGAGGAATCTACCGGGCGTCTCAAAGGCCTCAAACCTGAGCCTCTACGACACCAAACGCTTGCTCAGCTTTTTCTTGGCAAGTCCGAGTCCGAGCACACCGCACACCAAACCGCCAAATAGGAACGCGGAGGGTTCGGGGACGGCGGAGATGGTTAGATTGTCGAAATACTGGTCGCTGCTGCCACCGCCGTCGGTAAAGACTTGAATCTTGGCAATCGGATTGGCCGGATTAGTTACGCTGCCGCTCCAGCTACCAATGTTACTGCTGCCTCCCCAATCGGTGCCATCGCCCGCTGAAGCGGTAGCCGTGTAGGCACCTCCGGAACCGATGCTATAAGTCACGGTGAAAAAATCATTGGGATCATAAGTCTTGCCAGTTGACGAATAGGTTCCAGTATAGCTTCCCCCGTCGTTGCTGTAATCAAAGGCACCGCCGCCGACAAAGGAAAATTCTGTTTGCACTGCATTCGAAGAATCTAAGAGGCGTATACCGACGCGAGTTCCGGGATCGATATTTGTATTGTGGGCATAATCGAGCGACAGAGCCTGGGTCGGAAGTAGGGCTCCACCAGCAAAGGTATGCGTTGCCGTGCTTCCACCAAAACCGCCGTTATCGAAGATCACCCAAACACCGTTATTTCCGTCGTGATTCCCGGCAAAAAAGTTTCCGGCATCGCCTTGAGTCTCAGCGAATTCCCAAACATTTACTGAAGTAGTTCTATCAAACCCGTCAGGATCTGCGTCAGGCGCGGCCGTCGCCTCGTATGTAACGGCGAGCGAGGCCAATGATCTGTCAGCAGAGAAAAATGTGGCAGCCATAGCTAAGGCCATCAAGAGGAGTGTTTTTTTCATGGCATGAACATACAAAAGGTGAAAAAGAGTGGAGCCCTGGGTTGTAAGAGTGACATACTTGGATCGGACTCGTTCAGAGCCTACCCCTGGCAACATCTTATCCGCCGAACAGATGGTTTCTGAGCGGAAAAATCTGGGAAAATTCAAAAAAAATCCCTGAAAATTGGTCTCATAGTGGGCCTGGTGGAACCCGGGGGGCCTAAAATGTTATCCGACATTGAGTTAGGAAGCAGGGTGCCTAAGTCGCCCGACAATAGTGCCGCTGAGCCCTAATGCCATTAGGAGGCATAACCCCAGTGAGGTCGGCTCAGGCACGGCGCTCGCCGTTGCCGAGATTGGCAAAGATTCTCCATAGTGCATCTGCCAGTCTGCCAAGTTCCCGACGCTGGGAGTGCGTTGCCAGACCAGAAAATCGTTCCCGTCGACATCACCATCTTCGTCAAAATCGCCGGCTAAACTAGCGACCCGTTTGAGGCTGGCATCAAAGACAAAGAAGTTTTCTTGAAGACCAGTGGTCGAGATAGCGTTGTCGAACCAGATCACAGGGCGCACGTACTGCGTCCCTGCCGGTGAGGTTCCCATGATGCTGTAGACCCCGTCGTTAATTTCGTAGCCAGGCAGGATCAATTGAACGAACTCTTGGCCAACTATACTCGACTCGCCGGCGCCGTAGAACTGGAGGCCGAACTGCACATTGGCATTTGCATTGGCCTCAATACGCGTATCGGAGAGTTCGAATTTAAACTGTTCTCCAGGCTGGGCAGCGATCCCCGTCTGAAAAATGCTACCGTTGTGACCATTCTGATCTGCAAAGAAGCTCGCATGGCCCCCTTGGCCGGGGAAAAAAGCATGGAACCCAGTGTCGCCTGTAGAAGTCCAGCCGAAACCTCCCTGCTCAAACCCAGGGTTTACGAGCAGTTCGACTCCTGGATCGGGTGGATCGACGGGGCCTCCACCATCTGAAGGCCAGATGAAGGTGGCCACGGACTTTCCAGGAAGACTGTAGGAGACATATTGGTTGTTATCCACAATGCGAAACGACTGCGTCCCTCCTCCTGAATTGAATGCAATCAAGGCTCTCGATCCATCGGGGTTCTTAAAGGCGACCGTTTCGACGGCATTGTTGTAGGTCGGCGATCCGATTCGAACCGCCCCCGGCTTCACAAACTTGCTAGCATGGGCAATCGCGTAATACTCTTCATTTAAAGTCACATTGCCATTTCCATTGTTGATGGTCACTACTCCTCGACAGTTGGAGCAGCCCCCTTGATAAGGACCGCTATTCTCATCGAGGGCCAGATTCCAGTAGATCGACGACTGGCCCCAGTTACGCGTATTACCAACGATGAGGTTGTCCATGTGCCACATTAAATTGTCAGAAAAGTTAGTCGCCCAACCGCCGCCGCTTGCCTCGGTAAAGTGGATTTCTTTATCAGGGTGGGCATTGTGAACGGTCGTTTGTGCACTAACATCGCCGGCGTAGGAGTGGAATGCCGAGCCTGCGACATATTGCTTCAACTGAGGGTCATTGAGCGCATTGATCGCATAATCGGGTTCATCCCAGTTGTGGTCCCAGAGGAATATCTTTGTATTAATCCCCTCGGCGGCAAACTTTGGGCCAACATGGTTTTTAATCAGATCCGCCTGCTGGGCCCAAGACATGTAGGTTCCAGGATAATTATTCGGAATATGGTGGGGTTCGTTCTGCATTGAAACGGAGTCGATCGTCAATCCCTCGGCAGCATAGGCATCGATAAATTTTTCAAAGTACGTCGCGTAAGAACTGTAGTACTGAGGATTTAAAGTGCCTCCAATCAAGGATTTGTTTGATTTCATCCACGCCGGAGCTGACCAAGGGGAGGCCATAATGCTCAGGTCGGGATTGAGAGCCTTAGCCTGCTGGAGTTGCGGGATGATGTACTGCTGGTCGTGGGCGATCGAAAAATTGTCTTGAGGAATGTCCGTCTGGTTGATAGGGAGATCGTTGTAGGTGTAATGACCCGAGGCGGTGAAGTCCGAGGCCCCCATGGGAATGCGAAGATAACTCATGCCGATACCGTTGGTAGGCGAGAAGATTTGGTTCATGAAATTGTTGCGTTGTGTCGCATTCATCTTATTCTGGATGAGCCAGGCCGACGAATCGGTTAGTGCGGCACCAAAACCGTCAATAGTCTGGTAAGTGGTGTTCGGATTCACATTGACGATGAATCCCCCCGAGCCGGAACCTGGTTGGAAACTGAGAGCAGGTTGCTGGGCGAGCAATTGGCTCTTGTCTCCCTTGGTGAGCCAGACGTCAACTGCGGCAGAAGACGGACTGATTGCAGCCCAAAAATACGCTGCAAACACCATGGTCAATGGTCCTGCCTGGCGAAGTGCAAAAATGATGCTCTCGTTGCTAAGGTACATGCCAGTCTCAGTCTTGATAACGCGTTTAAATACTTATGATTCGTTCTGTTTCGATGACAAAAAAGTATTGAGCTCCTTCGGGCAATCGTGGATAGAGCTAGAGATCTAAGACTAAGGTATTCGAATTCCGGAGTGACACACTTTGACCTAAGATCGTGTTTGAATTGTACTTGGCCGGTAGATCGATTCTCGGATGTGTCACTTCAATCCGGTAAATCCCAGGATTAATGGCACGAATTGACTTGAGTGTTTCCGGAAGATCGTCTGGGCTGCAACTCAACTCTGCGCTCCCAGCGAAATCGCTCACTCCCGATGCGTTGGGAATCGTACCATCGAAGTACGGTTCGGCCACTAGTTGGATGTTGGCATCTTTGAGCGGTTTTCCCTTCCAGCGAACTTCGCAACGGAACGGAAGTAACCCTGCCTTCTCACGACGCCATTTAGTGAGGCGATCTACAATTTCCTCTGAAGAGAGCTGGTGATCGCCATTTTGATCAAAATCATCTAGCGATGCCAATAAACCGGGTGAGCCTTTCAGCTCGTCTTCTGAAAGAAAGCCATCCCCGTTGGAATCCAAATCTGACATTGCTTTCGCGGCCACACTTTCGGGATCGAAATCAGGCATCTTGACTCGAGCAGGGCCCCATTGGCACCCTAGTGGCAAAGAGAAGGAGACAATCGCCGTTAGAAGCAAACATCTGCGATAACGCATCATGGAGGATTCCAGCATGCAACGACTGTTTGCTCGATCCAGTTTCTTCTCTCGTCTCTGTATTCCGCTCGTCATCATCACTCCACTTCAATTGACAGCTTCAGTTTCTCCACTTGCGCGGCTACCCATTGCCTGATGGACACGAGGGTCGACGTCGAAAGGAAGAGCATGAATAGAACCGTCGCAATAGACTGCTTGAAATACCCCGGGATGGGAACTTCCGAAACGAAAATTTCGGGCATCAGGAAAGCCGGGTGTGTCTTGTAAGGGTTCTTTGAAAGCAGAGACCATGATATCAGAATCATAGCCGACATACATGCATTGGTCGTCGTTTTCAACCAATCCACTTTGATAGTGATCGGGGTCCAAATACCGTTCACCTCCGAAATACGTTCGGCTTGTACCATCTGATACTTGCCGCAATTCGACTGGATAACGCGGAATCACCACCCCGTTTGGTTCCCACTTGCCGTTGAAGAATGGACCCGCAGTCCAGCGGTCTTCATCTTTGGCTTCCTCGATAGTCTGTGGGAAGCCTTGGAATTCTCTGGGTCGGATTCCCAGTTCGGCGGTGTATCCGCCGCTAACGCAGGCTCCATAGTCGGAACGCGCAGCATTTTGCAACTGATCGGCATTAAATGGATCAGTCCACGGATCTTGCGTAGCTGGCAACGCCGAAGCAGAGCGGCGCGACGGACAAACGAAAGTGCCCAGAGGCACGGCCGCCATTTCCGTCAATCTACTTTGCTTGTTGCTGCCAGACATTCCCGCTGCCATCTGGCGAACATTTCCGGCTTCAACGTACTCCAGTAGGCTGAAGATCCAACCACCTGGTTGATTTTTGCCATAACCGAGATCGGGATCGCCCAGCCATTGATAATGCCAACCACCTGCGGGTAGCTCTTTATGGGTTTGCTCATAGTTCAGGAAACCCAGGCCAATTTGCTTGAGATTGTTCTGACACTGGGTCCGTCGTGCTGCTTCGCGCGCCGCCTGCACGGCAGGCAATAACAAGGCGACCAACACGCCGATAATCGCAATCACCACCAAGAGCTCGACAAGCGTAAAACCGTGTTTACGATCAGATTGCATCTTCTGTTCCCTCGTTCACTTTCTCCAATGGTTAACCATGATCTAACCGCGTCGCCTCAACACCATCGTGATTATTCCTGCCATCAAGCCGATTGACAGCGTGGTTGGTTCAGGCACAGTAACTGCACCCACCACTGGAGGCCCCCCTCCTCCGTATTGAGTTTGCCAGATGGATAAATCCACTCCATCAACGGTTCCACTATTGTTGGCGTCGCCTTGGGACGGTAAATTCCCGATGCCAAAACCACGTTGCCACGTCAAGAAATCTTTTCCATCGACGTCGCCATCGCCATCGAAATCTGCGTCCTCAGTTGATGCTGTCACCTCAACCAGCGATGCATCAAAGATGAAGACGCCTTCATCGGTCGTTGCAGTTGAGAGCACATTGTCATAGGAGACTACAGGTCGCACATAAACGGTTCCAGCAGGAGCGGTCCCACTCATCACGAATACGTTGCTATCGACCATACCCGTATTGGTATCAATGGTTTCAATGGTTTCACTTATCTTCGTGAAATCATCATCGCCATAGAACTCCAAACCGAATTTGAGAGTGGCATCGAAATTGCTCTCAATGCGTACGTCGTTCAAACTGAATTGGTAGGTATTGCCCGCAGTACCCAGAATTGACTGCTGGTAGATGCTACCTTCATTGCCCGGCAAATCTGCATACAGGCTGGCATGGCCATTTGCGGGTCCCACTCCGGCGAAAAAGTTATCAAATCCAGCAGCACCGAAGCTCCCCCAGTAGTCGCCAAAATTTTCTACGACATCATCGTCTTCATCCTCAAACCCTGGGTTTTTCAGCAACTCACCACCGGCAGCCGGCACTTCTGAAAAAAACGAGTTGAATACGAAGGAATTGGCTTGTTGAGTTGTGCCACCAACATAGGCGCTATTAACGTTGCTGAATTCAGCTATGGGGCGGGCAAAAGCAGCGCTCGCAGGTGCTACGGCCTGCATGCTAAACACTGCCCCGTTAACACCTCCTCCTGTATCGACGTTCGGCAGTGCCAGTCGAGCTGCGGTATCAACAGGGACCTTCGTCGCTCCCAGAAAGGAGATTCCGTCTGCGGCATAGAATTCAACCCCAAATGTCAGGTCAGCATCCCAATTCGCTTCGATGCGAGTGTTGATCAGATCGAATTGATACGCTTTTCCTGGCGTGGCAGCGATACCTTCCTGCCAAAAACTACCGGTATTGAACGCATCATCGGCGAAGATGCTGGCGTGGGGATTCCCCGGACCAAAGAACTGGTTAAAGCTAGTTGCTCCGAATTGACTCCAACCGTCACCGTAGTCCGTGCCCGGTGCGCCTCCCCCCCCCGGCACCAGATCGAAGAACCCGGGATTGGTAAGTAAATTCGTAACCGCCTGGGCCGTGTCAGAGACGACGAAAACGAAGCAAACCGCTAAACAGCTAATAATACATTTCATTATTTGATCCTCAGTAATAGTTCAACTTTGTTGTTGATCGTCCCGGTTCACAATCGGTCTCTCATAACACAAGCCTGACAAACAAACGCCTTAGAATCCGAAACTCTTCGGTGACTCTACAAAAACGGTTGGCGGCCCATTGGGCGAGCCGCCAACCAGCATTTCTTTTGCCTTTCGCGGATATTCCCGCGAAAGGTCTCTAGCTATCCCTTACCGATCCCTGCGACGCGACCCACACAGCAGGGCAACACTAGCCAAACCGGCAAGCGCTAACGAAGCTGGCTCGGGAACGACCGTTAGCGAGGCGTTATCAAACCAAGCCGAACCGGTTCCATTCGGATTCGCAAACTCGACCTTCGCCTGCGTTGTTCCGGCAGGTGCAGTGGCCGAAAGGCTCCAGGGCTGATAGACAACGCCTACGTCATAAATGTCTGGATCATGGATGCTGTCGGTAGTCTTGATCACGGTTGACGCCAGTTCAGCGTCAGCAGCATCCAAGAAAAACAATCGGACTTCTCCAGTAGGAAGCCACCACGCTTGCGCCCCGGCATCCACTGAAAGCTGATACTCGGTTCCCGCCGTGGCCGCTACGATCTGATAGACTCCCCCGCCAGCGTTCTCGAAGCCGCCGAGAGACATCTGATAGGAGCCATCGTAGTTCCCCGTATTATCCTGGCCATTATCCACCAGCATTGGGAATTCATGATTGGCCCATCCGCCACCGAACGTCCAGAGATTCCAAGAGTCTGGAGGAGCAGTGCTGTTGGGTGAATTAAAATCTCCATTCGAAAGGAGGTTGGCATTCGCAACGCCACCCATGAGACTGACAGCCGACAAGACTACCACCATCTTCTTCAATTGTTTGCAGACAAAGATTACCGAACTCATTAGTCGTCCCCACATTTACAAGTAACAAGTAAAAAACTCAAAAGTAGCTATCATAATTTATCGCGGCGCAACTCCGCCTGATAAGTCAACTCCTCCAACACCAGGCCACCATCCTCTCGAACTCCACCTCACCGCTAGAGGATTTCCTAACCAAGATTCCACTGCCCCATAATTCGGAATCTAATCATTGGCAGCAGGCACAATTGAGCAGAAAACCTGGCAATCAAGAACCTACGAATTTGATAAGACGGACGCCTTTTTCAATTACAAATACGTTGGCGCGGCAAAATCTGAACCGAAATATATTAGAAAACCTAGGATATGCCTAAACTGTTGCAATGACTAGGGTTAGATTGAAGTGGCAGCGACGCTGAAGGCCCGAAGTCCCCTGCCGGGTGGAAGTGTCGGCACGCCAAAAGGTACAGTTCGGCCATAAATTTTCATCCACGAAAACAGATTGAGCAATTTTTCGACTCACTTCTGAGCCGCTTCGCGTATTAGATATATAAGGCAGAAGACCGCAAGCTGCTTGCTCGGTCGTCGTGTTGAAATCGAACAGGGCTTGCTATGCGGATGTGAGGAGGAAAATGGAAAACTCTGACACTTCGCCAGAATTACCTGAATCCATGAGCTCAGAGCGAATGGCGGAGTTCGTCGATTTGTACTCCCAGTACTACCCCCGACTCCAATATTACCTGATGGCCCTCTTGCCTACGTCGAACGACGCAGCCGACGTACTGCAAGAGACAAGCCTCGTGCTGTGGAAAAAGTTTGGTTCGTTTGAGACCGGCACAAATTTCCTGGCTTGGGCATGTAAAATCGCCCGCTTGCAGGCACTAAAACACTATGAACGCTCAAGCCGGGCCGCCAAGCTGTTTGACACCAGCGTGATGGAAAAACTAGCGGTGGATGCGATGGATTCGGCGGAGAGTACGACAATACCTTTGGAAGTGCTGGAAAAGTGTATGGATAGACTTTCGTACTTCGATCAAACGTTGATTCGTCGGCGCTACGAACCCAATAGCAGCGTAAATATGCTTGCTAAGGAGATAGGACGTTCTGCGAACTCGCTGTCGAAGTCATTAGGTAGAATTCGACGCGCGTTGCTCGCTTGTATTGAACGAACAATCCCACAAGAGTGGTAGTATGCGCACGGTTGTAGAGATCCGAGATTTAACAATGCAACAGTAACAGAAAATTTCGTGCTAGACTCCCCTGACAACACGAACTCAATCGAGATTGACCAATCGACGGTGCGCGAACTGCATGACCTCTGTACGCGCTTGTACGATCAAGTGATCTCTGAAAAAGAGCTCAAGCGCTTCAACGACTTGCTCGATTCTCGGCGGTCGGCGCGGAGCTTCTATCTGCGCTACGTGTCGCTCCACAGCATGTTATTGACGAGCGCTGGCAAGCAAGAACGTATCGAAGCGGAAGCACTCAGCCGCCACGTTGCAGTGTCCGCGCAGACGGACCAACCAGAATTCCCTGTTTTCCTTGCGAGGAAACAAGGTTCTGGAGTTGCGGCGGATAGGTTTGAATCCCGAAAGTCGGCATCGTTTCTTTGGTTAGCAATCGTGGCTTCCTTGCTGGTTGCCATTACGGCTGTGGTCTGGACCGTCCGCAGTTCACACCAGATAGACTCCGTTGCGAAGAACAAGCACGATTCTCCGTCACTTAGAAAAGAGGGGCTTGCTGAGCAGACGACTCCGGTGGCCCGTTTGAGCTACGTCTCACCTGCGATCCACTGGCAGGGAGACATGACTATCGAGCAGGGTTCGGCAGTTTCTAGTGGGAGCCGACTCTGCCTGACGGAAGGGGATATCGAACTGACCTATAGTAGCGGATCGAAACTGCTATTGATCGGCCCAGCCGATTTTCATGTGGATGCAACCGGAGGCAAGCTTTGTCGGGGAGGGTTAGTCGCGGCGATCACGGAAGGTGGCCATGGATTTACCGTCAACACTCCCAACGGAAAAGTCGTCGATCTTGGCACAGAGTTTGGCGTCGTTGTGGATGACTTTGGCGTATCCGAGGTGAGTGTCTTCCAGGGCAAGGTCGAAGCCTTCCCGCAGGGGAGCGGCAGCAAGCAGGAGAAGTACGAACTCACCAAGGGGCGTGGATTGCAGTGGGATCAGGACAAGCTTGTACCACTTGATTCGGATCTTAGGCGATTCGCCTCCTCGGTTTTGGATCGCTCTAGGCAAGGTACACAGTCACCTGGTCAAGAGGCGTTGGTTGACCGATTCCGCAAGTCTAGGCTCGATCCCGAGCGGTGGAAATCGCTGGGCGATGTCGTTCCTTCCGATTCCGGCCTGCAAATGCTAGGCAGTGCTGCAGGCAACTCACGACCTTATTTGATTGCTGCGAATCAGTTGGATCCTGCTCAAGGATCGATCACCATTACTTGCGATTTTCGTTTCAGCGATCTTGATCCCGGGGACAAACCTTCTTTTGCGATCTTGACTCGCAGTGAAGACCAGCGAGGGTCGGCACCAGAGCCGTGGGCAAATACACTCGCATCGTGTGTTCGTAGTAGCTTTGGGTTTGTTGCCGATTCAGGAGATGACTTGCTGCAAACTGGCGTCAAGCTGGAGAGTGATCGCGAATTGAGCGGGGTTTCGTGGAGCAGTTTCTTGAAGCCAATGCCTGACACTCCCTATCGAGTTGTCATGCGTGATGATGGGGTCAATGTGTCGTTCACGGTCTCACTTCGCGATGATTCATCCACCGCCCGCACGGTAACTTGCCGGTCCTTGTTTAGAGGAATGGCTAATTATATCGCTCTCGAAGGTTCAAGTACTGGTACGACATTGATCGAACATGTGGAGATCTCTCAGGACCGTTCGACCTCTCCACTTACCAGCTACGCCGACTTCTCATCGCTGATTCTCGATGGTGGTGAGCAACGCAGATTGGAACTGCAGTTGCTCGCTGAGTTGGCTCCTGCGGATGCCACTTTGGTGTTGCGAGATGATTTTGCTTCGCGTGACCTTGACATGAACTCCTGGAGTTCGCTGGGCGATGTTGTTGTCAGCTCGGGTGGCCTTCAGATTGGGTTGCCGAACGCAGCATCCCACATTGACACATGGAAGCCACGGCCCTATCTGCTGACACGCAAACCACTCGATCCGACAGCGGGCACGCTAACGATCCTTGGCAAGATTACCTTCTCTGAGAATTTCCTCGCCGGCTATGGGGCTTCTTTTGCTGTTATGACCCGCGCCGACAACCAACTTGGCCGTGGCCCGGGTTGGGAGAACTCTGTCTTGCGGCGTGGTGTTCGCGCAAATTTCTGGCCCGCTGCGTGGGATACAGAACATGGTCTGGAAATCCATGAAAAGCCTGATGTTAATACCATCAGGCTCCTAGCCACCCAAGGATTTCCAGTGGATCCTCAGACGCGTTCCTACTTATTTCGAGTCATCGACGACGGCGATTCGATCATCATGACAGTTTATGACCCGAGTCGAACAGATACTTCCGAGACGATAGCGTCCTTAGCTAGTTCAAGCCTTCGTGAAGGATTCATTGGTTTTGAGAGCTCATGGGGATCACCCGTCATGCTCGATGACGTGCGAGTCTATCAATCCCCGCGGAGCGCCCAGAATGTGTCCACGACAGACGATGAATAAAAGCTACTACGTTGTCTTGCCACTTCCGGCCAAAAACCAATCAGCCACCCAGCACGTGGCGATCTCGGTGTTTTTCATCGCAGCCTTGTCTTTCTTGAGTGTTGGGATATCGGCTGCCAGTGATTCGGTTTCCCCTGTGTCTAATGACGAGGCCGCGCTCACGACCCGATTACTCAATGGCTACACCGCAGAGATAATGGGGCCACCAATTAGATCAAGCCGGGGCTACTTGCGTCACTGGCACAACGTCGATAGCGTTGCCTGCTGGAAAATCTACGTGAGCGAGGCCTGCAGTGTGGAAGTCGAAATAGACGGAGCGGTTGACGAGTCCTGTGCGGGAAGTTCCTTCAAGCTTGAAATCGGTGACAAATCTCTAGAGGGTATCTTGTCAGATACCAGTGGTTGGGAGGAGTATCAAACATTTTCGCTGGGAACTCTCGAAGTCGACGCAGGCGAACATACGGTGCGACTTCAGCCAACTAACTTGCCCAACGGTGTTTTTGGCAACGTGCGGGCAGTGCGTCTCACGGGTGCTCACCTGGAACAACCCTCCACGGATGAGCCGGTTGACATTTCAGGACCGATCAAGATGTATGCGACTGCTCGATATGATGGTAGTCGTCTCAGCCAACAAGACAGTTTGAACTTCATCCCGGAAACTTCGGAGGACGCAACGACCATCGTCGTTGATGTAGAAAAGCGGTTTCAAACCATCGAGGGTTTTGGTGGTGCATTTACCGAGGCTGCTGGCATCGTATTTGACTCTCTTAGTCCGGCTTGCCAGCGTGAAGTCCTTCAAGCTTATTTCGATGCAGATTTGGGACATGGCTTCCGCCTATGTCGAACTCACATCAACAGTTGTGATTTTTCTCTGGGGAGCTACGCTTACGACGAAGTGGAGGGCGACACCGAGTTGAATCATTTCAGTATTGACCATGATCGAGAGCATTTAATACCTCTCATTCATGCCGCACAGCAAGAAGCAGCGGATGATACCATCAAAGTACTTGCTTCGCCCTGGAGCCCCCCCGCCTGGATGAAAACTAATGGCAAGATGACCGGCGGTGGTAAGCTCAAACCAGAATATCGAGAGGCCTGGGCACGCTACTACTGCAAGTACATTGAGGAGTACGCCAAGGAAAACATCGACATTTGGGGTCTCACCGTTCAGAACGAGCCGGAAGCGACTCAGCGTTGGGAGTCTTGCCTCTACACAGCCGAAGAAGAACGCGATTTTGTTCGCGACCACCTTGGCCCCGCCTTGCACAATCACGATTTAGCTGACGTCCGCCTGATTGTGTGGGATCACAACCGCGATCGCCTCTTCGACCGATCCAAGACCGTTTTCGATGATCCGGAGGCAGCCAAGTACGTTTGGGGAGCGGGATTTCATTGGTATGTGACCGATGACTTCAACCATGTGCAGATGGTCAATGACTTTTACCCTGACAAAAAACTCCTCTTTACCGAAGGTTGTCTCGAACATGGGCCGCACATTGGCGATTGGTCGGGTGGCGAAAAATATGGCCGTTCGATCGTGAATGATCTCAATCATGGGGCAGTCGGCTGGATCGACTGGAATTTACTCCTTGATATCAACGGTGGTCCGAACCATGTGGAGAACTTTTGCAGTGCCCCCATACTGGCCGACGTCGAACACGACCGTTTGATCTACAATAATTCCTACTACTATCTCGGGCATTTCGCACGTTTCATCCGCCCCGGCGCCAAACGTATTCTATGCGGCAATACGGGCGAAGAACTCCTCTCGACAGCATTCTTGAACACTGATGGAAGTCTCGCAGTCGTAGTGCTGAATCTCCAAGAATACCCAATCCCGTTCGCGCTAGATTTGGGCGATCGACAAACCGAAGCAATGAGCCCTGAACATTCGATTTGCACGCTCATAATAGACCAGGACTCTACATCACTGGCAACAGCTAGAGCCAGTCGAATCGCTCCGGTTGGTTCCAGTAATTCCATCGGCGGAGGTCGCTCTAGTTCTGAGACAGCACATTAGAAGCGTCCGTTTCACTTTAGGGGGTTCGTTTCCTACGATTCCAACTCCATCCCTCCGGCGCTATCCACAAAAAGCACTCGGGGTAGCGCTCCGATCAGAGATTCCATGCGTTGATAAAAATCGGCCTCCTCACCTTCTGCGGGGGATTCGAATCCCAGCAGTACGACGGCCGCATTTTGTGAGGTCACTTGAATCGCCAGAGGAACATTTTCTGCGACTAGCACGATGGGTTCCACGCGGATGCGTGATATGGCTGCTAGCTGCACGATGTGCTCACGAACTTCTTCGACGGCTTCTTCGCTGGGAACAATCCGGATGACGCGGATGGAGTTGTGCCGCCAGTCAGGATTCTGATGCAGCATGTGCGCAAGCAGCATCATCAATGCACCATTCTTTTTTCCCCGCCACCAGACATCGATCGTTCCATTGGGAATTTCCCAGGCCTCGGCAAGCATCGCTTCGCGGTCCTCAGTAGCATATTGGCCATCGGAGATTTCCTCGTCCAATAGCAGCCGCGCACAGATCATGCTGCGGTTCAATCTAGCGACCAAACGCAATGTTGCGCCGAACGCTTCAGACTTGGATTCAGTCTTCGGCCAGCCGATTAGAACAGTATTGGGCTTCAATCCTCCAAGGCCATGGCACTGGACGAGCGATTCGATGCCGTCGGATAGATAGGCGTCAACAACTACAGCCGAGAACGCTTGGAGTTCCTCTTTCTCGATAAATTTGCGCAAAGAGCGTTCGTAGCTGTCTCGCCGTTCGGCGTGCTTCTCCACGTCACCACAAATGACCTGAGCCAAGGTTAGAACTCCGTGACCCGATGTGAGCCATTGTCCGTAGATGGCCAAATGGGGTCGGTGCCAGGCACTACTGGACAGCGCCAACACCACAGGTCGCCAATTCTTAGGATGGTAGGCAGTGTCTTCGAGTCTCAATAGTGCCCGACGAGCTCGCTCGAAGGCAACACCCCCTTGGAGATCACCCCAACGCGCCTCGATCTCACGATATTGAATCGAGCCATAAATGGCGGCCATTGCAACGATTGAACCCAACGCCACAGGCCAATTGATAAGAAGCATGACCCCCAGGCAACCCAAGGCTCCCAAAAAAGAAAGCGACCAGTGGCAATACCGAAACGTTGGTCGATAGCTGGGATTCTTGGTAACCGCTTCGTAAAAAGTTGCCAGATTCAGTAAACCGTATGTAATCATGAAGAACATGGTGATGATTGGAGCTATCGCATCAAGATCACCTAAGAGTACGCAGCACTGGGCAATGATAAACGTCAGCACGGTAGCGCGCCGTGGTTCGTGAGACTTCCCGCTCGCGGTCCCGAAAAAATTCAGCCATGAGAATATTTCATCCCGTGCGAAGGCTTGCATGATGCGCGGGGCACCCATCATCGATCCTAATGCACTTGAAAGCGTTGCAGCAAAAACACCCGCAGTAATCAGCACGGGCCATCGCGATACTTCACGAACGATCAAGTTATTGGTAATCAGTTCTTCGTGCGTGCTCACGCCGGCGAGTAAGAACGCCATGGAAAGATAGACTACTGCCGTGACGGCCACCGCAGCCAAAGTGCCTCGTGGGATCGAGTGGGCCGGGTTCTTGAGATCACCCGACATGTTGGCCCCTGCCATGATGCCAGTCACAGCTGGGAAGAAGAGGGCAAAGACAGAAAAGAAATTCTCCCCCTCGGTGTAGTGAGGTAAGAGGTTCGTCTTAAACTCGCTCATCGAAAAGTTGCCTACCGTCCCCACGTAGAACGAAGCCAATGCGGCTCCCAGCACTGCGAGAATTGCGTACTGCACTTTGATTGTCCATCCCGCACCAATATAGACGCAGACAAATGTAACAATGTTGACAAACGTAGCTATGGCCAGTGTGTCGTCAGCCAATGATGGAAATGTACTGGCCAGGGCCTCGGTAAACCCGATGACATACATGGCCACAGAGATAGCCTGGGCGAGAAAGAACACGATGCCGATGGCTCCGCCGAATTCGACTCCTAGGCTACGACTGATAATATAGTAGGCCCCTCCACCCCGGACCCGCGTATTCGACGCGATCGCCGATAGTGAGAGACTCGTGAGAGTCGTGATGACCTTCGAAGCTAAGACAATGACGATCGCGCTATAGAATCCCGCTTGTCCCACCACTTGGCCGAACCGCAGAAACATGATGACGCCCAGGATCGTGAGCGTGCAGGGGGTAAAAACGCCTCCAAATGCCCCAAACTTCTTCTCGTTATTATCGATACCCGAATCCTCTGCCGCCATGATCACTTCCTTGAGAACGAGTAACACCGCTCTTGAGCTACGCAGATCGTAGCGATTATTACCATTTCGGTACAATACACTTCGGAAAAAAGGTTTTAGAGTCCTTACCGGAGGCCACAGAAGCGAAGTCTGCTGGTAGTGGTCTTCCGAGTTTTGGGATAAGCACTAAGATAGTGAGCAGTCTGTTTTCAATCGAATCAAGAAGCCTGAGAACCGTCGATGATGTCCTGGGGAGCAAGTCAATTCAAGAGCCCAGCGCTATGGGTTTTCCTCACAGCGTTTGTCGCTGCCATCATCGTTGGCGTCCGCACGCCACCAACTTGGACGGTCGAACAAACCCCTCTGACGGTCGAGACTGACGACCTCGGTAGCCAGTTTGTCGTACTCGGTGGTGAACAGGTTGACGTTGATACGGCTATTCCATTGGCTGATTCGCCGCTAACTGTTGACAAGTTGTCGGCCTTGCATAGAGAAGGAGGCATGCCGAAGTCGGTCGAGCAATTCGTCTATGAACAACCTCAAGCTGGGGGAGATCAGGGGAAACAATACTTTCAGCAGTTTGCCTATCGGCATTGGGGATTCTGGTCCTTTTTACCGGCTCTCACGGCAATCGTTCTTTGCTGGATGACCAAGGAGCCGATCTCTGCGCTGTTGGCAGGAATCGTCGTCGGCGCCATGTTGATCGGCGAGTTCAATGTCTTAGGTGGTGTGCTCATTCCATCCATCGGAACGAAAACGGCTGCCACGATTCTTGTGTTGTATCTGTGGCTGCTGGGAGGTTTGATGGGGGTCTGGGCTAAGACTGGTGCTTCAGAAGCCTTTGCGGACTACATGGCAGCCCACTTTGTTCGTGGACCGCGCTCCGCCAAACTTGTGGCTTGGATGCTCGGCGTGATCTTCTTTCAGGGAGGTTCGATCAGCGCCGTATTGGTTGGCACGACCGTCCGGCCGCTTGCCGATGAAGAAAACGTTTCGCATGAAGAACTATCGCTCATCGTCGATGCCACCTCGTCGCCGATTGCAATCCTGTTAGCCTTCAATGCCTGGCCGATCTACGTGCAGGCGTTCATGGGAGTGATAGGAGTTTCGTATCTAGCAACCGAGACAGATCGCGTAGCTTTTTTCTTCCGAGCGATTCCTCTGAGCTTCTACGCGATTTTCTCAGTTCTCTTTACTTTACTAATCGCACTGGATAAGCATCCTTTGCTTCCCAAGAAACTCAAAGCCGCTCGTCAAAGAGCAAGAGAAACCGGCCAACTCAATGCCCCGACTGCCGAGCCTCTCGCCGGCGACGATCCAGGATACAAATTTGTTCCGGCAGGATATGCCCCCAATATTCTGGATTTCGTATTGCCCCTGATCACTCTGCTCACGGTCGCGGTGGGAACGTACTATCTCTACGGTTCTCCCGAAGTATTGTGGGCCTTTGGCACCGCGCTCGTGTTGGCGGCAATCATGGCTTGGCTGAAAGGAATGAACCTCCGCCAAATCATCACGGCCATTCTGGACGGGCAGAAAGGGGTCATTCTTGGCAGCGTGATCTTGCTACTGGCGATTACTATCGGGCAACTTTCGCAGGATGTCGGCGGCGGGCGCTATCTGGTTTCCCTGTTGGGTGCCCTTCAGTGGCATTGGTTGCTGCCAGGCACGGCATTTTTGATCGCCGTAGTGATTGCCTTTTCCACCGGCACCAGTTGGGCGACCTTCGCCGTAACTCTCCCATTGGTACTTCCCTTGGCCCATGCTGTGGCCATCAATCAGAACCTTGCCCATCCAGAACTTTTCATGTCGATCTGTTTTGCTGCCTGCCTCAACGGCGGGGTCTTTGGCGACCAATGCTCGCCCATCTCCGACACCACGATTTTGAGTTCGATGTGTACAGGTGCCGATTTGATGGATCATGTTACCACCCAAATCCCCGTCGCCATGCAAGCCGCCTTCCTGGCGCTCGTGGGTTGGACAGCGATCGCCTATTTCGGGGTGTGACTGGATTTCTCTCCTCCGTCACCGAAGGCGATGACTGAACTTACCGCAACCGTGGCATTCCAGATGCGGCGATTAGGGAAGAACTTGTGAATCCCCAAGCCCTCCTCTGGGAAATACTCCCTCGCGCGGGTAAAAATAGACCAAGTTCGATCTGTCACTTCGCAAGGGAATGACCATGACCAATCTGCTCCATCTGGGGAACATCCTTTATCTCGTCGCCTATTCGGTCCGCGATGTGCTCTGGCTCCGGATATTGATGGTGGCCGCGATGTTCTGCCTCTTGCCCTACTATTTCTGCTGTAGTGCGACTCCTTTGTACGAACCGATTGCCTGGCAGTCGATTTTCATTGCCGTAAACCTATTTCAGATCGGATTGTTGATCTTGGAGCGACGTCCTGTTTTCCTAGGAGAGGAAGAATTACGGCTCTATAGAACGATTTTCCGTTCACTCCAACCACGGGAGTTCACTAAACTCTTGTCCGTCGCTGAATGGAAAAAAGCCAGAGAGGGAGAAGTCTTGATGCAGCAAGACCAACCCGTTTCTGAATTATTACTGATTGCCAATGGCCGGGGCCGCATCGAAGTCGATGGTCGATCGGTCGCCGAAGTTGTTTCACACCAATTCGTTGGTGAGATGGGATTCTTGACAGAACAAGTCGCCAGTGCGAGGGTGGTCACCGTTCTTCCGACAGAGTATCTCTCTTGGCCCGTGGAAAAACTACGAACCTTGTTCGAAAATTCCCCCCAACTGCACATGAAAGTACAAGGAATCCTCGGAGCCGACGTAGTGGACAAACTCCGCAAAGAAGGCATCATCGCAGCCCATCCCTCAAAGATCATGGAGACCTACCAGAAACGAGGCGGGACTACTCAATGAAATCGCAATCCCGTTAACCGCGATGCGGAGCTCCAGCGCAGCAGAGCGCGCACTTCAAACGTCCCCCACCTACCGCGCCAATCGAAACCCCGAAAACTGCCACCGTGCCTCTGGTGGGAAAAAATTGCGATAGGTGCGACGGATATGATCCGATGATGTCGCGCACGATCCGCCGCGCAGTACGAACTGATTGCACATGAACTTGCCGTTGTACTCACCCAAGGCACCGGGCGGAGGCTGATAACCCGGGTAGGCCGTATACTGACTGGCGGTCCATTCCCACACATCGCCGAACAGGTGATCGAGTGGTCCTTTCTCGTCGATGCGACTACTGGGATGGATCGCTTGTCCTGCGGCCAAGAGCGAGTCAGCAAAGTTTCCTTCGATGGGAACCTCCTCGGCAGCCACTTCCCATTCCGCCTCGGTTGGAAGACGCGCACCTGCCCAACGGGCATAAGCGTCTGCCTCGAAGTAACTGACATGGGCAACTGGTGCAGAAGGATCGAGCAGGCGTAGACCAGCCAACGTAAATTCCTGCCATTCACCACATTCCTGATACCAATACTGCGGATGCCGCCAACCGCGGTCTTGCACCTGTCGCCACCCTTCGGATAGCCAATACTCTGGGCGAGAATAGCCATCGTCTGTGATAAACTTCAGAAACTCGCCGCTGGTCACCGGACGACTGGCAATCGCAAACGATTCCAAAAACACACGATGTAGCGGACTTTCATTGTCGTAGGAAAAACCTTCACCGGCATTGCCGATTCTGTGCTGACCTTCCTCAAAATCGATCCAGTCACATTCTGAGGTCACATTCGTGGTAGATGGCTGTGTGCCGGTGCGGAAAGTAGGCAGCAGTGGATTCAAGGAAAAGAGATGCTTCACATCCGTGAGAATCAACTCCTGATGTTGCTGCTCGTGGTTCAGTCCCAATTCAACCACTCGCGCGAGCTGAGGATCCGCCTCGATCCGTCCATTTGTAAACCAATCTGCAACGCATTGGTCTACTTTGTGCCGATAGTCGTAAACCTGAGCAACCGTAGGTCGCGACAGCATCCCTCGCAAGGCACGAGGGAATTGTTCTCCGACCGCATTGTAATACGAGTTGAACAAGACTTCGTAGTGGTCATCGAACACTCGATAGCTGGGATCTGCCTTCAGTAGAAACGTCTCGAAGAACCAAGTCGTATGAGCTAGGTGCCACCGAATAGGACTGGCATCCGGCATCGACTGGATACAACAATCTTCAGCCTGAAGTGTTTCGCATATTTGTTCCGTAAAGAGCCGCACTGCCGCGAAACGCTTAGCAAGATTCGTAGGGATAGATACGGTTTCAGTTTGGTTCGACATCGTTGGAGCTCACAGACAGTGGTTGCAGACCGGTGGGGACAAACCACCGTTCTCCCACTTCAAAAAAAACTTGCAAGAGAATCGCCATACAGGCTGCCGGAATCGCCCCCTGCATGATCAGACCTGTGTCGTTTAAACGTATGCCTGTCAGGATCGGCTGACCATACCCCCGCGCACCCACGAGGGCACCCAGCGTAGCAAAGCCTACGTTTAGGATCGCAGCGGTCTTGATGCCAGCCAGAATCGAAGGAGACGCCAGTGGCAATTCAATATGCAGCAGGCGAAAAATGGGCGAGAGCCCCAAGGCTGTGGCCGACTCAGCATACTCTGGCGAGATTGCGGCCAAGCCTGTAGCTGTGTTTCGCACGATGGGGAGCAAACTATAGAGAAACAAAGCGACTATCGCAGTTGCTGAACCCGCCCCCAGCGTGCCAAGCCCCAGATAAGCAACCGGGGCGATCAGCAACACCAGAAGTGCCAGAGCAGGAATCGTTTGTACGATACCAACTATGCCAAGAATCACTTGTCCCAACTTGGGCCGCTTTGCCGCCAGAATCCCCAATGGAATCGCTGCAAAAATCGCCGGGATCAGCGACCGGCGTACTAGATCGCAGTGTTCCAGAGTACGCTGCCAGATCTGGCTGGCCACCGAAGGATCAGCAACTTCCACATCCAGCGAAAACTGGTCGAGCAAGAAATCAGCCGCCACTTGCGGCTCGCGGATCTTACCCGTTTCCACCTGCGCATTGAGATCGAGAATCTCTTCTGCAGTGATCTGTGATTCTAATTTTGCAATCAGTGGAGGGACTTCAGGAAATCGCTCGGATAGGTCAGAGCGAAACAACACCACCGCATCATAACGCGGGAAGTAGGAGCGGTTATCCTCCAACAGCACGAGATCCATTCCCACCAAGCGCGCATCGGTCGTGTAGACATCCATCACGTCGATGACGCCTGACTCGAGCTGTCGATACGCGAGGTCATGGTCTAAACCCGTGACCTCTTCTTGGGGCAGGCCATATTGCTTGCGAAGATTCTTCCAACCATCCTTGCGATCAAGAAACTCATTGCTGAACCCCATTCGCAAATTATCATGGGCTGCCAGATCGGCGATCGTGGCCAGATTGTATTTTTCTGCGGTCTCTCGGTTGACTGCCAGAGCATAGCTATTGTTGAAGCCCAACGGTTTGCTGATGAGAACCCCTTGCTGTTCCAATAAGACCGAGAGATCTTCCAAGTCTTTAGCGTCCGAGCCTGAAAATATTTCTTCGATCAGCGTGCCGGTGTATTCAGGATACAAGTCGATCTCCCCTCGGCGCAGCGCGTCGAATACCAGTGTAGTCCCCCCCAATTCAGACAAATGGCTGGCACGTTGACCCGTTGAGCGGATGAGTTGTGTAAGAATCTCCCCCAATATGACCGACTCCGTAAACTTCTTGGAACCTACCCTCACGCCAGACAACTTCGATCTGCGCGGAAACACGGCCACCAGGAGCAACATGAGACATATTAACAGGGCACGTTTCATGCAAACACTTGCCGTTGGGCTTGGACAAACTTCGAAGCAAAGTCGTCTACCGGATTTTCCAATAACTCTTCGAAGGAACCTTGCTGCACGATTCTACCTGCTCGCAGCAACGTGATCGTATCTCCCAAAAAACCTGCTTCACCTAGGTCGTGGGTTACCAACACCACGGTCTTATCAAGCTCACGGAAGATCGTGCGCAAATCCTGCTGCAATTCGGCGCGGATCATGGGGTCGAGATCTCCCAACGGTTCATCCAGCAACAAGACGTCGGGGTCCAACATCAGGGCTCGCATCAAACTAACTCGCTGGCGTTGTCCTCCAGAGAGTTGCCGGGGAAAGCGGTCCAACAGTGTGGCGGGAAGTTGCGTTAGTTCGAGTAGTTCCTGGAGTCGAGCTTCCGTTCGCGTCGAATCCCAGCCTAGATAGCGAGGCATGATCGCTGCATTGTCCCTTGCCGTGAGATGAGGAAACAATCCACCTTCCTGAATCATGTAACCTATTCTTCGTCGTATTGTCTCGAGGTTCTTTTCCAACAGCGGCTCATTGTCAAAAAGAACCGAACCAGAATCGGGTTTCACCAGCCCAACCATCATCCGCAACAAAGTGGATTTCCCACACCCACTGGTTCCAATCAAGACCTGTGTCTTCCCCGTCGGACAATCCAGATCAATCCCGTCCACAGCCGTATGTGAGCCAAATTTCTTCGTGACACATTGCAAATGGATCATGCTGGGTCCTAATCCAATAAGGCAAGGTGCAACACTGCAAAACGCTCTTGTGGGTCGGTCCACGAGCGCCGAAGGGTTAAACCCACTTGAGCAGCCAACTTCGCGAAACCCACAATCGTGTATTTATGCGAATGTTCTGTGATGATCGACTCTCCTTCGTCAAATCGGAACGATTGATCGCCAATGGTAACTCGTTGCCGAGAACAACTAACCAAGGAGATCTCGACACGCTCCTCAAGATCATCATAGACAGCCCTGTGGCGAAATTGGTTGATGTCAAATTCTCCTGCCAGCTCACGATTGATCCGTTCAAGCAGATTCCTATTGAAGTCGGCCGTTACACCACGAGCGTCGTTGTAGGCCGCTTCAATCACGGAAATATCTTTCTGCAAGTCGATACCAATCAGCAAGCCACCTCCACGTCCACAAAGCTCAGCAATTTGGGAAAGCATGGCCCGCGCCGCAGAGGGTTCAAAGTTGCCTATCGTCGAACCGGGGAAAAACACTGCGCTATGAGTCGGCTCTCGCCGAGATTCTGGCAGAGTAAAAGCTTCAGTAAAATCTGCACAGACAGGCAAGACTTCAATGTGAGGATAGGCCTCTGAGAGCTGAGCCGCAGTAGCAGCCAGATGCTCGCGCGAAATGTCGACGGGCACATAGGCGACTGGGTCGGCAAGTCTATCCAGTAGAGCACGTGTTTTGGTGCTGCTACCGCTTCCATACTCCACCAGCATCACTCCAGGACCAATCTGGTCGGCCATCTCTTGAGCAAACTCTTTGATGATCTGATCTTCACAACGAGTAAGATAGTATTCCTCAAGTAAACAGATCTGATCAAACAGTTGCGAGCCCCGCTCGTCATAAAAATATTTGCAGGGCAATCGCTTGGGAGTGGCTTTCAGGCCCTCTATCACCTCGGAGAGAAACTGCTTGGAACTGGGCTCGAGATCGACTAGCGTCGTGGCCGAATCAGAGTTGTGCATGGCGAGTCCAAACGCTGACGTATGAATAGTAGTTGACTTCGAGCTACCATCTTATCGGCTACTATGCGATATGTGCAGGGACAATTTGTCGCTACTCAACCTTCGCTTTGGCAGACGTGACTTCTAACTTCCAGTTTTCGATGGGCGTTCCACTCAGGTCGATATTGCTGCAGATATAGTGCAAACGCTGCGTAGCAGGACCATTGGGTGCCGTTTCAAACAAGCTCTGTAAGAAATAAGGGGGAATCGCCTGATAATACAACTTGGCGCGCACTTCCAGTTGCTTGCGGTTGATGTCGGCGGGTAGCTTGATGCGGTAAACCACCTCGTCCGATCCGCTGCCGTCGGTATAGCGAGGATCTTTCTTTGCCATGGGGCCGGGGTGGGTCGCTTTGAGAAACTCCCCTCGCAGCGCGGGCCCCGGTCCCTCTGCTTTCCAGCCGCGGGGGAGCAGCCGGTTGTCTTTGATGACATCGGAGCCGTGGATAAAACTCGTCGTGTATTTATGCTTACCACTGTGCAGCAGCGTCTCATAGATCTGCACCTGTTCAGGTGAGGTAATCACCTCATGATGATGCTGGCATATCTGGGTATTCTCGGTTGGGTGTTCCGCAAAGAACTCTGAAGAGAGCGGTTTGCCCTCAGCATCGACCAATACGCCCAGTTCATTCGTGCGGCCCGACGACCAAACAATCTGCTCCTTGGTGCTGCCTGGTTTCTCGACCACCAGCAATTCGATAAATGCTCGGCGGAATCCAACGCCGCTAGGGAATCGATGTCCCACCTTATTCTGCACATCAACCGTTGCCACAAGCTCCTTGCCTTCGAGAGATGCCTCGACGGTAAGCGTCGCCACATCATTGCGGGCCTGATGAACAAAGTCGGCAATCGCGTGCGGGATGTCCTCGGTCGACCCGGTCATGAAATCGTACTTGCGTACACCCAGCACGTCGTCGAATTGATTGAACATCTCCAGGAGGAATACATTTAGCCCGCGGAAGTTGTGTCGAGAGTAGCCCTCCTTGCGATGGCGAATCTTGAGCTCCTTCTGATCGACCAAGTTCTCCGCGTCGGGAAACGTGTCGTCCTGAATCGCAGCGATACGAGTTTCGATGTTCTCCAGATGCAGATCCAAATCGTCATTGTGATAGTCACGTGCCATGTGACAATCTTGACACGTTTGGGCCTGCGGGTTGTCTGGATTGAACTCGTTTTCAAACTCGCTGTTGAGCCATTCCAAGTAGGTTGCCTGTTCCACATGATGACTATATTTCTTGAACAGAGGATTCTGTTCGGCAGCGATCAGTTCGTCAGGCTCTTCACCCTCAGCCAACGGCTTGTCCACAATGGGCAGATTTACCACATGACAGGTTCCACACATCTGAGACTGTTTGATGTACGGATTGAATTTTGGCTTGAATCCCAGCGCATGCTCCATGGAATACGGCGAAATCTCTTCATCCTTGAAGGGGCCATGCAGTTCATTGGCGTTGCCCACATGAATATTGCCGGTAATCGAGGTTTCCAGGAAAAACTCTAAGTAATGCCGATGGTCGTCTGCCGGCTGCTCGCGCGGCTGCATTTGATGGCAGATCGTACAACTGATGCCATCGCGGGCTAGCGCGCCGTAGTGCCAGTCCTTGTCGCTTTGAGACTGTGGGTCGTTCGATGCGAGCATTACATGTTCCATGCCGAAATGCCCCGAGGAATTACCATGGTCGAGCGTGAACTGGTGCTTCCCCATCGCACCATGGCAGGTGAGGCAGGTTTCAACGAGATTGTCGACATGAATTTTTGCTTGCTCCGGATCGTCGGCGAAATCTTCGCGCATCAACTCGATCTCGCTTTCGAGCTGGGCATGAAAAATCGGATCGCGCCCCGCCAAACCCATCGGCGTCCAGCGCCATTCCCCATAGGGCGAGAGGTGCACCCCCTCCGAACCGTATTCGGCATGCTCCCCCGTGGGAACAAACATCGTCGGCCCGAAGGGTTCCATGAGTCCAGCATGACAACTCATACATTGATTGGAAGTTACGAAAGGTTGCGTTTGCTGTTCAGAACTCGGGCGACGAACCACCCAGTCGTGGGTCACCGGCGGGAAGTACAGCACTTGATCTCGTGTTCGCGCTGCAATACTTGGGAAGAGCGTTAAGAATTCTTGACTCAGCGCCGGCTGGCAAAGTTCCGGATGCGGTGAGTTGCTACATCGGGGATGCGAAGTATCGGCAGCCAATTGCTCTACTCCGACAAGCAGCCCAGCGTTGCTCTCATCCTCCGGGATCTCTGCCCCCACCGGTTCCTCGTGATCGGTCACCTTGCGCCAGGAATCATCGACACGAAATAATAGCGGCTCCCCAGGGAAGCCTTTGATGTTACGAAGCGAGGCAAAAGTGAACTCGTTCGTCGCGCCTTTCGTTTGTGTGGAAGCATGGCAGCGGACGCAATAGATACCAAACCCCGAGATCGGATGATCAAACGGATATTGATGGTTGTCGACTACCTGCTGATCCTTGGCTGGGTTACTCCAGAACCAACCGTCATGGGAACTCTTGGCGTCCTTGACCATCACAGTCCAACTCGACAGATGCGCGAACAACTCATCATCATCCAGCCCTTCATAACGAGCAGCCGGTGGCTCGTATTGCTCCTTGATGATCATCGCCCCATCGGGAATCGCATCCTGCTTTCCTGCAACGAGCCAGTCAATAATTTCCGGCGAATAGTAGATCGAAACCGCCGGGTGGGTGCCATAATATTTGCCGTTGAGATACGGCCCCGTATCGCGCACCCGTTTGTCGTAAAACCAACCGAGTGCCTTGTAATGCCTTCTGTTGAGAAACTCGAACAACTGCTGTTCATAGTCCGCTACGTTCAAAGAACCAGGCAAGGGCAGGGGGCTCGGCTTGCCGAACGAAGTGGGAGGATCGAAACCCGTCTCGCCATGAATCGCGCCACAAAACCAAGGCAGCCAGAGAAGACCATAAATCCATGAATGTCGCATCAACGCACTCCCTCAGAAAACAGCAGCGACTGAGCCAAATTACCCAACCGCGAGCCAGTAGCATAGCAAACTGGTGCCCAAGAGCAGAACAGCTCTCTTGTGATTTTTCCCGTGGTGCGAATAATCTGTTCATAAGGCCAGGGTTTTCACGGATGAAACACGGACATAACGGAGGTCTGGGATCAAATTCGAGTAGATCCGCGTTGATCCATGGCTAACATTTCATCAAACGTGTGGCCTCATACAATACTCATGGGCATGTCAAGAGTTTAGGCACTCCTGCTGGCGGGTTTCTCGACTGCCAAAAGGATCCAACTAGAAAGCCGCGACCGCTGGTCGCGCATAACGCTGCTGGGTGCGACGTGCCCTGAACGCGTTACTGTGGGTTGCTGTGGGTTGCGGCTAGACACAATCGGGCATAAACACAAAAAGGCCGGGGCCTGCACGAGTGCATGACCCCGACCTTTTCTAAAATCAAACTTCCGGCCGAATTGCGACGGTGTGGAGTCGCTGGAAGAAAGGCGCGTGTCGGACAGTGCTGCGCACTGCCTTTTATTTGACGCGGGCCTATCCAAAAAATTGGTCCTCCCGACGGAATTATGACCGAGAAGTTTGGCTCCTTATCTCCGCACGAAGCGGAGGCTTGTTTGCTATGTTACGCGGTGTGAACGCTAAAGGGAAATCGGTAGTTGCTAGTTCCGCACTTCAGTGGAAATGCCAAGCGAGCGACGACTTATACAGATTAATTCTACTCCGAAAAAGAGTAGTGTGGGGAAAATTTCTCCGGCAATGTGGAATAGCAAACGCCATACCAGAACGCTGCATCAACGGCCCCTTGCTCTAAGGTAGGCGAGCAATCGAAGAAGTGCAAATAGCATGCCTTATCCGTACTACGGGTTATTTTCTAGGTACTCATAAAAGTGACGATAAAAAGAATAGAGATTAGCCGCTGACTTGCACGGGTTAGACACGGACTAGACGAGCGACTCAGTGGCATCCCTGATTCAGCCGTGTCGAGCCGGGGCCAATAACTGCCTAAAATAATCGCAAATGTCTGCTGGCATCCGGCAAGAAAATCAGGATTGGTCTTGCCATCTTCGAGCGAAGGTTCTACAAGTTGCCTTCGAAATAGGCCCAGACTGCAAAGGGTCTAGCAACTCTCCTCTCAATGCTGCAATCGAGGTGCACAAGTGTCTTCTTTCAAACGACGCCTAAAATCAATTTGCTCGACAAAATGGCTCTGCGATGACACCTGTTCTCTTGGCCTGACGTTGATGGTCGCGCTGTTATGTTTTTGCATCCTTCCCACCAATGGCCAGCAGTCTATCGGTCCCGATACTCAGCAGGGGCGCCAGCTTTCGCTCAAGCAGCAACTCACTCTCGGCCTCAAGGCAGTGACCCCAAGTGACAAGGAATTCATCGATTTGGTTGTCCTTAGGGTCGAACAGGGCAAACTCCCCCGCAGCCTGGTCGACAGCACCTTCCTCTGGGCTCGCCAGCGCGCCGATGCCAAGAGCTACTCACGATCCCTACGGCCAATGGTGTATTTCAAGCCTGGACTAATTGCCCGCACAAAGAAACTTCACATCGAACTGTGATCGGTTCTATGGAAATCAGGCACTTTTGGAGACTTGTAGGGGCATAATGTCTGCCTACACCGGTTCCCCATTTTAGTTAAGAGCAGTAGTCAAACCGCCCTTAATCAGATAAAATCCCGTCTTTCAATTGTCTTTCTCCCCAAAATGGGTATCTCAGGTCGAGTCGGCACTATGGCTAAGAAGACTGTCAAGAAGAAGGCTCCTGCTAAGAAAAAAGCAACGAAAAAAGCTGCCCCAGCCAAGAAAAAGACCGCAAAAAAGACGGCCGTCAAGAAAAAGAAAGTAGCAACCAAGAAGGTGGCAACCAAAAAAAAGAAAGCTTCCCCGGCGAAAAGCAAGACGGCAAAATCAACACCCGTCAAGAAAAAGAAGGTCGTGAAGAAGAAAGCTGCCACGAAGAAGGCGGCTCCTGCAAAGAAAGCAGTGGTCAAGAAGAAAAAAGCCGCTGCCAAGCCCCGCCGTTCTACGAAAAAAGTGGTTCGCCTGAAGGCCTTCTGGGGTGTCTTCAACCAGTCGCTCCGCCGGGTCGCTTTGTTCGAATTCAACGAACGCAAAAAAGCCGACGTTAAGGCCGCCGACCTGACCAAGAACGGCAAGTCTCCGCATTTCGTCATGCCGGTCAAGGAAGCGATCGAGGCGTAGGACGAGTTGCCGCATGCCGCGTTGCGGCACGACTTTATCCAAGTATCGGCTGGAGCTTCTCAAGCGTCTCCGGGTTGCCAAACTCTAATTTCCCAAACCCTCGCTTGGCACCTAGTTCCATGGCTGCATCCTGATGCTCCGCATGATTCGTGATGAGCATCACGGGGATATCTTTCAAGACAGCATCCGCCTTGATCTCGCGTAAGATTTCGATCCCATCGGAGTAATCACGATCGAGTTTGCGGTTAATCAGAACGAGATCAAAGTTTCCTTCTCGGAGCGCCGCCAAGCTATCCTCCATCCCGTGGGCTTGGTCGAGAGTACAATCAAAATTCTTGGTGAGAAATGCCTTAATCGACGAAAAGTCGGGGCCACAGTTTCCCACATCCAATACACGCTTGCTCATGGCTCAGTTCCTATGTAGCTATTGGCTATTAGTAGACAGCAAGGAAGCATTCTCTGGCTAACGACTGAGCGCTAACAGCTAACAGCTTTTCATTTTCCCTCGGGAGTAATCGCAAACAGATGGGTGCGATTGCTTATGTACAGCACGTCGTCCGCCACGATGGGAGTACTGTAGACACTATTACCCATGTCTTGAGTCCCGTAGTAAGGTTCGCCGTCTTCCATAGCTACTTCGGGGTCAGCCGAGTGTCGGAAGATCGCCACTTCACCATCTTCGTCGCCGATGTAGACCTTGTCTTCGACAATCAGCGGGGAGCCCCATGCCGCGGACAGCATGTCGTAGGTCCAATTCACCTTGCCGGTCTCAGCGTCCAAACAGTGAAACAATCCACTGAAGTCGGCGATGTAGAGAATTCCATCACGAATAGCTACCGTGCCGCAACTGCGGTGCATGGTTTCTTCGAAATCGATTTTGTCGTTCCCATTTTGGTCGACTTCACTGTAATGCCAGATAGCGGCGGAATTCGGATTGGGGCGGGTAAGGTCCCCCTCTTCGGGAACGACGGCCTGCACCCGCTTGGGTGGGATTTCTTGGGTCGGATCAGCCGAATTAAACGCCAGTTCGGGGCTCACGTTACCTCGTTTGGTAGGATCGATGCACCACAGATGACCGATCCCCTCACCATGCTCGGGATCTTGACCAACTGCCACATAGAGCTTGTCATTGCAGAATACGGGAGTTGCAATAATATTATTTCGCGTCCCCCGTCCACCTAACTCCCACCGGGAGGTCTTCGGATTCGCGTCGAATTTCCACAGCAACTTCGAATTTCCCTCGCCATCCCCAGCGGGATCAAAGCTGTAGACCCAGCCATCGCCACCGGCAAAGATCACCTGTGCTTGACCGTCCAGCTCAAAGTAGGTCGGCGACGACCATTGTCCATGCAGAATGTTGAGTCCCGGGGACTTGTCCGTCCACAGAACTTTTCCCGTATTCTTATCCATGGCAAAAAAGCTGGGAGCATCGGGAGCAGGAATGTAGTTGTGCTCCACGTCCACGCCATTGGAAGTATTCACAAAGAGAATGTCGCCCGCCCCGGTTACCGAGCAGCTACACATGTTGTGCTGCGAGATGCCCAGCTCTTTCATCATGTCGAAGACCCACACGACATCGGCTTCTTTATTCAGGTCGTATGGTTTTTTGGACTCTTTGAGTAATTCTTCTTCCGCCGTGTAGGGCCCATCATTCTCGCCATCATAGAATCCCTTGGTGTCGAGGCAGCGAACTTCGCCACGGCTCGTTACAAACCAAAGCCGATCTCCTTCGACAAACGGCGCACAACATATCCCCTGCAACGGCCAGTCGTGGACCCTGCCCGTGGGAAGCTTTTCGCTGCTGTGTTGCCACAGGAACTTGCCATCCTTGGTATCAAAACAAATCAGGCACCCTAAATCCACGTCACTAGGGTAGCGCTCGATCCAACCGCCACTGTTGTTCGTACCAACGTAAACCTGACCGTCGGCCACCACGGCATTGCCATAGGTTTGCGATCCCAGTCGCGCAACCCATTTGATGTTCTTGGCCGTCTTAGGATCCCATTCACCTGTGGTGTAATTAAATTTTCCCACGTTCCACTCAGTCGGAATATCGTGTCCGATCGGTGTATTGTTGTGCTGGGGTGTGCCGCCCCACTGGGGCCAATCGATCGTCCGATGGCCCGTGGCATGTTCTTGGGCAGCATGAGTTGCCAAGTAATCTACGCCCGCACCGGCCCACCAGCCCAGTGACGCTGCGACCACGAGCCAGGTAATTTTCCTATATTTCGTCTTCATAAAGAATGCCTACTTATTGGGATAGACTTTAATGTTGTCCACGAAGATTTCTGCGACCTCTGCCTTGCCAAACAAACCTGGACTTCCAAAGAGATGGGGAGCCGCGTCTTCCATCTCAATAGTCCAACTCTCAGGCTCGGCTTCGCCACGTGGCCAAAGCTTGCCACGCACGAGCGCCTTGTCGCCCTGGGGGTCCACTCGCATTTTCATTGTATACCACGTGTGCGCCGTAGGATCGAATTCGACCGAGGCGTTTGTGCGGTGATCGTGGGGGCTCCAGCTATAGATACGCAGCTCGTTGTTCATAGGTCGCACGGTCATTGAATAACGGCTATTCGTCAGCCCAAAATCGGGTAATTTGCCATCTTGCTCTTCGAGGGAGAAATCTGCCTCGATCGTGTAGTCTGCCATGTCCACAGGACCCATCGTAAGCTGGCTACGCGTGCCCAACTTATTGTTGGGATCATTGGGTGTCGGCAACTCGTCTCGCTTCACGGCAAATCGCTCACCATCTTTGTCACGAAGCACATACCGGACTCGTCCTCCGATCCAAGTGAGAGGCACATCCTCAGCGGTTTCGAAATCAAAGCTCCAGGGCAGGGGGGGGACTACCCGTACTCTGGCTGTACCAGTGAGATCACCCACCTTACATTGCACAAGGGCCACTTGGTGTTCATTCTCCGAGGGAGCCGTATAAGTCCCGTCGACGCTAATCGTACCGGGGCCATCTACTGAATAGGTTGCTTCACCGGCAGGAACCTCCTTCAAAAGTTGACCGCGCGAGTTATATAGCCGAACTTGGTAGGATTGCTCTTCGCCGGGGGTCAGCAGCACATCATAGGGCTCGACCTGTACGAGAGCAGGCTGAGGATCTTTATCAATTGGCGTTTCTTGTGGCCGTGGAGGAAGCGGATCAGCCGAGGGAGTCACACTCGCATCACCAAGACAATAGATGGCGTTCGAAGTGGGCACATAGATCCGCCCATGCGAGACAATTGGCGACCCGTCGTTGTCTTCTCCGAGCCGAAGCTTGTGTACGATTTCCACCCCATCAGCCGTGGGCTTGAGGATGTACCACCTTCCCGAATTGGTAATGGTGTAAACCTTGCCATCGGCAACCAGCGGCGTACTCCGCATCGCGGTGCCCAAGGCCTGCTTGTCAATCTGTTCGCCGGTCTCTGGATCAAAGACATAGAGTTTCGCACGATCGTCCACCGTCCAAAGCTTTCCATCCACCATCACGGGTGAACTCTTGCCGGACATGATTTGCGGCACGAACCATTTCTCTTTGCCGCTCAGGTTGCCGGACATGGTGCCATCGATCGCCACCAATGCCCCCATAGTATTTCCGATGACATTCTCTTCACTCTGTGAATAATAGACCGTGTCCCCCACAACCAACGGCGAGACATTCAAGCCGCGGCGAGATAGGGGATAATGCCAAATCGGCTGCCCCGTGCGAGGTTGCAATGCCCAGACCTCACCGTCCCCTGATCCGAAGACCAGGGCTGCCTGACCACCTAGAACGGTGACAGTCGGCGTACTATAGGTCGTGTCGTACGGCGAAATGCCTGTCCCATTCATCCAGCGAATAACGCCGGTTGATTTGTCGAAGCTCATGAAGCGGTGAGCGGGCTTTGCCAGGAATCCATACTTTGGTGCATCTCCCCAGCCAACAACCACAGCACTAGTGAGTACTTGATCTTCAAAAATAACGGGGACATTCGTGCGTCCTCCGTAGGTGTTAATCAAGCCAAACTCTTCGAGTAGACTACGGTCCCAAACGACTTCCCCGGTTTTGCCTTCCAAACAGCAAAAATAGCCGCTGACGCTCTGGACATAAATTCGCCCCGTCTCGGGGTCACCCAGGCAGCAAGACCAACCCACCCGCGAGTCGGGTACCTCACACAGGTAGAGGTTGATGCGATGTTCCCATTGCTTCTCGCCAGTGGCGGCATCAACGCAAACCACTTTCTCCGCTTCGACTTCGGTACCCGGCTGATCGCGGACAATAGTGTAGAGCAGGCCGTCCATCACAATCGGAGTCGATCGGCCTCCCAATTCTTCGTTCTTCCAAAGCAAATTGCTGCCCGCCCCTCCCTCGGGATCCCATGATTCGATCAGATCCTTCTCGGTCGAAGCGTTATTCTGCTGGGGTCCCCGCCAGTTAGGCCAATCGAGCGGATCTTCGGCAAGGACTTTCCCGCCCTCTGTAAGAATCCCCAATATAACCGTTATGCAGTAAATCAGCCGGAAAGAAAGTATTTCGGAATTCCGCCAGTAGTGTTTCATGAGTTAGCTCTTGGGTTATTCGCTTCCATTGCGAGGACGCCTAGTGTCTTGTCAAATCTAATTTCGATCCGCTCAATCTCAATTCTCAGCATTGACAATGAACCAGATAGTCCTTGACTCGGGGTCCAACAGTGGAGGGGTGTGCAGGGTAGGGATCAACGGAGGGCGTCGAAGGAAGGACAAATAGTCACCCGCAATCGCATGCTACCACCGAGTTTGACGCCTCAGGGAACATTAACGATTACGCAAATTCTTATCATTTCGCCTTGGAGCAACGAATCAGCAGTAGACGGTCGCAAAAGCAATCTTCCTATTCCCCCTTAAAATAACAGATTTCTACGATCTTCCAAGGTGCCCCATGGACACTGTGTGGCAAGGCAAAATCGTTATCAGAGGGAAGGTCCCCTTGGACGGTAAAGTTTGCCTAACACTTGTTCTAACTCAGTTCGTGAAAATTACTTCGGTCGACTCAAGGGTTCTATGATAGCTCGCCGATACGTCTTCTTGTCGGGGGCGATACCCAGAACATCGCCTTGCGACACACCATAGTTGGAAGCGTCTGCACCGGTCTGTTTTTTCGAGTCATGGATTGGCTCGACTAGTGTAGATGCCTGACCGTGGGGACCCACCGTAACGACCCACCTCGACCCCCCCCGACCTAGCAAGGTCACCTCACACTCCCGCCTACCTACCGCACACGGGCAAACGCCCACGCCAAAGTCGCAACGACTAACCCAGGGAGGGTGTGGCGAACTCAGCAGGATCGACCACGTCAGGCGCGTTCAGTACGTACGTCCCCTACGCATAGGAGATGTCATTCAATGAGATGGAACATGTTGGGAGCGCTCGTTTTCAGCGTATGTCTCGCTAGCCAAGGCTTCGGTTACGGCTTGCTCGACGTGATGCTGGGATGTGGCTGCGGTTGCGACAATTGCGCATCGCAGTCTTGTTGTGAGAAATCATGTGGCTGCTGCGACCCAGGTTGCGGATGCTGCGACCCAGGTTGTGGCTGTGCCGACCCTTGCTGTGGCGACGGTGGCTGCGACAGCGGTTGCTGTGACAATGGCTGCTGCAACAGCGGCTGCTGTGGCAAAAAGAAGGGTTGCTTGAGCGGCTTGTTCAAGCGTAAGCACAGCAATTGCTGTGACCCAGGTTGCGGTTGCGATGAGCACTGCTGTGACCCAGGTTGCGGATGCTGCGACCCAGGTTGTGGCTGTGCCGACCCTTGTTGTGGCGACGGTGGCTGCGACAGCGGTTGCTGTGACAAAGGTTGCTGCAACAGCGGCTGCTGCAAGAAGGAATGCCTTCTGAGCCGCCTGTTCAAGCGGAAGCACAGCAACTGCTGTGATCCCGGTTGCGGCTGCGAAGATCCTTGCTGCGACCCAGGTTGTGGCATCGCCGACCCAGGCTGTGGCTGTGCCGACCCTTGCTGTGGCAATGGCGGATGCGGCGACAACTGCTGTGGCAACAACAGCGGATGCTGTGACAACGGTTGCTGCAACAGCGGCTGCTGCAAGAAGGAATGCCTTCTGAGCCGCCTGTTCAAGCGGAAGCACAGCAACTGCTGTGATCCCGGTTGCGGTTGTGAAGATCCTTGCTGCGACCCAGGTTGTGGCATCGCCGACCCAGGCTGTGGCTGTGCCGACCCTTGCTGTGGCAATGGCTGCGGCAACGGTTGCTGCGACAACGGTGGCTGCTGTGACAGTGGTTGCTGCGACAGCGGTGCTCGTGCTGCTGCCCCAGTTTCCGCTGAGCCCACCGTGGTTGAGACTCAGGAAGAAGCTGCTCCTATCCCACCTGCACCAGCTGCTGATCCGAGTGCTCGGATTGCTCAGCCCCGCAAGGTTGTTAGTGCAAGCTTCGTTCGCTAGTCCCTAGTGAACGCTTTGATTCCCCCTCTGAGGACCTGTCTCGGGCTTTTTTGGCTCGGGGCAGGTTCTTTTTTTTGGTGAACCACAGCGGGGAGAGACTGCGTAAAGATTGTATCATCCTGCAACTCTATAGCCGTCGCCGCAAGGCGATGTTTGATGTTCAATGACCAATGACGAAGGCCCAATGACCAATGAGTTCTACGTACTTCCTTAAATTGGTCATTGGTCATTGCTTGTTGGTCTTTTGCTTGGCCTCGCAAGCAATCGCTGATCCCTCGCAGGCGTCGCTAGATTCTCAGCCAACTCTCGCTGTTCATATCGACGCCCCATCGACCTCCAGTCGAGCGCTGGCTGGCGCCTTTGCCAACCTGGTCAGCGCCTCGATCCCGACCGAATACGACAAGCACAAAGATTGGGGCAAACGGAAACGAATTGTCTCGGGGCTCAAGTTTGAGGACTTCGACATCAAGCGGCGTCACAAAGAGGTCAAACATGGTGTCTGGAAGCATTACAAGGTCAAGCTCACCGATCCAGAAAACAACCTACAAGTCCGCATCGAGCAGCTTCGCGCGTTAGATGGTAGCCGCGTCGCATTCACATTAGCCGTCCACGCCGATCTCTCGCTGTGGGGCCGCGCTAAAGTCTACGAATACGGCGTCCATCTGATTGCATTGGAAGTCGTCGGCCATACGACATTAGACCTTACACTCGACTGCGAAATAGGCGTCCAGATCGAATCACAAGAATTGCTCCCCGCTGTGGTCATCGATCCACGGGTCACCGACGCCACGCTGAACCTCTCTAAGTTCCGCATCGACCGTGTCAGCAATGCCCATGGCCCCTTGGTCAAAGAACTTAGTAACTCCGTGGAACGCTGGATCGAAGACGAACTGCAGGGGCCGAAGTTAGTGAAGAAACTCAATCACTCGATCGACAAACGACGAGATTCGTTGCGACTAAGCCCCAGCCAGTTGATCGATTCGTCGTGGTGGCCTCTCGCGGAATTGCCCGATGTGGCGTCGACAATTCGTTAGCCCTTAATTTCCTTCTATAGAGTCCTCCCGACACACTTATCTTGTTTTCGCGGCCAACTCCGCCAACGTTCATTCTTTCTGTAGCCCTGCCACAGTAGTCGATTACTTTGACAGGTAATTGCATTCCGCTTAGTATAGAGCTATTACACAGTCTATCGGAGTTGCGAGGTCTGCAGGAGTCGGCATGATAATGAAATCGCATCAAGGTGTTCTATTTGTCGTATTGTTGGTTTTGGCAGGCGCCACTCCCGCGACGCAGGCGGCATTGACCCCGATTAGCAACCTGCACCCGACTCTCAGCGAACCACAGCTTATTGGACCAGACCCTCTGGCGCCGACTCGAACGGACCCCTCGTTGCTGGAAACTTTGTATGGAGAGATCAACCTGCGGCGGGTGGACGATGCGCAGGATTCTTTTTTCCAGCATATGGACGCCGAGGCTTCGGTGCGGGCTGTCGCCAGGTTCAACAATCCCACGCTGAGTGAGCAGCTGTATTTTTATAACCGGGCGACCATGATTCAACAGGCTTTTCTCGGCTTTCAGCAGGTGGCTACTTCGCCTCGGCCGTTGTATCCGGTGGGAATCGATCCCCCCACGACGGGAAGCGGCTTGATACCACGCAGCGAAAGTGGCAATGTCTTCGAGTTGCGGCTCAACGGGCTACGGTCTTCGAACCGCCAGGCTCATCCCAGTGGGCAAGATTTTATGGTCACGTTCGAAATCATCGGCGCTGCCGGCCATCCAGACAATGTCGTGGGGAATTACATTGTCGGCTTCGAAGCATTTCCTAACGACGACCTGGACTATCAAGACCTGGTGTTCGAGCTCAGTGGTGTCGTGCCAGTGCCGGAGCCCGGCACCTGGCTGTTGGGACTACTCGCAGCGATGCAGTTTTCCAGCGGGTGGGTACGTTGCCGGCCCTGCTTGGAAGGAATCACCGTGCGAACATTGCGATCGTCCCGCGCGTGACAGTGGTTCGATTCGGAATCGTAGCCAGCGTCGGCCACAATCGTCGACAATCGAACGCGTGTTAAGGAAAAGATAAGCGTCGGGAGCCTTTGATCTGAAATGACTCGCGACCGGCTCTGTAGAAAACCCACCTTGGTAACAGAATCATGATGTTGTGGGTCAGCGCCATCAAGCGGAGGTCTCGGCACTGGCTCCAGTAGCTGCGGCCTCTTACGTGGGACCCCTGCCGCCGCTTAATCATCGACATTACGGTTTCGACCTGCACCCGGTTGCGGTAGGCCTCTCGGTCAAAACGGGTTTGCATCAACCGCAGGTAGTGTCCCGTTGCGGGCTTATCGGTCGGGCGACCATGCTTTGGAGGAATGATCGTTCGAATGCAGTGCTCTTCACGAGCAAAGCGGTGATTGGGTTCCGAATCGTACCCCGCGTCGGCCGACATCAGTGACACCCGCACAGGTGTCAGAGCATCAGAGACGAGGGGACGGAATTCATCCACATCGGGCCGGGGACCGCGGTCAGCACGAAAGGCAAGAATGAAGTGATCGCTTGTGTCGCAGACCACGCCCAGCTTGGGATAGTGATGGTAGACCACGGTTTTCCAAGGGGATCCGATCTTTTTCCGACGTCGTACGAAGTACGCACTCGCTGTACCGCACTGCAGGCCGGTGGAGTCGATCGCCGCCGACGGAACCCGCTGACGGCGTCCCCTTAATCCCCCTCAAGCAGCCAGCTGCTAACCTACTCGATCGCGAATTCTCAGCCGCCGCTCCGAATCGTAAATGGGTTACTGAGATCACGTATTAACCGACTGAATGTGGTTGGGTTTACTTGGCTGTGGTACTCGATTTGTTTAGCCGAAAGGTCGTTGGCTGGACTCTCGACCGGACTCTCAAGACTTCTTTGGTAAGCCGCGCCCTGCAAGATGCAATTGAATCGCGTCGACCATATGGTGCGCAATTGATGATCCACAGTGATCGTGGCTGCCAATATACAAGTGACGCCTTCCAAACGACGCTTCACTCGCTAGGTATCACCTGTTCAATGAGTCGCACAGCAACTTGCTATGACAATGCCGTAATGGAACGTTTCTTCTGGTCTCTCAAGCATGAATGGACCAAGTTCGATTGCTTCGAAGACATCGAGGAAGCGAAATACCGCGTCTTCAAGTACATCGAAACGTTCTATAACTTGAAAAGGATCCACCAGGCCCTCAACTCTAAGACTCACCCGTTAAAACTACGAAAGAACCCTTTTTTGTAATCGTAGAAGCGATTTCCATGGAAGGGACAGCCTCTGTCAAAGTTTGGTGCAGAAATTCAATAGACATGATTCTTTCCTGTCTATCTGCTGTGGAGCGTGCCAAGAATTGATAGACTACCCAGGAAGTGTAATAGATGATTCTAGTTCAAGGACCTCCCACACATGAAGCGATTCATCCGTCGATTTTTTGATCGGTACCGTTGGTTTTTCGTTGCCGAGGGGGTCTTCGGCAATTTTCTGTTTTTTCTAGGAAGCGTGCTTTTCTTATGGCCTGGCACGACACACTTTGGCGTGTGGTTATTTATTGCCGGGTCGGGTTTAATGTTCGTAAGCAGTTGTGCGTCGGCACTTGAGGAATATACCCACTGAGTAAAGCCATGGTCGCGGGATTGTCGGTCTGCGCCATACGAAGGGTCTTGATAGGAATATTGCAGCGGCGCCGCATTGAGAAGAGAAAGGGGACGCAGCTCATTTCCACAAATGAGCTGCGTCCCCTTGTTCTCCCTTGTCCTACTACAACACAGCAAACTGAGGCAAGCTCTTTCCCGCATAGGGTTGGTGAAACTATTGGACCCCGTTGCCAATAGTGCCCACGGTTTCTGGACTCTATCCAGTCACTAACGTTCGCGGCTTGCCAAATGTCGCTTTGCGGTTGTTTTTGGTGTGGCCCAAAAATTCTGGTGGAAATTCAATTGCGGATCAAGATAATGGAACCTGCCATCCTGTAGGCAAGTTCCTTGACAATTGAATAACAGGTCGGTGTGCCCGGCTGCGAAGTTGGTACGTCGCGGCTAGAGATCCGTAAATTGTTACCAGCCGCTTCGACGGCTTGAAGCAGCGCGAGTTTTGTCAGCGAGGAGCCGAATTTTATTTACAAAACTAATTCACGCATTTCAGGAAAGCACTGAAAAACAAGTGCGAAACGAGATTCAATCGCCGAGTTTTGTATTTTGTTTTTCCGTTTTCGAGAAATTGGCCACGACAAAACTCCTGCCTTGGTGCGCAGGATCTTGCAAAGATTGTTGGCTTTGCGCATCTTGCTACCGTGTGCTGTACGCCAACGTTTCGAGAACCCGAAAAAACCCGCGCGACAATTATGTCGCGCGGGTTCATTGTGACTTCTAATAGTCGCTCGGCAAACGCTCAAGGGCTCGCTGGCGGATCGTCATCGTCATCCAGTGCGAGAGGAACCGCGATTGCTGCGGCGATTCCGGCACCAGTGATAATCGGATGCTCCGCGACCCACTGGCCCATCGAGGTGAAGAAACCTCCACCGACCTGGCCGCGATAGACGTTTCGTCCCGACACCAGGTTCAATCCCGTTTGCGATCCTGGAGGGGCAGTACGTGGCGACCAGAAGCGATAAACCCCTTCATTGCCGTTGGTTGCGACGTGATAGACACCACCTTTAAGACTGGCAACGCGGAAGTTGCCCTGTTTATCGGTGCGGACCCGGGCAATATCTTTGTCCCCGGTATGCAGTGTGACAGGCACATTGGCCTGAGGTTGACCGGCAGTATCGACGACCTGACCAGTCACGACACCACCGTCAGCCAAGGCCACATCGGCAGGAGCCACGGCCACTGGATGTGTATTGGAATTCGGTACGTTGGTTGCCGATTCGGCGGCAATGAGGAGTTGCGGTTGAGCCACCAGCGCGATGCTCGCCACCCAGGACAGTTTCCTCTGGAAAGATTTAAAACAAAAACTCGGCATCGATCGATTTCCCTTTCCACCCCTCTAAGAGCCGTTGAGCAAACTGGAGAACGTCCTCCAATTAGTGATTCTCGTCTCTCGCCATTTACAACAGAGGCGGCAGATCGTAGCGATTTCACCAACCTTCGAGAAGGCCAACTCAAAGCTACCGTTGCTTACGGAGTAGCAGGGGAATCATCGTCGTCGAGTGCTAGCGGGATGGCGATTGCTGCCCCAATAACGCCTGCTGTCACCAAGGGATGGTCGAGCATCAAGCCCAGCAAACCACCGCCGTGACCTCCTCCACAGACTGCGCTTCCACAACCCACTCGCGAGCCACAGTTCTGCCCAAGAGCAACCGGATCTTGAGATACCACCAACAATCCCTGCTGGGCTGCTGGAGGCGCCGTGCCGGGAGCCCACAGCCGACAGTTGCCCTGAGTGCCTGCAGCGTCAACAGTTACCACGCCACCAGTGAGGCCTTCAATTTGAAACTCGCCTTGATCGCCAGTTATGGTGCGACCGACCTCCTTGCCGCCTGCAACGACGGCAACGGGGACACCCGATCGAGCATTACCCGAGGCATCTGCCACTTGCCCTGACAGAACGCCACCATTTTGCAGCGATATATCGAGTGTACGAACTGCTGTCACATCAGCCTGTACACTAGGTGATGCCACGACACTTAAGGTCCACAGCGCAGCCGCCAATACTCTCTTCGTTTCGGTTTTCATATCACCCTCATGTTTTAGAAAAGCGCGTTGAGATTAGGTGGTGATTCGAGAACCTCTCCACGCGGCAGGCTCTCCAACGACAACACACGAACGCGGATCACCCGACCAAATTCAACAGGCGAATTAGCGGACTGGCGACACAATGTCTTAGGCCTATCGGCTCGAGAGTAGGACTCTCTCAAATAACAATTCACAAAAATAGCACAACGGCCAAAAGTGCTATCTCCGCTGTCAAAGCCATCGCTAGAGCGGTCGAGGTTTTCTTACTTCGTTGAACTGGATGAAGTTTCCTATCTACTTCGACCACGACTTGAAATGCCCGATGAACTGATTCTCCAGGTCAGGTATTTTTGCCTTGAGACGTTCTGATAACTGCCCCGGCGGGTTTCCTCGACGGATGTCCGATAGAAAATGGACCAACTCCCGGTGTGCCGCCAGCGGTCCGTGAAGCATGAAGTGGACCCAGGCCCACGCAAAGCGATACTCAACGCCACCCATGGACTCGAGATCTCCACATGACTCTAGAGACTCGATGCTCCGCACCATTCCGAGACGAAAATTCCAACGCAGCTTAGCCATGTGGGGATTGCCAAACGCCCGCTCGTCGGCCGGCACCTCGAAATACTCGGCCAGCCCTTCGTCGAGCCACAACGGCACCATCGGTAGGCTTGCATGGAGCAAAGCATGGGTACATTCATGTCGCAGATCTACCGGCAAAGAGGGATTCTTGTAGGTGTAAACGCTCGACTGACCACCTCGCTGCACATACAGAGCCCGACGATAGGGCACCCGGGGGTAGAGTTCGGAGAGAATCTCTTTGTGCGATTCTTGGTCGCTCAATAAATAGACGTCAATACGGTTCTGTTCAGGTAGGACTGCCAGAGTCCGCTGCAATTCCAGCTCCAGCGAGGAAAGTTCCTGAAACAATGGGGTAAGGTCCCCCATCGGAAAAGTTGCCTGCAGTTGAAAAGGACCGTGGCTGCGAGAATCTTGCCATCGTGGAGCCGCAGAGCAGGGGACCGCCTGAACAGCCCACCGCAAAAAGAGCGCAGAGCCGCAACCGGCCAGAAATATCCGCCGCGAAAAATCAGGCATCAACCAACCTTTTTTGCGGAGAAGAATCCTGACCATCCACGCCGAGGTGTTGCCCTCACGCCACCTTCAATGGGTTTGCCACAGGCAACCAGTTCGGGATTGATCGTGCATAGATCTCCCGCAACGGCTTCACCAACAAGTTCGACGATGCGGTCATAGGCGCGACTCATCAAGGGCCGTCGTGCTTTGACGCCGTGGGCATCCGTTGCCACGAAATGTACTAATCCATGTTCCAGCATCCATTCGGCTAGTTCCTGGCTACGGGAACCAAACGTCCCCATCAAACTCCCAGCCGTGACCTGCATCAAACATCCCTGATCGACGAGTGGTTCGAGCAAACTCGGATCGCGCAGAATTCCCTGATTTCGCTCGGGGTGTGACAGGATCCCTGTCATCCCTTCCCGCTCAAGCGATTGCAGAACCTTTTCTAGGGGAAAATACAACTCGTGGGGCAGTTCTAAAAGCACATGCCTCCGATGATCTCCCAGGGAAAGCACCTCGCCGCTGAGGAGTTTTTCGATCATCCCATCTTCAATTCGCACATCGGCGCCAGGCAATATCTCCAGAGGGATGCGGCGTTCTGCAAACACTCTTTGCAGAAGAATGGTTTCCTGCCGAATGTCGTCCCCTTGGTTTCGCGAAAAATTACCCAGTTGATGCGGAGTCACTACGATGGTATGAACACCATCCGCAACTGCCATCTGGGCCATCGCAATGGATGATTCCAAGTCGGATGCGCCGTCGTCGATTCCAGGAAGCAGGTGACAATGAATATCCGCAAAAGAGCCGTACATGGGTGCTCCGCAGCTAGCAGAAAGTACTAATAGAATGGGGGAAACGTGGCGAGGAGAATAGGAACCGCCTACCTGCAGGTCAAGATGACTCCATCCCGGAGGCAAGTGTGCCTCCGGCTTAGCCGGACCGCCACGCTGTCCGGGAAGAACGGAAATTACAACCCCAGAGGATAGTCCGTCAGTTTTTCACACCCGGAAGCAGTGACCACATAATTCTCCTCCAGCCGAACGCCAGCACACAACTCTTCGTGATAAAGCCCCGGCTCAGCTGTGAAGAACTCTCCTTCGAGAAAGGTGTCGTCCCAATTCGGATTTAGATGGGGCCCTTCATGCGGTGCTAGCCCTACTCCATGTCCCAAGTGATGATTGAATACCCAGGGCAAACTCCGGTCCAATAAATCTTGAACTTCTTGAAAGAGTTGCTTGCAACTCACTCCCGGGCGCACAGTCGATTCGACTAGGGGAAATACCTCGGTCACCCGTTCCCATGCTAGCACCTGCTTTTCGCTTGGTTCGCCACCCACGGCAATGGTGCGCGCGTTGTCACTATAGTAGCCACGAAAGCCGACACCCAGGTCGAGAATATACAAGTCGCCCGCTTCAATCCTTCGATCTCGCGGGAGGCCCCCTCGTGCATTGCTGCGGAAGTCTTGTCCGAAGTATGTCAACGCCTCGCCCAACTCCTGCACGGCTGCGGCGTGGAGAGCATTATAGACCTCAAGTTCGTTCACCCCAGGACGCACGATTTCCCGTGCCAGCGCGTACATTACTTGATTGGCATCATTGGCCCGTCGCAGCATGCAAAGTTCGTCGTTGTCTTTTTGACGGCGCAGGCGAAAGACGACTGGCTCAATGTTCGTGACCTTCCCCTCGCAATCTGCTAGCAGGTCAGGTCCCATCTGTGACCACTCCCCGCCAACTCGTCGAAGTTTCAGCGGCAATGCACTCATAAGTACCGCACTACTGGCGGCGCGTTGCTCATCACGGAGCGTCGAATGCCATTTTTCCTCATAGGGTAGCACCTCGTCCGCCGCAACAGTCAGCGAAGTCTTTCGCGAAGGAAGCACGAGCGTCACTCGTCCCTCGGCATTCATTGCTGCAGCTGGTGCAAACAAGGGCCCCACATACGCCCCGGTCAGCCATTGCACGGATTCACCTCGCGTCAGCAGCACCCATTCGAGCCCATGCTCAACCATTTCAGCCAATAATCGCTGCTGTCGAGACCTGCATGCCTCCACATCGACTTCATACGGATCGTCACTCATGCCTAGTTCTACCTTCGGTCCCGAGTCCAAATACCAACGCCGATGCAGCTTAGCGGATTCGGGTTGCCTCGGAAATTAGTTTCCCAGAGTATCGAGAATCTCGATTCCGGACGAACGTCTCAAATCGGGATCAAATTGCCCGTTTCTGGATGTTTTTTAGCCCTTCTCATCCAAAAAGCCAGCACAGCAGATGTTGTCGTAACTCGTTTGTCAGTAATGGGTTACGGGATAAACCTGGCAGCCTACAGGAATCATTCACATCCATGGCATGCCCCTTGCTCGTATTTAGAGGCGTCGCAACACGCGATGGCACCTCTTGCAATAGAGTCACGCCGATATCACATCAGGTCTTATACTGGAGGGAAGTAAGGATGCTCGTATTAAGCAGAAAACTTGGAGAACGTATTCACATTGGCGACGATGTCTTTGTCGAAGTCCGTCGAGTAGCCGGAAATCGAGTTACTCTGGCCGTTTGTGCTCCCCAGAATGTTCGCATTCTGCGTGGCGAGCTTTTTGATGCCGCAGAGTCGTTCAACGTACTCGATGAGCCAGAAACAGCCCAGTCAGAAACAGATACGGTGATCATGCAGGCCAATCCATCACCTGAGATAGATAAACCGCAGACCGTATCATAGTCGATTCACGGCTTCGCGTGCTGCATCTTGATAGCCGCGACCCGCCTGCCTAGCCTCACGAGGCGGAGCGGAGCTCGTCGTCAACCACGAACAAGCGCCCAGGGACTAGATCCAAGGGCGTTTTTTTCTGTTCTTTTCTCAGATATCTATCTAAGAATCTTCGGTCCCGCGCATCTAACCTTATGGTTGCGGAGATCAAATGCTTAAGTCCCTAGATTATCATAACGTTGTTCCACCTCCTGAGTTACCGACAAGGCAATACAGACTTTTGGCCGCTACCGACGAACAACTCATTGCCAAATTTCAAGCTTCGGGTCAGCCAGCAGATCTGGATGAACTAGTCGCGCGGCATTTGGAACGGGTTCGTAACTTGGCGTACCGAGTAGTTCTTTGCAATGCGACAGCAGATGATGTAACCCAAGATGTATTCATAAAGGTTATCCGAAGTGCCCATACCTATCGGGGGCAGGCAAGTGTTGCCACTTGGATATATCGAATCACGCTCAATTCGGCTAAAGAGTATCTGAGAAAAAAAACACAGGCAGAGAAGCATTTACAAAGGAATTCGACTCCGAGCGAAGTCGGGAGTGATCAACCCGTCTACTCCGCAATGCAGAAAGAAATGGTTGGTGAGATTCACCAGGCCCTGTCCAAGCTATCCGTCAAATTGCGCTCAGCCATAGTACTCACGTCGATGGAGCATCTCCCACCCAAGGAAGCCGCGGCAATTGCCGGATGTTCGACGGCCACTATGCATTGGAGAGTTCACCAAGCCCGCAAACAACTGAAACAACTCCTTAACCAACATTTCAAGCCATGAACAACTCTCAAGATAAACAATTGGACCAGTTGCTCGTTGATTGGGCAAACGTGAATGTTGCCGACAATGCCGACTTGACAGATCTTCAGCGGAAGATCTGCGACCGACTGGCCGTCGAAGAACTCCAATCGTCAGTTGAACCCGGTACTTTGCAATCCACACCGAATCCCAGTCGACGGCCGGTGGCGACGGCAATGGCCATCGCTGCCATGCTGCTTGTAGCAGTAGGATTCTGGACCCTTGTCGTTGATCGTAAGGGCGAGAACGCGAAGCAAGTTGCTCACTCGGTCCAGGAATCCTCTTTCTCCAACGATATTGTCTCCCTCGATCATCAAATCGAATTACTGAAAGAATTTCGTACTTTGTTTGGGACCGAGCTTGCCTGGATTTCTGAAGAAGGGAAAACGGTAGAGGTTGGATTGCGTGCCGTCGATTCCACAAGTTCGTCGCCGGCGACGGAATACGTTGCCGTTCAACTCACGCTCTGGTCGCGTCCCGTTTCAAACGATAAGGGGGATCAGAATTGGTCGCAATTAGAGTCCTTCAACGTTTTAGCCGAGCGAGAGCAACTCGTGCAAGTAATTCCGCAGCGAGGCACCGGTTCGCCCTTGCTACTTTGGGCTTATCCCCTTGATAACAGCTTAGTATCGATTGACCTTGAATACCGCTCAGGCGTAGTTAGGGGTTTGTCGATTGACAGCAGCAACCTCCAGCCGATCGGCGAGCAGCATTCTATGAACATCCACAGTTTTGAGAAAGACGGAGTCGAATATCGACTCTACCAGACTGCCGACTTGGTCGACGCAGCCGATCTTGGATAGCACGCGCAACACTCATGTCCCAATCATCACCACTACCATTCCTGATTGTCATGTTAGCCATTTGCTTGCCTTGCCATCTCGTTTCGGGTCAAGAGCGGCCCGCCTCGCACGCGACTGATCTTGTGCCAGTCGACACGCGCTCCTGCTTTTTTGCGGACGATGAAGTCTCGTTGCTCTACTCTGCTGCGGACGAGGAGGCATTGCGCATCACTTGGTCACTCATGGCCAATGGAAGAACACTTGAACAAGGTACTAGCGAAGCAGCCGTTCTCGCCGATTCGTGTGTTCAGCAAATTGTCGTTAAGTTTCCCACTCCGCATCTTCGAGTTGGAATTGTGTTGGCTGCCGAATTGCAAACTACTTGGATTTCTGACAACGCAAAACATCATCTCAGCCGACCGCTGACCATTTTTTCTCGGGATCCATTCTCTTCCCGGCGGAGTTCTCTAGAGAATACACGCATCAAACTTTTCGACTCCGATGGTAAGACTGCCGAGCTGTTCGAAAGATATGATATCCCCCATACGCGACTGCTCAATCTCTCGGCAATCGAACTGGTGACCGAAGGGCTCGTGCTTGTGGGAGAAGGCGTCTCTTTTCGCAAGCAGCGACGTCTATCTGAGACCCTTTTGCGGGCAGCCCAACGCGGTGTCTCCGTTCTTTGCCTTGCTCCGTCGGACGGTAATTTCCCGTTGAATGCTCAACAAAGTGGCCAGCCAAGTCGGCTCATATTGGATCGTGGTGAGGTGGTGCGTCGCTATGATAAACACTTTGACTCACTCCCAACGATTTGCCCATTGTCGCTAGTGCCTCAACGGAAAGAAGTGGTCATTGGGTTCGCCCAGGGTAATTCGCAGTGGTCCTGGTTGAATATGGAGTTTCCGTCTGAATCGCCCAACGCATCTTCCACTAAACTAATTGTATGTGGCCTCGGCATGGTCACTCATTGGGAAGAGAGCCCGGTGCCCAGGTATTTATTCGTCCATTTGTTGGATGAGTTGAGCCCCGCTCAATTAACCGAGGAGAGTCAAGAAAATGTCCCTGCAGAAAACTAACCCCCTGATTTCGTTCGCATTGTACTTCCTCATGCAACCGCTCGCCGGCTTAGCGCAAGAAGACGCTGTTGTTGCAGAGCAGCCAGGGGCGGCAGAGGAATTCCAACTGGTAGAATACCCCATTGCGATTTTCCCGTTCCGCGAACGAGGCGAAGAAGTTGAGCAAATGGGCGGTCAGGTCGCTGACTTGATGTTTGCCCGGCTGGTGGTCGATCCCTCGTTGTTTCTCGTCGACCGCGAGGATCTCGACAAAACACTGGGTGAAGCGGAACTCAACCTGAGCGGGATCGTTAATCCGCAGGAGGCAATTACCATCGGCCAACTCACGGGCGCTAAACTCATCGTCACCGGCTCGGTTTTTCAAATCGAAAACACCGTCTATCTTGTGGCTAAAATCATTGGCACGGAAACGAGTCGAGTGATTGGTGCTTCGGTCAAAGGAGTTGCAGGAGACGGCCTGGATGGCTTGGCGAATCGGTTGGGAACTGAGGTCGTGCGTTCGATCAAGAAAAGCTCTGATTCACTTGTCGCAAAGCCGGTGGAAAAAGAGGATCGAATCGCTGCCTTGAGCAAGAAACTGGGCGACGCCCGGCGGCCAACCGTGATGATTTCGGTCGAGGAGCGCCATGTGGGCCGTACGACGATTGATCCTGCCGCCGAGGCTGAGTTAACCTTGTTCTGTAAGGAAACCGGTTTCACCGTCATCGACGCCGATCAGGGCAGTTCCCAACAAGCCGAGTACCTAATCCAAGGCGAGGGAATGAGCGAGTTCGCCACCCGCCACGGCAATCTGGTCTCGGTCAAAGCCCGGCTCGAAGTGAAAGTGGTTGATCGAGCGACGGGTGAAGTTGTAGCTATGGACCGGCAAACCCGAGTGGCAGTTGATTTGGTCGAACAAATTGCCGGCAAACAAGCTTTGCAAGAAGCAGCGGCAGACATCGCGGAGCGATTGTTGCCGAAATTGGTTCAACCCCCGTCCAAGTAGATCGTGTGGTTTCCATGTTGCTCACCAACTATCGATCAGCCTGTTTGATTGCCGCGACCGGCCTTTGCTGTCTGATAGTGCCTGTCAAACAAACGTGGGCCGTGGAAACACCGTTGCGCGTTGCCGTGATTGACACGGGGGACAATCTCGCGGCACCCCCTGCGCAGCTCGATTTGATCGTCGCTCAGCTCAGCCAACAGCCGGGGCTGGCACTCTTGGAACGTCAGCAGATCGATGCCGTGCTGCGGGAGCAGCAGCGTAACCTGGTGTTGAGTGAGAAGGAAACAACAGACAACTTCATTGCGGCGGGACGTATTCTCGGTGCCGACGTACTGGTATTGATCTCCTCGAGTCCTCCCAACGAGCAAGGTTTGCAGCCGATTGAGGTGCGGATCGTCGAAACGCGTCGCGGCATTCGCTTCGGTGAAACGGTACTGATTTGGTCGGCAGACGAACAGGCAGACGCCGAGCAATTTGAGTCCGCAACTGCGTTCATCACCAGCCGCCTCAGTCGGGTGCGAACATCCGAAAGAAAATACACTCTCGTTTCGCTCGCGGGGTTTCGCACCGATGAACTATCGCAAGAGGCACACCGCTTTAAGCGCAGCATCGAAGCCTGGCTTGAAGCGTGGCTCGCCAGCCAGCCGGGCATCGCTGTTGCAGAGCGGACTAAGGTTCTGCCACTTATAGACGAACGCAACCTCGCCAGCGACCTCCCCTCCGCTCTCGGCAATGCTGACGCGGCCATCGACGGCACGTTCAAGCTCGACTTCAGTGGAGACTTTCCGCAGGTTGAACTCACTCTGCGCGTCCTGCGGAAAGATCGCTCGGCGGTCAGTCGCACACTCCATGCACCCATCAGAGACTTGGCTAAGCTGCGAGAGTCCGCTGGCAAGGCAATTATCGAACTACTGGATCTCGTTCTCAAGGCGGCAGAGTTCGATGCCGAGGCAGAGGCACGACTGCTTACTGACGAAGCGGAGCGATTGTTATCGTTAGGACGCCGCTACGAATCGCTCCAGCGTCTTATCACTGCATACTCGCTCGAGCCTGATTCCCTGCGTACACAAACACTATTGCTAAACGCCGGAAGGCAGCTCGGTGTGGGACCGGATCTCAGTGGTGCGAAATTCGACGGGCCCTTCTATCCGACTGCGTTGCTTCTAAGCGATGTTGCGCGACAGGTTCTTGATCAGATAGAGCAGCAACGCCTTCGCCCGGGTGATAATAACCAATACGAGCGAAAAGAAATGTTTGCCCGCATTGGTGATTTCTGCTCGCTCATGTCTCAGATTCAATTCATCGTGTCTGAACCGACAGAGAGTCAATCGATCCAAGCTGAGTGGTTACGTCAGGCAGTGGAAGTCTTATTCGCTCAGTATCTTAATGCGGTTGAAAGAGTCGGCGGCACCCCCTATGAGTATGCCATTTTCACAGGTCTAAGTACCTCGCGTTACTGGGCAAAGAGTCCTGACAAAGCCTTGAATCAACGTTTCGAACTTTTCCAACGGGCCGCCAGACTTGACCAGCCGCAGCAGCTCGGCATCTGGGCGTTTACGACAGATCACCGCTTTCGACTTTCGGACGACAAGAATTGGACGCAGCAGCACGAACTTGTTCCGCTCTATGAAGCGTACTTTGAAAAGATGCAGGATTCGAATCAACCGCTCATGCAAGCAGTAGGAGAGCGAGAAGCTGCTCAATTTGCTCTGTGGTTTCTCAATGATAGCACTCGTGCGCTGGACCACTACCGGCGATTCATCGCACATATTGTCAATGAAATCATTCCCCAGTACCCTGCGTTTGCAGACCACGTTCATGGTCTATGGCTCGACTTGAACCATTGGTCAGGAGAGTTGGCACTTACCGACGAAGAAGCTGGTGCGTTGTGGAGCCAGGTGATCCTCGCCCGCTGGGATCCCCAGGGAAACTGTCCTCAATCTTCACAACCCTGGGAATACCGCATTACTCTTACATTGCAACTCCTCGAGCGGGCCGGACAGTTCGATAAAGCAAACGAACTATTACAACGTTGCATTGACGTGTTGCAGACTGCCCCAGAAGAACTAGCTGTACATGAAGTTTCTAGTCAGTGGCCTAGAACGTTGTCACGCTTGAATCAATTGCAACAAGGGTTGCAGGAGCGTCATCCTGGACTTGGAACAACGAGCAATCAGATAGCCGTGTTGCCTGTTGATTGCCAACCGCTGCTCCAAGCTGCAGGATTGCCCGAACTACTTAAGGCCCAAGATGTACCCGTCTCCTCCTGGCGTTTCACAGATCTTATTGCAACCAAAGACGGTTATGCAGTCACAAGCGAGGCACAAGAAGCGCAGGTCAAAAAGTTCCAGACCCGAGTGTGGCTAGCGGTTATTCGCTTGGACAGAAAAGGAAATGTCCTATCTTCGACTTTGTGTTCCAAACCGATGGAATTCGACTATCGTACTTCCCGACAGTCAGGCATCGCAGGTCAATTCCACCGCACGTTTGCTTCATCCGATGGAAACTTGTTTGTTGCGATCCCTGTGAACGGAATAGTTTGGTTTCCTTGGGATGGAGCACCGGTTCACTACTCTGCCAAGTATCTTGAAAACTCCGACCCGAACCATCGACCGGTTCCCTTTGAAGAAGCCAGGCAGCTTACGCCGATCAACGACAAGCTCTATTTCACCTCTGGCAAGGACTTGTTTCACCCACAAATCTTTGAACTCGACTATCGCAGCGGAAGAACAACTCTACTCTTCGACACACAATCGATAAACAAGAGGAGCCCGCTTCACGGACGGATTGGCTATTCGATCAGCGAAGGTCCTCCCGGAGAACTCCTCTTGTGGGCATGCCACGACCGCAATCAGAGAGACGAAAGCTTCTCTCGACCACCACTTGGCGATCTGTTCAAAGTAATTCTCCAGGACAAGTCGATTCACCAGGCGAAACCGCCGTTCTATATTGCACACCCCGGCACAACGCTGAGTGACCAACACCATCTCGGCTTCCAGAGCCCGCAGGGAGCTATGGCCCGCTTTAATCCCGCGACACTTTCGCTGGAATGGCTCCTTGGAAACCAGTCCGACCCTCCTTTCTCAGGCATTGGGCTGAGCTTGCAACAGTTTGTCTACAATGAAAAATACTTACTCACCCCGACGAAGCAACTCTACAAGACGTCTTCTCGCAAGTGGGATCTTCACGCGCATGGGAGCCTCTCACCGAAGCAGTTACTGGCCGATAATCTTCCCCCGCCAGAGAAGGTATTGCGATACCTAATCGACGACCAGAGGCAAGTACTCGTGATGACAAGCAAGGAATTGTACCGTGTTGAACTTTTTGAAGAGGAGTCTCGATAGATGCGCGTTCGATGCCAGTTAGCTACAGTTTTTTGTATGGCAGCCATGCTCATTAGTTCAGCCTGCGCTCGCGCAGCGAACACCGTCGCGATTTCCACTAAATCCTCAGCCAATGTCGCCGATAAACAGCTTGTGGATGCCCTGCTGCCGCTTTTGGAACATGCCGTCGGTGAGAAGAAGGGCCTTCAGGTCGTCGAGCGGGAACAGGCCGCCGCGCTAGTGGCGGAATTAGCCCGCAGTCTCGAATCAAATAACGCTAATCCGCTGGCAGTCGGCCAAATAGACCCGGCGAATCTACTTGTCACCGTCGAGCTTTCACCGGCCGAGGAGGACTCTAAGAACCGGTTTACCTTGGTTCGGATTACTGAGGGGGCGACTGCCGTCGTGCGCGGTGAGACGGCCGTGCCGATCAGTGCCGCGCTTATTGAAGAAGCCACCGCCGAGATCGCCGATTTCGTGGCGACCATCGCCCAGGGGCCAACCTCGCGAAGCGCCACCCTCGCCGTCTTACCCTTCGAATCAGTAGAGCGATTCGATCGCCTCCGCCCGCTTGAACGGGGCCTGCGCGATCTGTTTGTGGCGAACCTGTTACAGCTGGAAACTTGCCGCGTCGTGCAGCGCTCCAGTATGGAGCAACTCTTAGCGGAACTCGAATTGGTGCGGGCCGGACTGACCAACGAGGGCAGGGGACTCGAAGCGGCGCCTGAGCGCGAAGCGGCCTACGTGCTCCGCGGCGAGATCGACGAGCGAAACACTCCCAACGGCAACCTGGTCGTGATTGTTGCGGAACTGGTGGAGGTGAAGTCACTCAAGGTCGTGCTCCGTAGCGAGCATGCCTGCCTGCCGCAAGCTATCGCAGAGCAAGTTGCCGAAATCGCGACGGAGATTTCAAAGTTCGTCTCCGCCAGTGACGATCGACCAGTTCCGGCCAAGAACGCTGGCATCAAAGAGATCGACCGCCTCTATGAGTTAGCTCTACGTGACGTGTATCGCTTCAACCGCTATAACCCCGAGGATGCGGGTTACAGGCCATTCAGGATACCAAATGTTCAACAACCAGCGCATGTGCAACAGAGCGTTGAGCCAGAGAGTCCGCTCGGCGTCCACCTCTTGCAAAAATCGATTGACCGCCTCGAATCGATCCTCTTTCTAGAGCCAGAACGATTGACCGCGGCCCTGCCGCTGGCGTACTGCCTGAGTTTCCACATCGACGGAGTCTGGAATCCTGAGCGCTGCGAGCAACTGCTACGGCGAATTCGCGCAGAAACGACCGACAGCGAGATGTATGAAATCGCGAACGAACTACTCGCGGATATGTACTTCACCCACGAAGGGTGTTTGTTCTCAGAGCAAGATATCGCCGAGGTCGATCCCGAATTGTTAAGACTTGGTTTTGATCGTCGCCTGGAGGCATTTGCCACTTCAACAAAGGATGGTTTAAGTATCCCTCGGATAAGGATGTTGTATGTGTTGGAGAATATCTGCTCGCACACCCAAAATCAGCAACAATGGTCTCGACTGCTAAATACGTTGGCAAAAGTCGTGGAAGCACCAGTCACACAACAATCACCTCCAAAGGTGCAGGACCGTCTCTTGAGTCGATCTAGCGCATTTGCGGCGTCTATAGTTCGCAACAAGAAAGGCTCCGCACAAACACAGCGTGAAGCCGAGGCACTACTCGAGCGATGGCGAGACAGCGATGATCGTTGGCGTCGTCTCTACGGGAAGCGGCGACTCTTGGAACTGCACCCTTCTCCTCAGACGCAGCAGGAACTCGATGCCTTGCTCGAAGAGAGTTTCGTAAACGACACTGATCCCCATGTGCAGCAATCCTTGATTATGGAAAAGACGCAACTCGCAAAGCGCCTGCTGCATCAGCAAAAAGCAGTCGAAGCCTTGCGGATTCTGGAGGGAATCCAACCCCTGAATATAATTCAAATGGTAGAGCACGACATCACGAACAGCTACTATGGCTACCATTTGGGGCAGTGCTACGAAGCTCTGGGCCGCAAACGCGAAGCGCTGGATGTTTATCTGCATTACGTCGGGATGCCGCCTGGACACTTCCTTGGACTCGATGTCACAAAACGGATCGATGCCTTGGGAGGCGTGCCGCTCGACAAAAACCGTGACATCGACATAGAGTATCTAGACGTCTCAGCCGGCGAACCCTTCCACTGCAAGGTCCTTGCCACCGACGGCAATCGACTCTATTGCAGCGGCGGATTCGAGCTGGGACGACGTGGTCCACAGGCAGTTCCCCTGAAATCGGTGCGGCAACTTGACTTCGCCACCGGCGACTGGACCAACCTCGGCGGACCTGACGACCGCGTTTCTTGCTTGGCCGTGGCGGATGGCTTTCTCTGGGCGGGGACCGATCACGACGGACTGTGGAGAAGATCACTGAAAACCGGCGAGTGGCGCCAGTGGACCACCGACGATGGCTTGCCCACCAACTCCATTGTCGCGATAGCTGCCCACGGCCCCATCGCATATACAAGTGTGGCCAACATCGACTCCTTACGAAAGATCGTCTCCGGTGGAATCGTGCGTATCGATCCCAATGCCGACGCACCGATTCACATCTATCGCGATCAAGAGTCGCCCCAAACCGCACCCGCATCTATGTCTATCCACGCTGGACAGCTAGTCGTCCCCGGCGTCGAGGGTAGACTCCACTCGCTTGACTTAATAACGCAGCAGTGGCACGAGCTTTCTCAAAGTACAATTATTGTTGATGCCGGTCGTTCAGGCATTTGGTACACGCCATTTCAACATATTGCCCTGCTGCCACAAAGAAATGAAGGGTCCAGTAAATCCTACCCCCTCACTTCATCGCTGAAAAACTATCCGGGAGCCTATAGTTTCCCCAGTTTTTTCGTCGAGCACGACGGGCAACTCTGGATCGGCGGTCGCACCTGGCGACGCTTCAACCACAGCGGTTTATCCCGCCTCGACCTGACCACCGGTGAACTCACCCTCTACGGCCCCCCCGACGGCTTTCGCTACGACGACCAGAATCACTACGAATGCTACGACGCCGTCTGGGCCAAAGATCGCCTGTGGGTCGCCACCTCCTTCGGCCTCGCGGAAGTCGCCTTGCGTGATCCAGCGAACCAGAACGAAGCGACGCCGATTGAAAAGTATGCCCAGACGATCAAACCCCTTCTGCCGAAGGGGTGGTCTCTCACTGTCACGGGAAACATGATCAGCGTGCGCCGCGAACAACCAGTGCTGATCACTCCTCTCTACGGACGACCCGGAACCAATGAGGGAGAAACGGTGGAAGAGTATCTGCGACGCATCGGCTCGTTCATCCCCCTTGAAATCGATCTGCGCTTTATTCATCGACTCTCACCAAAAGAACTCGAGACACGCAAAGCCCACAACCATTTCCTCGAGCGGCAGGGAGCAAGGGGGTTTCCAGATAAAGCCCAATTCTCTAGACACTTGCAAATGCAGGAGCTAAACAAGTTGCCGGTGTACTTTGATGAGAATTATTCGATCTTCGTCGACGGAGTACCTCCACAATATACGATGCATGATGACGCGGCTCGCGGGGAGATGAAGACAATTTTTGCCAAGCTAAAGGACGTGTTAGAACCATACAAATAGGCGAAACTTTTGTCGTAGAAACATACTACGAGACACAATCAAGCCAGGAGCGAAATGGCACAGCATTCTTGCCTTGCTAGACTTCCTTGCGAAGCCCATGCACGAACCGCAGTTTCTCAACCACCGGCTGCACAAAGACCTGGGGCACCAAGTCCAAGAGCCCCATGTCTCGATTGAATTCGTTGGCGATCAACCCCACGCGGCTGTAGCTCTTGAGCATGGCGTCGAAATCCTGGATTCCACTATCCGTGACACCAAAGTGAGTGGCCGTGTCGACGACGCTGGCCATATCCAAGTAGGCTGAGAAAGTTTCCGCAAAATCCTCCCAAGGATGCATCGTCGCATAGGCCGAAATAAAATTGCTAGTCCAATTCAGAGCGGGGCCCTTCTGATAGTAATTTGTGAGCGCTTCCTTGTAAGTCGGAGTTCGTTCGTCGCCAAACAGGACGCGAAATGCTACTTCACGATCCCCTCTCACCAACCGATCCCAGAAGAAATGCCCTAACTCGTGGCGGAAATGTCCTATCAGGCTTCGTTGAGGCTCCTGCAACTCGACGCGTGATCTCTCCCGCTCCACACTGTCTGCTTCGCGGATATTGATCGTGATACATCCGTTTTTATGCCCTGTTGTGACGGGCTTCTCAGCGTCTGCCTTGAACTCAAACGAGAGCGTGGGTTCGCTATTCTCATCAACCCCGCGAAACTCTAATCCAATTTGGTCCAGAAGATAGAGCACGCGTTGCTTCGCTTGTTCCAGCCGTTTCCATTTTTCGTAGTTTCCCGCGATGGGCATATCGGGAATCACTGTGGTCAAGGTGCAATAGTCGCAGAGATTCTCCAGTTCTGCTTTCACGACAAGTCGATTACAGAAATCGTTCGTTTCCCCATTGAAACACTGGGTGACTTCTACACCACAGTCCGGGTTACCGCAACGACAAATACCGTCCACTTCTTCAATCACTGGTACGACCCGATTGCATGCCGGGCACATACCCGTGTTACGATTGCAACTAATGCAATAGGTACTGTGAAAGAAAAGAGAATTCCCGCAACAGCAATCAAAAGTTCTCATGGGAGGAATCTCGCCATGGCAATTATCTTAGGTAGCCGCTTGACCATCTGGATCCATCGCGATGAACGTGTGATCGAGGCCTTCGCCGACGTCATTCAGTTTCGTCTGAAGCGAGTCGAGAAACTCGTGCAACCCCAGGGCGATAATTTCATCAACTGTAGAGTAGGCCAACTCGCTACGAAGTCGTCCCAGTCTTTTCTCGGCGATATTCCAAAACGTTCCTTGCGGCGAACCGGAGATCGCGTGGAGCGAACGGTAAGCGGTATCAACACAGTGCATAATCGCTCGAGGAAACTGGCGATCGATTACCAGAAAGCCAACTACCCGCTTCGGTGTGATACCGTGGTGCTTTCTGCGAAACATCTCAAACCCACTGACACTTCGCAACACGGCCGACCACTGCAAGTCGTCGATCGGAGTCCCTACATCAGCCACACTCGGAAGCAATGTGAAATACTTCACATCTAGAATCCGCGAAGTCTTGTCGGCACGCTCTAAAACTCGCCCCAGTCTGGCAAAATGCCAGGCTTCGCCTTGTGAAAAGGTGGTGACAGTGATCCCCACGAACAAATGACTGGAATTCTTGACGTATTGAAAAAATTCATTCGGAGATCCTGGAAGTCCCATTTTCGCTGCATCGCGCACCGTGATATAGAACTGATTGAGCTGCTCCCACATCTCTGAAGATATCGACTCCCGCACACTTCGCGCATTTTCACGGGCCGCTTGCACACAAGAAAGAATCGAGCCCGAGTATTCACGGTCGAACGTCAAAAATTGAGTCACGTTCTCCCGCGTCGCCTCACCGTAGTGCTCTTCAAAATACTCTTGATCCCCTGAGGCATAGACCAACGCCCCCCACTGTTGCTCAGACCCGCGCGGCAGGTCGAGAGACATATTGTGCGTCACGTCGACGAAGCGAGCCAGATTTTCGGCCCGTTCGACATAACGGCTCATCCAGTAAATTGAATCGGCAACACGGCTAAGCATAGAGTTGGGGCTGGGGGCTGGGGGCTGGGGATTGTTGCAACTGACTACTCACTTCCTACGATTGTTGTTGCGACTGACTTTGCTGCGGCGATGAGCCAATCACCCAGGTGTCTTTGCTGCCGCCACCTTGCGAGGAATTCACGACGAGTGATCCCTTCTTGAGCGCCACCCGCGTGAGTCCTCCAGGCAAAACGAAAATATCTTCGCTGTAGAGAATATACGGCCTCAAATCGACGTGCCGACCTTCGAATTTATCCTCGACGATCGTGGGGATTCTCGACAAGGAAAGCGTCGGCTGAGCGATGTAGTTTCGCGGATTCTCTTGGATCAGTCCAGCAAACTTCTCGCGTTCTTCCTCGGTCGCATGGGGACCAATAAGCATTCCGTACCCGCCCGCTTCGTTGGCCGCTTTAACCACGAGCTTGTCGAGGTTGGCCAGTACATACTCTCGTTCCTTGTCATCATAGCAAACGTAAGTCGGTACGTTGGGGATGATAGCTTCTTCATCCAAGTAGTACTTGATCATTTTCTCTACGTAGGCGTAAATCACCTTGTCATCTGCAATGCCGGTTCCCGGTGCGTTTGCCAGTGCCACGCGGCCGTTTCGATAAGCCTCCATCAATCCCGGTACTCCGAGCATCGAGTCTTCTCGAAACGCCTTAGGATCAATGAAGTCATCATCAATGCGTCGATAGAGCACGTCGACGCGCTGAAACCCTTTAGTTGTCCGCATGCAGACGAAACCGTCGTGAATAACCAGATCACGTCCTTCGACCAGTTCGACCCCCATCTGCTGAGCGAGGAATGAGTGTTCGTAGTAGGCTGAGTTAAACACTCCGGGAGTTAAAACCGCCACAGTTGGCGACTCGATCCCTTCCGGCGCCAAGTATTCAAGCAATTGAAACAATCTTCCCGGGTAGTCGAGGACAGGCCGCACGTTGGATGCATCAAACAGCCAGGGAAGACTGCGTTTCATAATAAATCGGTTCTGCAAGACATACGACACTCCAGAGGGGCAGCGTAGATTGTCTTCCAGCACGTAAATTGTGCCATCTTTATCACGGACCAGATCCGTCCCCGTGATATGACACCAGATTCCCGCCGGTGGATTTATACCAATGCATTGCTCGCGAAAACTTTTCGCACTTTTGAGCATGACTTCGGGAACGACCTTGTCTTTGACGATCTTCTGATCGTGATAGATGTCATCAATGAACAGATTTAGGGCCCGAATCCGTTGCTTGAGCCCACGCTCCAAACGACTCCACTCCTCAGGCGCAATAATCCGAGGCACCAAATCGAAAGGCATGATCTTTTCCACGCCTTGGTTGTCCCCGTAAACATTGAACGTAATTCCCATCCGAAACAGCGACCGCTCAGCCATCTGCTGGCGCTGGAGTATTTCATCGTCGGGAAGTTCTTCAATCCGTTGCAGCAAGAGTTCTGCACCAGGCCGAGGCTTATCGTGTTCGTCGATCAGCTCATCGAAAAAGTCTTTCGTATCGTAACCACGAAAGTGGAGCTGCGAGGCGTTCGGCTGTGATTGATTCATCCGCAAGGGCCTTAAAAGTCCATCGTCTCCACTTTCCGTCGAGAGACATAACGACCGCCTGAGCCCCATGTTCGCATCTTGAAAGAAATTTGGCAAGTCCGCAATTTAGCAGGCACACTCTTTGCGCTGTGGCATTCTGTAATCTCTACTCAACCGTCGCCACGTCCACTGAGACATCTAACTTATGTTCCCCGCCACCGATGAACATCCCCGCCACAGGACAAACATCGCTGAAGTCGCGTCCCCAGGCAACGGTGATGTGTTCTGCTTGCGGGAAAGATGCATTGGTCGGATCAACATCGATCCAGCCCGCGTCGCCACAATATACAGAAAGCCACGCATGCGAGGCATCCCCCCCAACTAAACGCGGTTTTCCATTGGCCGGTTGCGTTCTCACGTACCCACTCACATAACGCGCTGCTAACCCGATCGCACGCAGACTTCCAAGCATCAAGTGGGCCATGTCCTGACAGACGCCCCGTCGATGTTCATACACCTCCAAAATGGGAGTGCTGATGGTCGTCGCCTTGGGATCGTACTTCACATCCGCATGCAAACGCTCGTTCAACAATCGCAATGATTCCAAGATCGGTCGTCCCGGTGTAAAGCTTTCGCGAGCATAGTCCGCAAGCTCTCCATGAATCGGAACGTGGGGCGACGGAAACGCAAATTGGTAGTTTGCTAATCCTTCCGCAGATAGATCAGTTCCCAAAGAATCGCGAACCACTTCCCAAGCAGAAGTACTGCTCTCAGCAGGCAATTCCCGCCGAAGGACCGTTACCGAGCTGCTCGCCGTAATCTGCAACAATTTGTGGCTGGTGGCAATGGAAAACGCGGACACGGCATTGCCAAAATAGTCCGTCCTCTTGGAATGGGTTGCGGGGCTAGGATTTACCGTCAATCGATGCCGCGCGCAAGACTGAACCTTCGTACTGCGTGGAGTGAGATAGACCACATTATGACATACCGGTACTGGCGCGTCGTAGTTGTACTTCGTTGTATGGGTAATTTTGTATTTCATTCTTTTTGACCGCGAAGCGCCTTCCGAACTATACAGGGCGGAGAGCGTTGTTTATCTCAATTTTTGGGCCCACCCCGATCCGACATCTGCCGAGCCACCCCAGCGTGGATCAAGTAGCGATGGCTAATCAAATCCGATAGCTTCGGTAACTGATCGACCACCTGCTGTAGGAACCGTTCCAATTTGCTTCGTTTGCCGCTGCTTGAAGGATTGAGATCGTCTACTTCAAGCATCCGCAAACTGTTCAACAGCGATAGAGCGATCCGCTCCTCCGGCGTACCAAGTGGTTTGGTTTCGTCGTGGGGAAGGTGAGCCACGTGATCAACAATCGATACCAATTGATACGCCAACGAGCGAGGATTTGTCTCGTCGGTCAAGAGCAGATCAAGTGCCGCTGCCCGACTCACGGCGGCCAAGTAGCGACTGCGGTAGGTCATGATGCTGTCGGCTACTTCTAACACCGCCTCCAGCACTCGACCTTCTTCCTTTTCTGGCATGGCTGGAATCGACTGCACAAGTGACACCACATGCAGGGACCTCTCCAATCTCCGACCTAACTCCAAAAAGCGCCACGCAGAAGTCCGGGTCATACTTTCACCAATCAAACCATCAAGTGCCGCCAGATTGACGATCAATTCGTCCAACAGCTCGTCAAGCTCAACCAGCCCAAACGGCTGCCTCTTAAGTGCTCCCACTTCGTCGGGTGTGAGCAACTCTTTCTCCGAATCTCCCGAGAGATGGATCTTCGTAAAAGGATCCACAGACTGTTCGAGCTGGGATGCTCGCATCACCAAACGCTCGATATGATGCACGATCCGCCAGCTGTCGAGCGACAATCGGTCTCGCACCAGCGAAGCATTTCGATGGGCCTCGGCAACCGAGCAACGTAAGCTGCCAAGCATTTCAGGATCCAGAACGGATGACGGCAGAATATGGGCAATCGTCGGCAAACGATCCTTCATGCCTTCGACTGCGAACCCAGGCTCGATGTGGCCTTGTTCCGCCAGACAATGTATCAAGTAGGCGAGTTCCTCCGAGCCTTCAAACTCCGTTTCACCTGTGAGCCTCGCGACAACAGGCCGCAACAAGCGACAAGTTCCCTGCGCCCGTTCGATCCGCCGACCGAGCCAGAACAGATTGTCGGCAACTCGACTCGGCAATTCTGTTCCACCGCGCCGTAACACGACCGGCTGTTTCGCGGTCGCGAGGAGTGTCACATTTTTTACGGGTTCGATCGCTTGAACCCAGACGTCCTTGCTCATGTGCCCACCAAGCACAGAATGGTCCAACGGCGCCGACTCACGGTCTAGTCGCACCAATCCCCCCGGCATCACATGATAAGAATTATCACTTGCCACCAGAAACACTCGCAGCGCCATATGCCAACGAGTCGGCGAATCATCGCACCACACTGGCGAGGTCGACCGTTTGACTGCCTCTTGAGCGATCAAGCTACGTGACTCAGTTTGCAATAGCTTTGCTATATCGGAACCACAATCACTCCGCAATCGATCTGACGCATCATTGCGCCCTACCCGATAGGCAGAGCGGATCGAAAGTGGATTCGATTCACCTTGAGCAAATTGCGACATCACATGGCTTCGGGCACTGTCCTGCCCGCACCACCAAGTCGCTACCGAAGGCAAAGTGAGTTCCTCGCCCATCCATTCCCGCGCGAGGCCCGGCAGGAAGGGCATGAGGGATGGCGACTCCACCAGCGAACTCCCCAGTGCGTTCGTTACTGTGACGTTCCCCAACCGCGCCGCCTGCAGTAAGCCAGGCACACCTAGTCCGGCGGTCCCTCGGAGTTCCAAGGGATCGCAAAACTCATCACTCAGCCGCCGGAGAATCACATCCACCGGCAAGAGTCCTCCGAGCGTCTTCAGAAACACATGGTCATCCCGAACCGCCAGGTCACCCCCTTCGACCAGGGTGTACCCGAGATAGCGCGCAAGATAGGCATCTTCAAAATAGTTTGGCCCACTCGGCCCGTGGCTCAAAAGTACGATGCGAGGATTGTCGCGATGACTTGGTGCAAGCTCGCGCAGCGTTTCTTGCAAAGTCATGAAGAATCCCGCGAGTCGCTCAACATTAAAGTTGTGGATTGCTTTAGAAAGCATCCGCGATGTCACGATGCGATTCTCCAGCGCGTACCCCAAACCCAGGGGAGCGTCGGTGCGATCTCCCACAACCCACCACCGTCCATCAGGCGCGCGTGCCAGATCGGCCGCATAGAAATGCAGGAACGTCCCTCCCGGTGGCGTTTGTCCAGAATATACCCGCCGAAACCCTGGGTGCGAATAAAGCCAATTCGCGGGGAGCATTCCTCGCGTCAGCGATTCCTGGGGGCCGTACAAATCCGCGAGCAATCGATTGAGTAAGTTTGCACGCTGCACCAATCCTGCGGACAACTCCGACCACTCTTCCGGACCAATCAACTGCGGCAATAGATCGAGTTCCCACGGTCGCACGGCACCTTCGGAATGATCATAGATATTGTAGGCGATACCAGTCTCATGAATTTCTTCCTGAGCCTGCAACCACCGGTTCATCAGTTCGGTGCGACCGATGCATGAAACTGCGGAAAGGAAATCTTTCCAGCCGGGTCTTACTCCACCCGTGCCGCAAAAGATTTCATCATAGAATGCATTGTCGGGTGCATACCCTGCAAAGATGCTTTCGCCTGCCCGTTGATTGATTTCGACACCTTCCATTAGTTCGGTTTAACCCGCCTCAAGTCCAGCGTCAACGGAAATAGAGGGTTCGATTCTTCAGCAGGGCAGGGCATCGGTCCGGGTGTATGACCCGCAGCGAAAAAGCGGGCCGCCCGGCGGGCCTCGGCCTCGTAGGCGTTGACTGGAAAGGTCTCGTAATTTCGACCCGCTGGATGGGAAACATGGTAGGTGCAACCCCCAATACTGCGGTCGTTAAACGTGTCGAAGATGTCGAACACTAACGGCGTGTGTACTTCGATCAAGGGATGCAGGCAACTGGGGGGCTGCCAGGCTCGATAGCGGACCGCCGCGACATATTCACCCTCGGTTCCCGTCGAACGCAATGGCACGCGCCGGCCATTGCAAGTTACCTGATGCCGCTCGTCAACCATCCCGGTCACTTTCACTTGCAATCGCTCGACCGAAGAATCAACGAACCGCGTCGTCCCTCCACCTGCTGGCTCCTCACCAAGCACGTACCACAGCTCGACCCCTTGTCGGAGTTCCATCTCAATCCCTCGTTGATTGATCGTCCCAATGCGAGGAAACCGAAATTCAAAATGCGACGCAAACCAATCCACCTCTAGTGGAATACCAAAAACACGACTCTCGCAGATCACTTCCCTCAGGTCACTCCACACAAAATGCGGCAAGAGGAATTTGTCATGCAGAGTCGTCCCCCAGTGGATGAGTTTTTCTCGATAAGGCGCTTCCCAGAAGCGAGCGATCAGCGATCGCAACAACAGCTGCTGTGTCAAACTCATGCGAGCGTGAGGCGGCATCTCAAATCCACGAAACTCCACCAGTCCCAAACGCCCCGTGCTTGTGTCGGGCGAGTACATCTTGTCGATGCAGAATTCTGCGCGGTGCGTGTTGCCAGTGAGATCTACCAAGATATTGCGGAAGATACGATCCACCATCCAAGGGGCAATTGGCTCGTCCGTTGCCTGGGCATCAGGCACCTGAGAGCAGGCAATCTCCAATTCGTACAGCGCATCGCGCCGCCCTTCATCAACTCGCGGTGCCTGACTTGTCGGCCCGATAAAGCTACTTGAGAATAAGTAGGAGAGCGATGGATGATTGTTCCAATACGCTACGAGACTCTTGAGCAAGTCAGGTCGGCGCAAAAACGGGCTGTCTTGCGGAGTCGCGCCACCCAGCACAACATGGTTTCCGCCCCCCGTTCCCGTATGGCGACCGTCGAGATCAAATTTCTCCGTTGCCAGTCGACTATAGAAGGCTTCTTCGTACAATGCCGTTGTCGACTCGACCAATTCGTCCCAAGAACTGGCCGGATGCGTATTCACTTCGATGACTCCAGGATCGGGCGTTACCTTAATGTTGTTGAGCCGATGATCCTGGGGCGGCACGTAACCTTCCAGCACGATCGGTGTATCGATGGTTTTCGCAGTCTCCTCAACTGCCGTCACCAGATCGAGATAATCTTCCAGTCGCTCCGTGGGAGGCATGAATACATGCAGTGTCCCGTTGCGAGGCTCGACGCACATCGCCGTCTTGACCACCTTGCTCCTCTTATCGAGTTTCTGTTCATTTTGCCGGCCAACATTGCCTTCGTCTGCGTTTTCGGTTGGGGCAACTTCCTGCTGCACACGTTGGGCGGGCTTCTCTTGCGCAGCAGACTTTTCTCGCTGACCAGCTCGGGCCTTCTGATAAGGGTGGCGGGGTAGGGGGTCTCGCGGTGCCGAGGGGTCCACCTCATAAAAACCTTCTTCTTCCTCCTCCGGAGTCCAGGGCAGTGTATCCAGCGGCAAACGCAGACCCACCGGCGAATCACCAGGCAGCAAAAACATGGCATCGGCGCGAATCGGCCAGGTGCTGCTCGTCCACTTCGCCTGGGCTTGCCACCATTGCCGACGGATCGGCAGCACATACCCCGCCACTTCGCCCAACCCTTGTTCGGCAATCCGCGCCATCCGCGCCCGCTGCTCGGGATCCTTGAGCTTGTTGTCGCGAGGATTCACATTCACCGGCAGTCGCCGTTCCTGGGCAATGTACTGACAGACATCTTCGTAAGCCGGAATAACATACTGCGGATCGATCTCCAGATTCTCGGCAAACGTCTTCACAAACCGTTCCGCATCCGCGGCCGTCCTACCATAACTCTTGCCCTCTTCGGCAATCAACTTCGGCTCGCTCCAAATCGGCTCGCCATCACTCCGCCAGTAGCAACTAAACGCCCAGCGGGGGAGCGACTCCCCCGGATACCATTTCCCTTGGCCAAAGTGCAACAAGCTGTTGGGCGCAAACCGCTGCTGCATGCGCAAAAACAACTCGGCAGCGCGCAATCTCTTAGTCGGACCCACAGCAGCCGTCGTCCATTCTTCCCCTTCCATGTCATCGACAGAGACAAACGTTGGTTCGCCCCCCATCGTCAGCCGCACATCTCCCGCCTGTAGTCGTTGGTCCACGTCACGTCCGACGGCCTCGATGCGTTGCCATTCTTCGTCTGTGTATGGCTTGGTCACGCGCGGATCTTCATGAATCCGCGTCACCGACATCGCATAGTCGAACTCCATTTCGCAAGCGTCGACCCCGCCCGTGATCGGCGCCGCACTCATCGGATCAGGCGTACAGGCCAGAGGGATATGTCCTTCCCCCGTCAATAACCCCGAAGTCGGATCGAGCCCGATCCATCCCGCACCCGGAATATAGGCCTCGGTCCAGGCATGCAGGTCGGTAAAATCCTTGTCCGTCCCCGAAGGCCCATCGAGCGATTTCACATCTGCCACGAGTTGAATCAAATACCCCGAGGCAAATCGCGCAGCGATCCCCAGGTTGCGCAGAATTTGCACCAGCAACCACGCACTGTCTCGGCAAGACCCCGACAGGTTTGTGAGTGTTTCTTCACAAGACTGCACTCCTGGCTCTAGCCGGATCAGGTAGCTGATGTCCTGCTGAAGTCGCTGGTTCAACTCAACTGCAAAGTTGACCGTGTTCCGCTTCGTTCGATCTACCTTGGAGAGCCACTCTGCCAACTTTGGCCCAGCAGGTTCGCATTCTAGAAATGGCAGCAAATCCTTTTCAAGCCAGGGATCATATTCAAAGGGCCATTCTTCCGCCTTCGGCTCGACAAAGAAGTCAAACGGATTGATGACCGTCATTTCCGCAATCAGGTCCACCTCGATGCTCAACTCGCTGACCTTCTCAGGAAACACACACCGACAGAGAAAATTCCCATGCGGATCCTGCTGCCAATTCTCAAAATGCTCCTCGGGTCGCACCTTGAGCGAATAGCTCGGCACCGGCGTCCTGGCATGAGGTGCCGGTCTGAGCCGAATGATCTGCGGAGACAAATTCACCAGCCGGTCATACCGATATCTGGTCCGATGATTCAGAGCAATGCGAATGGTCATGCCCCTTATCCTACGCAAGTCGCAACGTGACGAATAGACGAATAGATGAAACTTGCCTAGCGGCAACTCAAGACATTCCCCCGCATCACGAGGAATCCTACCTCATACAGCTGCGGGGCTACGCCCCGCAGGTCTTCTTGCTTTTTCTTAACAGGGCCCAGTGCCATAAAGCGAATACGTAACAAAGTGAAACATATCGCGTTTTGCCTGCGGTAGCACGGAGCGGAATCTTTCTTGGAGAAGATTAACTGCAAGATGGGATTCTCTGAACAGAAGTTCTAAGAATGATGGAATAAGAACTTTGCCTCAAGCGGCGTTTCGCATCGCTTCAGTTTCTGCAACCAGCGGCAGCAGCAATTGCACTGTTCGCTTGGTGGCTCCTTGCTGGGAGAGAACTAATTGTCGGGCCCGTTCTCCGAGGTTCTTTGCCCACTCTGGCTCATTGAGAGTTCGCCGTACGAATGCGGAAAGTTGCTGCTCGTCTTTGACGACCTCCGCTCCTTCGGCAGCCAGCAACTGAGCAACGATTTCGCGAAAGTTCCAAGTGTTGGGACCAAAGCAAGTCGCAACCCCGTAGGCCGCCGGCTCGAGCATGTTTTGCCCTCCGCGGTTGCCGAAACTCCCACCGACGAAGCCGATATCCGCCAGGCCCCACCAAGCTCCCAGTTCTCCAATCGAATCGACGAGGATAATTGTGGAGCGGGGGAGGGGGTAGGGTGAAGATTCGAGTTGGGTTCGACGAATCCAAGGCAGACTCGATGCTTCCAGCAGCGTAGCCACGTCAGCAAAGCGTTGTGGATGGCGCGGCACTATTACGAGTCGCAATCGTGGATGATCAGGTTTCAAGTCTTGATAGACACGCAGTGCCATCGCCTCTTCGGGGTCTTGTGTGCTGCCGGCCAGCAGTAGGATATCCTCCTCGGCGAGCCCCGCCAGCTTTCGAAGTTGCGTGGTTCGTGTATTGCAGCGGTCCGTGGTCGCCCCGTCAAACTTGAGCGAACCCGTTGTGAAGACGGTCTCCGCGCGGGCTCCCAATCGACTAAACCGCTCCCCCGTTTCCGCGTTCTGTGCTGCGATCATGTCCACCTGGGCGAGTATCCGCGAAATCAAGGGGCGAATTCGGAGATACCCGCTCAGGCTCTTGTCGCTCAGTCGACCATTTACGATAGCGACTTGTACTCCCTGTTTCTTCGCTTCGGTAATCAACTGAGGCCAAAGTTCCAACTCAGCGAGCACCAACAAATCGGGGCGAATGCGCTGGAGCGCCCGCTTGACGGCCCAACTGAAATCCAACGGACAATAGAAGACGGTATGGTCGGCATATTTCTGCCGTGCCAGCTCGTATCCCGTCTTCGTGGTTGTCGAAATGACCAGTTCCAAGTTCGGACGATTGTCAGCGAGTTCACGAATCAAATTCGCAAGGAGATTTACCTCGCCAACACTCACCGCGTGCAGCCAGATACATGGTTGATCACATGATCGGCGGGGAGCATTGCCCCAGAATTTCTCGGCGAAGCCTTCTCGATATTTACCGTGCCGCCACGCCGACCAGAGCAGCCAGGGCAAGGCAAGCATGATCGCACCGAGATAAGCGGCATTCAAGAGCCAATACTGAAAACGGGGCACGGGAATCCTTTCCCTTGGTTTGCTTTGCTCACTTACCGCAACAGTTCTTATACTTTTTCCCACTGCCACAGGGGCAGGGCTGATTGCGTCCAACCTTCTCCTGTCGATTGCGAATGGGCTCGAGTTTCTGCTGAGTATCTGATCCAGCGATTGCCGCCTGTTGCTGCTCAGCAATATCCGAAGTCGAAGGAGCTTCTTCGTGAATAGCAGCCGACTCGACCCATGTGCTACCGACAAAACCTTCGTCGAGCTGCTCCATTTTGAAGATCAGATTGGTGACGTAGTTGGCCACGCTACTCCACATCACTTCAAACATCCGCATGCCTTCGCGCTTGTATTCGACCTTGGGGTCGATCTGAGCATAGCCACGTAGGCCAACGCTCGAGCGCAAGTGATCCATACTCAGCAGATGCTCTTTCCAACTCTGATCAAGAATCTGTAACAGGACCGCTCGCTCCATGCGGCGCATTTCGGGGCGGTAGCGGTCTTCGACCAACTGAGCTACTCGTCTACGAGCGGCGTCATAATCGAGCTTGGCAAGTTCCTCTCGTGAAAGGGTTGAATTGCAAGACTTCGCAAGCCATTCACTCAAGTCATCAAGTTTGCCGTTATTGCCAGTAACCTGGCCGAGAGTAACGGCACTGCCGGACTCATTGAAGAGCGCCTCGACACGTTCTTGGGCTTCCGATGCAACCTTGTTGGCAGCAGCATTCATCTTGCGACTGTACTCGACCAGCATGCTGCGAATCTCTTCTCGCTGCTTCGTCTTGAGATCATCCAGAGACAGATCCGCTGAGAAACGTCGTTTCGCCCATTCGACCAACTCTTCCCGCTGCAGCCCACGTTGGCCTGCTTGATTGCGAGAAGCAAACCGATACATCCCCGCCAGCACAGGGTATTCCGACTCACGTTCATCATAGGATTGCTGGGCACGCTCTTGGGCAAGCTCAATGAATTCTGACGAACTAAGATCGGCGACTTCGTCTGGAGTTAGTTCGACCCCAAATTTGTCGTGCAGCCAGGCACATGCTGTCTTCACTCCGTAACCGGCTTCCAACAGCCGATCGCAATCCGAGAGATCGATTTCACCAATGGCTCCATTCGCATCTTTGATCATGACTTCAGCCAACTGATCTCGGCCAATCTTCTTGAGGTCCCGCTCACGATAGTTGGTTCCCCAGCGAATATTCGACCATTTGGCCAAAGCCTCCCAGTTCCATTCGGTGGCTTCCTCTTCCTCGGGAAGATTCTCTTCGATGGCGTCCAGAATCTGCGTTTCTGCCAGGCGATAGGCCTCATCGCGGGCAAGACGGTCAGCATCCTCCGGACTCACATTGCGAAAGTCACGGCTTTCAAGTTGAACATTGAGCAGATTTCCAGCGGCAGCTGCGAAGGAGTCAGTGCCGTAATCTGAATCGAGGAACTGTTGCAGGTACTCGTCGATTTGCTCGCGAATCATTTCCATGATTAGTTCACGGCAGTTGTCTCCATCGAGAATTCGCTGGCGGTATCCATAGACTCGCTTGCGTTGTTCGTCCATTACTTCGTCATACTCAAGCAGATTCTTGCGAATCTCAAAGTTACGCTCTTCGACCTTCTTTTGGGCTCCTTCGACACGGCGAGTCACCATCCGGCTTTCGATTGCTTCGCCGTCTTGCATCCCTAAGCGGGTGAGAATGTTCTTTACCCATTCCCCTGCAAAGATCCGCATCAAATCGTCTTCTAGGGAGAGGAAAAATCGGCTGCTACCAGGGTCACCTTGTCGACCGCAACGACCACGCAATTGCAAGTCGATACGCCGCGATTCGTGCCTTTCGGTACCAATGATATGCAGGCCACCAATTGATTTGACCTCTTGGCCCTGTTCTTTCATATTCTCACGACGTTCGATCTTGGAAACCAATTGCTGCCATTCTTCTTTGGGCACGTCCAAGCGAGAAGCATACTTGTCCTGCAACTCAGCCCACGCCATCGTTTCGGGATTTCCCCCGAGTACGATGTCCGTTCCACGGCCGGCCATGTTGGTTGCAATGGTCACTGCTCCCAAACGACCTGCTTGAGCAACGATCTCCGCCTCACGTTTGTGCTGCTTTGCATTGAGCACTTCATGGACAATCCCACGTTTGTTGAGCTGGTTAGAAAGCCGCTCGCTTTTCTCGATCGACACGGTACCAACCAAGATCGGTCGACCAGGGCGCTGGATATGCGCGATCTTGTCCCGAGCAAACGTTTCCTTGCGTCGCTCTTCAGGCATATCAAGAGTAACTGAACTTTCGTCCTCGCTCACCACTTTGCCCACAAACTCGGTGCCATTCTTGAGTTCCACGGTGGTGAAGCGATTGAGCCGTTCGATCTCCTCGGCAATAACGTTGTATTTTTCACGCTCTGTCCGCAGAATCATATCAGGATGTTCGATCCGCTTCATTTCCCGGTTCGTCGGAACCCCAATGACGTCGAGCTTGTAAATCTTCCAGAATTCGCCAGCCTCGGTGAGAGCCGTACCGGTCATACCCGAGATTTTCTTATAAAGCTTGAAGAAATTCTGCAGCGTGATGGTCGCCAGCGTCTGGTTTTCTTCCTTGATTTGTACCCCTTCTTTGGCTTCCACTGCCTGATGCAAACCGTCGCTCCATTGACGACCTTCCATTAGTCGGCCGGTGAACTCGTCGACAATGATCACACGACCCTGCTGCACGACGTAGTTGACGTCGAGCTTATAGAGGTTGTGTGCCTTGAGTGAGTTATCGATCAAATGGGGCCACTGCATGTTGCCCGCCGTGTAGAAGCTTTCCACGCCGGCAAGTCGTTCTGCTTCACGGACTCCTTCGTCGGTCAGATGTGCAGAATGCTCCTTCTCTTTCACCTCAAAGTGAACGTTGGGTTTGAGCTGCCGAGCAATCTTGTCAGCTTTCAAGTACTTCGTAACATCATCTTGCGCCGGACCAGAGATGATCAGTGGCGTGCGGGCCTCATCGATGAGAATATTGTCGACCTCGTCAACAATAGCGTAGTTGAGTCTGCCCTGGGCTTGTTGCTGGTGCTTGGAATAGCGATCGTCGCCGCGAGCGGCGTGCTTCATGTTGTCGCGGAGGTAGTCGAAGCCAAACTCATTATTTGTGCCATAGGTAATGTCGCAAGCATATGCCTGCTGGCGTTCATTGGGATCCATGCCCGACCAAATCGCGTCGACCTTTAGCCCAAGACCATTATATATTGGCGCCATCCACTCCATGTCTCGACGGGCTAGATAGTCGTTGACCGTAACAATGTGGACTCCTTTGCCTTCGATTGCATTTAGATAGGCGGGGAGCGTAGCCACAAGCGTCTTGCCTTCGCCAGTGACCATCTCTGCGATATTGCCTTCGTGGAGGATGATCCCGCCGATTAGCTGCACATCGTAGTGCCGCATTCCTAAGAACCGTCGACCCGCCTCACGACAGGCGGCAAAGGCTTCGACAAGTAAATCGTCGAGTGTCTCACCCGCATCAATCCGTTGGCGAAATTCGTCAGTCTTGCCTCGCAATTCTTCGTCGGATAGCGCCTGATAAGTTGGCTCGAGGGCTGTAATTGCTGCCACGCGCGAATGGGTGTGTTTGAGATAGCGCGCATTGGCAGACCCAAACAAGGCAGTGATTCCGCGTTCGAAGCGGCCTAATATACCGTTGCCAAACCCACTAAGTAGTTCCCAGATTCTTTCCAGTAGTTCCATCGATCACCCAAAATTGCAAGCAAGAAAGACCCAATCGTCTGCTAAACCGATCGATCCAAGTTTCTCGGCGTAGTGCCATGTTGACCAACTGCGCCAATATTCGACCTGAGTTGCTCCGCTCGATTCCCGCCTTAAATTATATAAGAAGGATCAAAATCAAAGGATTCAGAACCGGCAGACCTCCAGCGGACCTGTCTTCCTGGAAGCTGGCGGAATTGCGCAAATTATTCGTAGCAAAAAGTTTATTGCGATTCCGCTGAGGGGTCAAGATAGGTTACTAGCCTCGGAAAGCACGCAACTTGCTCACTGGAAACAGGTTATGGACGGTTTGGAGGGTCGGTCGTAGGCCGTTTTAGGGACCTTGCCTTGCCACACTTTCTCGGTATCTGGTTCATGGTGACCTGGCACGGGGCCACCCCACCTAACTTAATCTTCTCCTCGAACCAGTGTACTTACGAAAGAGTGTCTTGCTGTTTTCAAACTGGCAGGATCAAAGTGCGGCCTGAGAGTGTGTCGATCCAACGCGTCAGTCAGCCACGCTTACTCCAATCAGCAAGATCATGGACTACCGTGAGACTTAGTATCATGGTACTTTCGTCGTTCTGCAACAACTTCTTAGTTGATGATTTCAAGGACACTTGTTGCTGACCGACCTCACATGTCCTTTCCAGAATAGGGGAGCAAAATGAACTCTCCCGAATCGATTCGAGTACGATCAGAGCATCTTCGTATTGGTAGCAGACTTAGGCATTCTGCGTTGGACGAAAACGACGCCTTGGTCCTGACGGCGTCGACGGAGATATCTGAGTCGCTTAAACAGGACTTGACTGATCGCCAGATACTCGACGTCTTCTTGCACCCGGAGGACGCCTCTGCCATGTTCTCCTCTCCTAGGAGATCTCAGTCGCCAGATTCGGCTTCAAGGGATTCTAAGGGAGGCGATCCCTCGAAGGAATTTCCTCTTGAATCGATTACGCTTGTCAGTCAGCAAATCACTGAGCAACTGGAAGCTTTTGCTGCCAAGATACCAGCGGCTGTCGAAAACGTGGGGCCTCCTCTCAGGGAACGCGCCAATCGCATTGGCTGTGAGCCCTATAATCAGCATCAACAGGAACTTCTAACGGAGCAGTTTGCCACCACGAAAAAACTTATGGATACGATGATCCGCCATGCGGTCGCTGGCTTAAGTCAGGACAATCGGGCGATCCATACGGTAGCACGTAGGGCAAGTTCAGAATTGATACGAGACTCCGACCAGGCGTACTCTGCCTCTGCGGAAGTATCACAGAATCCCGGGCTGACTGACCGAGCTATCCGAACTTCGGTCTTGGCCATGGCTATTGCGATTGAAATGGGTTGGGACGAAAACCTCGTTCGTGAAGTAGGCGAATGCGGGCTGGTGCATGACTGGGGAATGCACCGACTACCCGAAGAGATACGCAACAAGAAGTCCGAACTGACTCAATCAGAAAGAAAGCTAGTCGCTCAACATCCGCTGCATACCTTTGACCTCCTAAGCAAAATGCAGAACATTCCCGATGGAGTGCGAATTGCAGCAGCACAGGTTCATGAAAAACTAGACGGCACAGGTTATCCAAGGGGACTAATGGGCGGACAGATCCACCCCTATGCCAAGATTCTTCACATCGCCGATACCTACGTCGCTCTGACAGAAGAAACTTGGGGCCGTCCGGCATACATTCCATACGATGTAATGACTTATCTCTTAAGCCAGGTAAGACTCAATACTATTAGCTCTGAAGTCATGAAAGCAATGCTGGAAGTGGTGTCCTTGTTTCCTATTGGTAGCCATGTTGAATTGACTGACGGAACCGAAGCACGTGTTATTCGTCGAGGACAAGGTCTTTATACAGAACCTGTCGTGCAGCGACTTGATAAGAATCGAAGTTTGCGAAAAGATGCAGCCCACGATTTATTAGTGGATATAGCTAATTCCAACGTCAAAGTCAGTGCTCCCCTTCCTCACCCAGCACGGGAAGAACGACGGCTGGACCAGGCGGCAATTCAGGAGATGCCACCAATTTAACCGATCCCCAGAAGCAATGACTATCCACGAAACTGCTGCAAGACATAGCCAAGAACAAACAAGCCTACCGAGAGCAAGAGAAACTGTAGCATTTTACCAGTCGAGATATTCTCGCTCAGTTGGGCGGCCATAGCCAAGGGTGGAATGATGAGGCCAGCAAGTTGTAAGATTCGTGCAAGTTTAACCATTTACGAAACCTAACGAGTTAAGCAGCTTCTCGCAAGTTCTTCACTGGAAGTGCCACATGGTCGCAACTCCTCCCACAGAACCTACACGGCCCGCACTCGGCATTTTGTTGCGACGTGCCTTACGGCTTAAATGCCCGGCGTGTGGGGAGCACAAGATCTTTCGCAGCTTGCTCACGATGGAAGACGCATGCCCGGCATGCGGACGCAATTTCGACCGCGCACCGGGGTATCTCTTGGGCTCGATCTACTTCAACTACGGTGTTACGGCCATGCTGGTCGTAATACTCTTTTTCTCCTTGTTCTTCAGCAAGACACTCACTGGCAATCAATTACTCTGGGTATTGAGCGGTTTTGGCTTGCTGTTTCCTCTATGGTTTTTCCGATATGCACGTGCACTCTGGATCGCCTTCGACGAGCGCTGGGATCCCTGGCCGAACGAGGAGGAGCAAAGACGCTTGGCATCTTCAAATGGCCGAGCTGCTCGCTCAGAATAAACTTGTGATCGCTCAGAGTAGGAGTCCCAGAAATGTCACAAGTCGCATGAGATCTTGTAAACCGTACTGCAAACGGAGCTCTGTGTGAACCAGTAGTGCCATAGGGGAGAAAAAAACTCGATGAACTGATTTCCCTCAAAGGTACTGTCGCTGGGACCGGCTAAGCAATTCATGGCCTATGGGCATTATAGAGCGCGTGTCTGGCGAATCAGATTCAAGAGTGACCGGGAGACTCAAATGGATGAACCGCTTATTCTTGGCTATCGCTTTTAAAGAAACTGCGTCCTAAGAGTAGAAGCAGGAAAAGTACTTGCGCCATCGCGGTCGCCGCATTTGCCACGTAGGTCATCGCTGCCGCAAAGAGTACCTTGCTGGCTCCTGCGCGATCTTCTGGGCTGGTGAATCCCATGGATTCCAATTCCTCCTTTGCCCGGGTGCTGGCATTGAATTCGATCGGCAGAGAGAGTACTTGAAACATCAAGGCCACTCCGAATCCGAGTAGGCCGTAGTGAACCAAAGACGGCGAACCGATGAAACTCCCAATAATTGCCGCCCAAGGACCGTACTGGGCACCGAGTGTGGCGATTGGCAGCACCATGTACCGCAGTTGCATTGGTCCATAACGGTCCTGGTCCTGAAGTGCGTGCCCGGTCTCGTGGGCGGCAATGGCAGCACTGGCAATGCTCGGCTCACGATAAATCTGGCCTGAGAGGGCAATATGTTTTTTTCGTGGGTCGTAGTGGTCGGTCAATTTTCCTTTTTGTTCGAGGACTCGAATAGAGGACAACTGATGCGACTGCAAAAGGTGTCGCGCCACTTCCGCACCTGAGAGATTCAAGGAGTTTTGAATGCGGCTCCACTTGGTATAGGTTCGACGCAGCCACGCTTGAATCGCAAGAGATAGCAGGAAGCCGGCACCGATGATCAGATAATAAGCTCCTAGCATATGTGCCTCAAACAATCAGGAGCATTCATGGAGGTAGACACTATGACTGAGGATGCCAATCTGCTAGCCATGCGGAGTACGCACCCTACATCGCTGATAGAGGAGCTTGCGGTTAACGGAGGGTCTTGTTGAGGAAATCGATAGTGCGTTGCCAGGCGAGGTTGGCAGCTTGTTCGTCGTAGCGAGGGGTGGTGTCGTTGTGGAAGCCGTGGTTGACGCCTTCGTACATGTAGGCTGTGTGAGTAACGCCTGCCTCTTTCATCGCTTTCTCATAAGCTGGCCAGCCAGCATTGATGCGTTCGTCGAGGCCAGCATTGTGGATGAGCAAGTCGGCTTTGATTTTCGAGACATCCTCGGCTTCGGGCTGGCGACCGTAAAAGGGGACAGCGGCGGCGATCACATTGGGGAGCATCACAGCAAGTGCGTTCGCAATGCCGCCCCCGTAGCAGAATCCGATGACTCCTACTTTGCCGGTCGAACGTTTGTACGTTTGGAGTATTTTGGCAGCTGCGATGAAATCCTCGGTCATTTCTCTGCCGTCGCGTTTTTGTTGCATTGTGCGACCTTCGTCGTCGCTACCAGGGTAACCTCCAAGCGGTGTAAGAGCATCGGGGGCGAATGCGAGAAACCCCGCGATGGCCAAGCGGCGTGTGACGTCCTCGATGTAGGGATTTAAGCCGCGGTTTTCATGGATGACTAAGACAGCGGGAAATCTGTCTCCTTCGGCAGGGTATGCCAAGTAGCCCTGCATTAAGCCGGCGCCTTTGGGTGACGCGTAGTCGAGAGTTTCGGTCTTGATGCGCGCGTCATCGGGAGCGACTTGTTGGGCCCAAGAGTAGTTCGGACTCAGGCTTTCGATGATTGCGCTTACGGTAAGACCGCCGATGGCAAATTTGGAGGCCTGCTCAGCGAAGCCGCGGCGAGTAATCCTTCCATGGGCGTAGTCGTCATAGAGATTGAGCAACTCTTGGTCGAAATCAGAGGCTTGTTTGCGAGTCATGATGGGTGGCTCGTAGTTAGTGGTGAGCGAACGGGCAATCGAGATGCAGGTTGTTGCTATTTGTCGGTGGAGAACTTCCATACGGTTTTCGAATCGTAGGTTTCACCGGGTTGTAGTATTGTGTTGGGGAAGTTCGGTTGGTTCGGGCTATCGGGAAAGTGTTGTGTTTCGAGGACAAAGCCGCCACGATAGTCGTAGGGTTTGCCACTCTTCCCTTTCAGATTGCCTTTCAAAAAATTGCCACAGTAGAACTGAACTCCGGGCTCGGTAGATAGCACTTCAAGTACCCGGCCTGAAGTCGGTTCCACCACGCGGGCAGCAAGATCCAGTTCGCCATCTTCTTTCTTACGATTGAGGACCCAGTTGTGGTCGTAGCCGCCACCAAATTTGAGCTGCTCGTCGGTTTGATCTATATCGCGGCCGATTTTCTTGGCCTCGCGGAAGTCGAATGCCGTACCATCGACTGGTGCTAATTCTCCTGTGGGAATGAGAGTGGCGTCGACCGGAGTATAGCGCAGCGCGTTGATCACTAACTCGTGATCGAGGATTGTGCCCTCGCCTTCTCCTTTGAGATTGAAGTAGGCGTGTTGCGTGAGATTCACTGGAGTTGCTTTGTCAGTGGTCGCGTGATAGTCGATCACGATCTCATTGTCATCAGTGAGGGTGTACTTGACACTCACACTGAGATTGCCTGGATAACCTTCCTCCATATCCTTGGCAAGGTAGCTAAATTTAACCCCTTTGTCGCCAACCATTTCTGCATACCATACAACTTTATCGAACCCGATGTTGCCACCATGAAGAGTGTTCACGCCATTGTTGAGCGCGAGAGTGTATTCGGTGCCCTCGAGAGTAAATTTGCCTTTGGCGATGCGATTGCCAAAGCGACCGACCACCGCGCCGAAGTAGGGCTTATCGACGGCATTCATGTAGCCGGAGACATCATCATAGCCCAGGGTAATGTCGGCGATTTTCCCATTGCGGTCGGGGACCTCGATTGTGGTGATAATCGCACCATAGTTTGTCGCCTTGACCACCATGCCGTTGCTATTAGTCAGTGTGAATAGTTCTATAGAGTCGAAGTCTGCGACTTTTACTTCTGCGGAAACAAGAGAAGCGTTGAGGGTTAGCAGGAGTGTGCATAAGAATAAAAGTCTTGGCATTTGGAAACTCTCAAAGATAGGGGTGGTAGCTTGCAATAGAACCGGCGATTTCCGCACAAATGAAAAGTGGCATCAATTCCTATTTTTCGTTTCTTCATGGCTTTCGCAAGTACCAATGTCTGCGATAATTGAAGATTCTGCTGCAGTCGAGTTACTCTGGACAAATCATGATTGAAATAAACCAACAACTTCAAGCTTCCGACCTCTTGCCTCGACTGGATGTTTTTTGGGAGGCCTCGGCCAATGCGATCGATGCGATAGAAGGAAGTTGTCCGCCAGGTTCGGCCTCGCCGGTGTTTACAGTGGCTGGCAGGTACACAGCCAAAGGTTGGACCGAGTGGACACAAGGATTTCAATACGGTTCGGCACTTCTGCAATTCGATGCGAGCAATGACACTCGCTATTTGGAGTTGGGTAGGGAACGCACAACCGAAGTAATGGCACCGCATTTAACGCACGTGGGGGTCCATGATCATGGCTTCAATAACGTGAGTACATATGGCAACCTGTGGCGGCTGATGAACGAAGGTCGGATCGCTGAAAATGCATCGGAACGTAGTTTTTATGAACTTGCCTTGAAGGTTACTGGTGCTGTGCAGGCAGCTCGATGGTCGGCCACGCTTGATGGGGGAGGGTACATCTACTCTTTCAATGGACCGCAATCACTTTTCGTCGATACGATTCGAACTTGTCGGGCTTTGGCACTTTCGCATCAGTTGGGGCACGCGTTGATTGGTGAGCGTGACGAAAAGCATTCGCTACTTGTGCGGCTCGTGCAACATGCCAATGCAACTGCCAGATACAATATTTGGTACGACGAAGGTCGTGATATTTATGATCTCTGGGGTCGCACTGCGCATGAATCCGTATTCAACACCAACAACGGCGAGTATCGTTGCCCCTCCACTCAGCAAGGATATTCGGGCTTCACCACGTGGACACGCGGACTCGCGTGGGCGATGGTTGGTTTTCCTGAACAGTTGGAGTGGCTTACCACACGCGAGGATGAAGAACTTGAAAGCGTCGGCGACCGTGCGGCAGTCGAGGCGATTTTCTTGAAAGCCGCTCGTGCGACTTGTGATTTCTATCTAGAGCATACGCCTGTGTGTGGGGTGCCTTATTGGGATACGGGAGCTCCCGGGTTGGCTCAAATGGGGAATTATTTGGAACGACCGGCCGACCCGTTCAATGATTTTGAGCCGGTCGATAGTTCGGCTGCTGCGATAGGAGCCCAAGGTTTATTGCGACTGGGGAACTATCTGTTGTCGCAGGGTGACGAAGCAGGAATACGTTATCGACAGGCAGGTTTGACGGTGGCCGAGACCTTGCTCGATGACCTCTATCTATCGACCGATCCTCGGCACGAGGGTCTGCTCTTGCATTCGGTATATCACCGCCCCAATGGATGGGACTACATCCCACCAAAACGAAAGGTTCCCTGTGGCGAGTCGAGTATGTGGGGAGATTACCACATGCGCGAGTTGGTCTTGATGCTTGGCCGTGAGGCCAAGGGGCAGCCTTACTACACTTTCTTTGGTCCTGTCGAGAAGTGAGTTGAAATTATGCCAAAGTCGGCACCCAAAAAGGATACGCCAAAGAAGGTTGCACTGGTAACCGGGGGGTCGCGTGGAATTGGCTTAGGGATCGCCCGACAGCTTGCGCAGGATGGGTTCAACTTAGTAGTGAATGGCAGACGAGAGGAAGCTGCAGTAGCTGATGCTCTGGAAGAATTAGAAGCTCTTGGTGCGATGGTGTTATATTGCCAGGCGGACGTGGCGGATGCCGACGGCCGCGCTGAGATGCTTAATTCGATTCGCTCTCGCTTTAGTCGGCTCGATGTGTTGGTCAACAACGCGGGAGTTGCTCCCGAAACGCGGGCTGATCTCTTGGATGCGACCGAGGAGAGTTTTGACCGTTTAATCGGGATCAATCTCCGCGGCCCTTACTTTCTAACTCAAGAAGTTGCACGCTGGATGATCGAACAGCGCAAAACAGATAACTCGTTGTCGGGTGTGATCGTGAACATCACCTCGATATCCGCGACGCTGGCCTCGGTCAATCGAGGGGATTATTGCATTTCGAAAGCCGGTGTGGCGATGGCGACGCAACTGTGGGCGGTGCGACTGGCGGAATTTGGCATTCAGGTTTTCGAGGTACGTCCCGGGGTTATTCTGACGGATATGACAAGCTCGGTAAGTGAAGTTTATGAGAAGAAAATTGCCGAGGGACTTACGCTCGATCCCCGCTGGGGCACTCCCGAGGACGTGGGGAGGGCAGTGGCGATGCTCGCTCGAGGAGAATTGCCATATGCGACGGGAAACGTGCTGATCGTGGATGGTGGATTGACCGTGCCGAGGTTATAAATGCGGCACTTCGTTTCAGGCGAGTAGATTGGGCAGTGCCCATCACTAGTATTATTAAGATTTTCGAAAGGCTTTTTATAGATGGTCGCTTTGGACTGGATGGTGGTTGCCGGGTACTTTGCACTCTTGTTGGTACTGGCGTGGTGGGTGATCAACAAGAGCAAGAATACCTCGAGCGACTACTTTCTGGCGGGTCATAGTCTAGGCTGGTTCATTGTCGGGGCTTCTATTTTTGCCTCGAATATTGGTTCCGAGCATCTGGTTGGATTAGCGGGATCGGGGGCGACAGACGGAGTGGCGCTCGCCCACTATGAACTCCATGCGTGGTGTTTGCTTGTGCTAGCCTGGGTACTAGTGCCGTTTTATTCACGGTCGCGCGTGTTCACCATGCCGGAATTTCTTGAAAGGCGATTCTCGCCGGCCTCGCGGTATGTACTGTCGATCATTTCGTTAGTGGCTTATATCGTGACGAAGATCGCCGTAGGCATTTTTGCGGGAGGGATTGTATTTGGCGTGTTGTTACCCGAGATGCGATTGGGGCCCTTCGATAGTTTTTGGATCGGATCGATTCTGGTACTCGTGATTACGGGTATCTATACAACCTTAGGTGGGTTTCGCGCGGTCGCTTACACCGAGGCATTGCAGACATTTATTCTGATCGCTGGTTCAGCGATGGTGACCTACTACGGGTTGGAGCATATTGGGGGCTGGGCTGCTCTGAGGGAAAACCTAGGAAGCGAAGCGTTCAATCTGTGGAAACCGCTAGTCCCCGCTGGGGTGGAAGGGACCTGGGCGCCGGTGGAAGTCGTTAACGAAGCGGGGCAGCTTACCAAGCAGGCCTGGTACTTCAACGGCAACTACCCTTGGCTGGGGATGCTTTTCTGTGCGCCGATTATTGGGCTCTGGTATTGGTGTACCGACCAATACATTGTTCAACGAGCACTGGGGGCAGACAGCGAGACCAATGCACGGCGAGGAAGCATTTTTGCCGGGCTTCTCAAATTGCTGCCGGTCTTTATCTTTATCGTGCCAGGCATGATCTGTCTGGCACTGGCCAAGTCGGGTGACATTGAAGGGTTGCGCTCGTTGGTTGATAGCGAGGGGGAAGTGGTCCGCGATCAGGCTCAGGCAGCGTTTCCATTGATGGTGCAGCATGTGCTCCCTGCTGGAGTGCGCGGTATCGTTGTTGCAGGGTTGCTCTCGGCATTAATGAGCTCACTAGCAGGTGTGTTCAATGCCTGTTCGACGCTTTTCACAATCGATCTCTATTCCAAGAAATATCCCAATGCATCGGAAGCAGACTTGGTTCGCATCGGTCGTCGGGCCACTTTGGCAATGGTGTTGGTGGGACTCGCTTGGATACCGGTCATTAAAGGCTCGCGAGGGTTGTACGACTACTTGCAGTCGGTACAAGGGTATTTGGCCCCGCCAATTTTTGTCGTGTTCTTTCTCGGTATCTTCTGGAAACGACTAAACGCGCAGGGCTGTTTGTGGGCATTGATCGTTGGGTTTCTAATGGGCATATTTCGACTGGCCGTGGATACGCTGCCAAAGGTCAAGGAGGGATTTGAGTACACCGAAGGCTCGCTCTTTTGGATCGTCAATAAGATTTACTTCCAGTATTTCAGTTTATTGATCTTCATTGTTAGCTCGGTGGTGATGATCGTCGTGAGCCTAATGACCCGGGCGCCAGACTACGAGCGAATCAGTGGCATTACCTACGGGACGCTGACCGATGCCCAGAGAAGCGAAACTCGGAGCAGTTGGTCGATGCTGGATGTAGTGGCGTCCGTGGCATTGGTCGCGTCGATTTTGGTGGCTTATTTGTTCTTCAGGGGGTAATGCGGAAGTTGAGTGAGCTATCCTGGCAGCCATTGCGTACCTAAATCCTTTAACTCTGCTTAGTTAACTTGTTTCTCGCTGAGTTGACCGCCCCCCCAGGCGTACTTAAACTAAAGGGTTTAGGGGACTTCGGTCGATTTTCGCCTTCTCGGACAACAGGCCAAACCTATCCCAGGATGTTGAACTCGGAACTTGCGCTGCTATGCTTGCCAAACGTGTGATCCCTTGCCTGGATGTAGACCGTGGACGGGTAGTAAAGGGCACCAATTTTGTGAAGCTCCGCGATGCAGGGGACCCTGTAGAAGTTGCTTCTCGATACGAGCAGGAAGGGGCTGATGAATTGGTTTTTCTTGATATTTGCGCCAGCCATGAGGGGCGCGATATCATGCTCGACGTAGTTCGGCGCACGGCCGAACAGGTATTCATGCCTCTAACGGTGGGTGGAGGAATTCGCAACCTGGATGATATCCGGCAACTGCTGCTCGCCGGGTGTGACAAGGTTTCCATCAATTCGGCGGCAGTGCGGGACCCGGAATTTGTCCGCGCAGCTGCACTTCGTTTTGGCAAGCAGTGTATCGTGGTAAATATTGATCCCAAGCGTGTGATGCACGAGGGACGTGAACTGTGGGAAGTATTTATCAATGGAGGCCGTGTTGGCACTGGTCTTGAGGCCGTCGACTGGGCGCGGCAGGTTGAGAGTCTTGGTGCAGGTGAGATCGTCTTAACAAGTATGGATGCGGACGGTACCAAGGACGGCTACGACTTGGAGATCACGTCGGCAGTGTCGGAAGCAGTATCGGTCCCAGTGGTTGCTAGTGGTGGGGCTGGGTGCCCGCAGCATTTGGCAGACGCCGTGACGATTGGCAAAGCGGATGCGGCGTTGGCGGCAAGTATATTTCACTTCGGCGAGTTTTCTATTCAGGAAACGAAGCGAGTGATGGCTGATTGTGGCGTGAACGTGCGAATGGCGGCTTGAGTAAATAGGTATCGGCGGAGGACATGATGGCAAAATCCCCCAGTCAATCTTCGATCAACGAATCGGACTACGATAGTTTTGTAGCCCGGCATCAAGAATTAGAAGTCAACAAGCTCTTCCGCGCATGTGTGAAACTCGAGGCGAGCGATTTGCATCTCAAAGTGGGTCGACCACCCATGGTACGCGTCGATGGTTCGCTGCGGCCGATGAATCGTGAGCCGATCGACGACGAAGAGATGGTTCGGCTTTGTTTTCCACTGATGAACGAGCGGAGCCGCAAGATTTTCGACCATGATGGGGGTGCCGACTTTGCCCATATGTGTGACGTGGATGGCACAAGTTGGCGGTTTCGCGTCAATTTGCTGCAGCAACTGGGACACATCGGAATGGTGGCACGGCGAGTGAATAGTTGGATCCCCAACTTCGAGGGTCTCAACTTGCCCCCTTCGATGGAGCGTCTTTGTACCTTCGACCAAGGAATGATTTTGCTGGCTGGGGTGACCGGTTCGGGAAAGAGTACTACCATCGCCTCGATGCTCAACTGGATCAACGCCCGTTACCGCAAACATATCTTAACTCTCGAGGACCCGATCGAATTCGTGTTTACCGAGGACAAATGTCTCATCAACCAGCGCGAAATCGGCCTGGATGTGGTCGACTTTGAGATTGGCATGAAGCACGCCGTGCGCGAAGATCCCGACGTGATGCTCGTGGGCGAAATGCGTGACAAGGAAACCTTCATGACGGCGATTCATGCTGCCGAGACGGGTCACTTGGTCTTTGGAACTATTCACGCTAGTACCGCGGCGTCGACGATCGGACGTATTTTGGATCTCTTTCCTCAGGATATGCACAGTGCCCTTCGGAGTGCGATTGCCATGAACATGCGGGGCATCGTCGCTCAGAAGTTGCTCAAGTCGATCAAGCCAGGTGTCGGTCGAGTGCCGACGGTGGAAATTATGACCTTCTCGCCCACCGTACAGAAGCTGGTTCTGGAAGAAGAAGATCATCGTCTCAATGGAGCGATCCGCGTCGGTAAAGAAGACGGCATGCAGAATTTCACACAGAGTTTGAAAAAGTTGGTAGACGATCAGCTGATCGACCGTGAGGTCGCGTTGGAGGTTGCTCCTAATCGCGAAGAATTGAAGATGGCACTTAAGGGAATCGACGTTTCGCAAGGCGGTATGATTTGATGCTGAAATTGACCAGAATTGTTTCACCGAGCGCAGCCTCGTTATTATTGTGTATTTTCGTGCAGACTTGGCTGACACCCGGTTCAGTCTGGGCTCAGACCAGTTTGGGTGAATTGGGAGCTACTCAGGCGATCGGCAACGAATTGGATACTGGCGCCGCACGGCGTGGCGGTGCAAACAATGATCAACCTGCCGAGGGTTCTGAACCGGCGTTGACCAATCCCAATGCCTCCAGTGGGAACGCGACGCCCGATTTTTCTCAGCGAGCTCTCACCCTAAGTTTCAATCTGGGGGTGCTTCTTAAATTGATTGGGCTCGTAGTGATTTTTTGGATGTGGGTTGCAGCGGGGGATTGGGTCAATCGTGATTGCCAGATCCATGGACTTGGCTGGCATAAGTGGAGCCTCATCTATTACTTGCCTTTTGTGCTTCTAACGGTGCTGATGTTTTTCCTTCCGGCGCCGACATGGCTACGAGCGCTCTTGATGTTTGTTGCTTTCGTAGCCTCCTGGGTGCCATATGTGCTAGTACACAATAAGAATGTCGAACCCCACGAGACGGTTCTAACGAGTTCTTGGTGGAGGTATGCGATAGCTACTACTCTAAGTAGTGTTGGCATCAAGATGAGTTCCGAACGCAAGGCGGACTATGAAAAGGGAGCCCCTGTCGAACTAATGGCAATGGGGGCAGAAGATCTTTCGACGAATAATGCGAATTTACTCGCAGCACGCCAATCACCGGGGTATCTGCTGCTCAAAGACGCGGTGGCTGAACTTGTACAGCGCCGAGCCGATAAACTCATGCTCGACTACACTCAGCAGGGCGTTACGGTGCGCCATGAGATAGATGGAGTCTGGCACAACGGTGAACCACGTGACCGCGAGTCGAGTGATGTGATGCTGGCGGTGATCAAGACTCTAGCAAATTTGAATGTCAAAGATCGCAAGAACAAACAGCAAGGCCAATTTGGTGCAAAATATGAAGGGAAGACATATATCTGTCCGGTGGTATCCCAGGGAGTTGCCACTGGCGAACGCGTTGTAGTGACTCGAATCGGCGAGAAGCAGAATATGGTGCACTACGATGATCTCGGAATGCGCGAGGGCCTGCAGAAGCAATGGGCCGAGCTAATGGGTGCTGAAGCCGGTTTGGTGATCTTCTCCTCACTCCCTGGTGGTGGTTTGAGCACCATGATCAACGTCTCGTTGGAGGAGACGGATCGGCTGATGAGAGATTTCGTCGCAATCGAGGAGGTCTCTAATCGTGAGCATGACATACAGAATATCTCAGTCACGACGTACGATGCGTCCAAGGGGGAAACCCCGGCGTCAATTCTTCCAACACTGATTCGTACCTATCCCAACGTTTACGTCTTGCGAGATATGACAGATGTAGAGACTGCGAAATTGCTGTTTAAAGAAGTGCAGGATGAACATCTTGTCGTGACAAGTATTCGAGCGAAAGAAGCTGCTGAGGCATTGCTGCGATTTTTGCAGTTGAAAATGCCCCCCAAAGAGTTTGCGAAGGTTACTAAGGGAGTGCTGTACCAACGGTTGATTCGCAAATTGTGTCCCGACTGTAAGGTGGGGTATACTCCGCCGTCAGATGTGCTTCGTAAGCTTGGCATTCCGGCTGGCAAAGTAGAACAGCTCTATCGGCCACCAAAAGGGGATGAGATTGAAAAACCGTGCAAGGCTTGCCAGGGTCTGGGCTATCTTGGTCGTACGGGATTATTTGAATTGCTTGTCGTGAACGACAAGATACGGGAAATCCTGATCAAGCAACCCAAACTCCCCTTGTTGAAGGAAGCAGCCCGGGCCTCTCGGCAACGTTCTCTGCAAGAAGAGGGAGTCTTGTTGGTAGCACAAGGAACCACGTCATTGCAAGAGTTGACGAGAGTGTTGAAACAATGACCGATACGGTGTAGTCGACTAAACCCAAAATTGATTTAAATTCCTAGGTAATTCTTATGTTGTACCTTGCCATCTTGATCTGTGCATTGTTGTTCGCTGGTGTTGCGATGACGGTAAACGAAGGGCTGTGGAGCAATGCTATTGCACTGATTAGTGTTATGCTAGGTGGCCTGTTTGGTATCTTCATTGGAGTGCCGGCGGGAAATTTTCTTGGGGAACAGGCGGGCAAGGGTCCAGACAACGCTTGGTATTTTGTGTTTGCGGGAGTGTGGGGTGTGTTTACGGTATCAGTACTGGTGATTCGAATCGTGGCAGATCGTACATCGCGGACCAAGATGCGATTTATCCCACTGGTAGACAAAATTGGCGGTCCGTTAGTGGGGGTTTTTGTCGCTGTCATGTTTGCCAGTTTCGCCGCCTACACGCTCGATCGCATCGCGATAAAGGCTGGCGAATGGAAATACTCCGATAGTCCTGGTTTTGCCCAAAGTGTCTTTACCTATGCTCGGGCGCCTTTTTGGAATGTCGCGAATTCGTTTGCCTCTGCAGAGGGCATTGACAAGACATTTACTGCGAGCAATCCCTAGACTTGTTCTGACAGAATTCATAGATCCTGCTTTTTCAAAGTCGGTCCTACAGTGAGCTACTTTCCGCAGTGGAGCAGATAATATGGACGCTTATGACGCAGACGAACTTATTTCGTATCGCTCTCTGAGTAGCCTGGCAATCTTGGCCTTAGTTCTTGGGTTGTTGTCTCCATTGGCTTTGATGGTTCCGTTGTTTCTAGTCCTCCCCATGATGGGTATAGCAGTGGCATTGTTGGCATGCGTCAGCATTCGATCTCACGCGGAAACACTTTCGGGTATGAACATTGCCAAGTTGGCACTTTTTCTTTCAGTTTTCTGTCTTGTGGCCGCACCTGTGAAAACGCTGGTCCGTTCTCAACTCTTCCAGCGGCAGGCCGATCAAGCGGCACGGCAGTGGCTCGATACAATTGTCGAAGGAAATATCTCGGGAGCCCTTGAGCAGCTTTCCCCTAGGGCGATCGGAGGGCTCGCGAAACCTGACGCAGCACCCGGTAATCCGTCTGCTCCTAAATCATCCAAACCTGCTGTTCAAGATTTTGTCGAAACGTTGAGTGAGGACCACTTCGTTGAGGATCTTCGTGCCCAGGCAAAGGTGGGGGCGATTGAATTTAAGCCAGTTTCGATGAGCGTTGACAGTGGCCGAGCTCAACCAACGGTATCCATCGATTATTCCTTGGACAACAAGAGTGGTTCCTCCTCAGTGCTAGTTCATTGCGTTCGGGTGAACAATCCGACTCTAGGCGAATCGTGGAAGATTGAGGCCTGGAAGCAAGCCGCAGATCATGTGCATTTACACTGATTGCACGTCAATCCCGTGGAGAAGTGAAAGCCGGAACAAGCCGTAGTCCTCTGCAGTGGATTCAGGGACTGCGATGATGGTGGCTTCTCGATTCCGGGACTCCCCCCGTGGCTTATTCACGGCCTCCGCTCAATTACCAAACCCAGGAAAGTAGGATGGGCTTGCAAAGCTTGGTACGTCGCTCGGTATATCGCGTTGCGGGCACAGAAAGCCTAGGTGCTTCCCACGCCTAGCATATTTCTCTTCTCGTCATTTGCCATAGTTTTGCGCAAGATTTTGGCCGCGCGATCTGTTAGAATCGTCGTTGCACACGATTGCGCTGCGCCGATCCTTGGAAATTGAACAGTTACCCCTGCTCAATGCAGCTAATCGCTCCGGTCCCGGCGCCGGATCGGATAGAGATCTGCCTGTCGTTGCCGGTTCGCTGTTTGCTCGAAGCGTTCCGCCTCGTTGTAGGTCAGAGGGGTATTGTATTACATAACAATTGCAGAATCTTCACCAAACCGCTGGAAAACAACAAAAAGACAGGGGGTTTTGTTTTGTGATAAAAGATTTTCACAAAATGGCCGCGAAAGAACTTCCGCCACGGTGCGCAGAATCGAGCTAAGAAGGATCGTCTCGTAGTCGCCCGCAGGATCCATTATCTGGCCGAGCAAAATAGGACAAATTGGGAACAGACTGGTAACACATAGGTAACATGCTTTTCCTAAAGTAACAGCCGTGGAATCCAATTTCTGGGTTTCGGCCGCTAGGGAGTATCCTAGCGGCACCCTTGTTATTTTAGAGTAAAGGAGCAACGTCATGTATTGTTTACGATCCACCCCGAGCCGACTGTGTTGGCTGAATCTAATGGCCAGTGTGGCACTTGTTACTGTCGCGGCACCGGCCAATGCTGCAACTGCGTCGGAGCTATTGGAAAAGGCAATCTACACCGAGGAGACGGTGGGTGACCTGGATCAAGCGATCAAAGTCTATGAACAAGTTGTCGCGGAAGGAAAAGCTGTCGAGAAGGTCGCTGCCCAAGCACAACTGCGGATTGGTTTGATCTATGCCAAGCAAGGAAAAACCGACAAGGCGACGGCGGCATTTCAGGCCGTGATTGACAATTATCCCCAAGCGGAAGATGTCGTCGCCGAAGCGAGAAAGCATTTGCCGAGAGAGCCTCAATTACTCCCCGTGCCGTGGGGAGCAGGAGACGAGTTGCTAATGGAGATGCAACTCCCGAATGGTATGGGAGTCGGACAGCAAATCTATCGCGTTTCAGCAATCGAGAAAGAAGGTCAACCCCATTGGGAATGTCAGACGTGGCAAACTGTTGTGATCAATGGCCAATTGGGCAAAAGTCGCGTGCTGATCAACAAGGAGACCTTTGCTCCCATTGAAAGCACTTGGAAGCACTCCATGCTGGGTCAGGCAACAGGAAGCTACGGCAAGAATGAAGTCGTAATCCAGTTGTCCAACGAAACCGATTCGACGACGCTGAAGTTCAAGGGGCAGGTCTTTGACAACGAGCAGGCTGCGGAAATGTTTCGCCTGCTGCCTCTCAAAGAAGGTTATAAGACGACAGCACAGATCATTTCTACATTGGGAACGACTTTGATTCCGCTGGAAATAGATGTTACGAAACTTGAGACGCTTGAAGTTCCTGCAGGGAATTTTGAGTGCTTTCGGCTTGAGTTGAACATTGGACAGACCTTCTGGATTTCTACGGATGAGCATCGGTACATCGTTCAGTTCCGCGGTGGCGGGGTGACTGCGAGATTGAGCGAGATTCGCGACAGCCCTTTCACAGATAGCACGAATGTAGAGGAACCGAGTTTTTCAGTGACGCTACCACCAAACTGGTTTGCCTACACTCCCAGTGGCGGAGAGAAGGACGCAAGCCCCACTACGACGATTATCGATCCTGATTCAATCGCGAATACGCGTATCGAGGCGGGCCCGCTGGAGCCCATCCGCTCGAAGTTCGACTCGCCTGAGTCTTGGCTAAAAGAGTCGATTGAAAAGTATCGTAACGAGACAGTAGATTTTAAGCTGGATGAGAAAGGGATTGAAACCACCTCGATCGGCGGTCGACCGGCTGCAAGTGCGATTTTCCAATTCAAGGAGGGGAAGAAGTCGATGACAGCGCGGCGGATCACGATCTTTGGCGAAACCTCGGCAGCGAATGTACGATCTGCGGTGGAGACCAAGCAGCTTGAGCAGTGGGAGCCGCAATTCGCAGAGATTTTGTCAACGCTTGAGGTGAAGTAGGATCTCTTCACATGCGAAGCTTCTGGCAATCCAGTTCTGAGAGCGACCGCCTCGCGTGGCCTATCTTGCTGCTTCTGCTGACGGTATTGGTGCCATCCGTAGGAACGGTGTGGATGATGCGCGAGGCGGTACGCAATGAAAGGCTTGCTACCGGGCAGCGACTGACCGAGGCGTATCAGGCGCACCTGCAATCGGCTAGCCAGGCCGTCGAAGATCGCTGGATCGCACAGCTTGAAAAGTTGTCAGAGCAAGTGGGGAAACAAACCCCGGCACAGGCGTTCGCTGATGGGATTTCCAACGGCATCGCCGACAGCTTGCTTGTTCGCGATGACCAAGGTCAGATCGTCTACCCGAACATGGCGACCACGACTACCGAGGAAATGCCAGAGAAAGTCCCTGCGTGGGAGAACGCCGAGCGATTGGAATTCATCGGACAGTGGCACAAGGCAGCCGAGGCATATGCACGAATCGCCGAGGATGTGTACGGGCCGGATGTGGCATCAGCCTGGCAAGCTCAGGTGCGTAGTCTCTTGAAAGGAGACAAACGAATCGAGGCGATTGAGGTGCTGCAGAAGCTGCGTGGGCAAGACGGGCTGCACGACGCGCAAGGAAGATCCTTTGCCGCCGCGGCAGAGTTGCGACTTCTAGAAGTGCTGGACCGCGACACAAAAGCGTGGAACGAAGTTGCCAACAGTCTGCAGCGCCGCCTGGGAGATTACCAACAGAATACTCTGCTGGCCCCACAACGGCGGTTCTTAATGAATGCCCTTCAGGAGTTGGCTTCCGAGCCCCTTAATTGGCCCACGCAACCGGCTGAGGAATTGGCTGCCAGGGCGATTTCAATTTATGAGCCGAGTTTTGCGACGCCACGATTACATCCCACGCCACTCGCCGGAATGTGGAGCTGCGCGTCGCAGGATGGCAGTGTGGTGGGGCTCTATCGTGCCGAGTCACTCCCCGAGCAAATCTTGAAGCTGACAAATGACTTGGCACTGCCGAAAGGCGTGAGCTTTGTCGTCTCGGGTCCCCAAGAATCTTCCGAAGCAATATTGGACACTTCGCTCGGGAAGTCGCTCCCCGGTTGGCGACTTGGGCTGATAGCCGACGGCAATCCCTTCGACGAAACCTCAAAGCAGCGCAAGGCCGTGCATGCCTGGATTGCTCTTTTGGTGGTCGCGGCGACCTGTGTGTTGGGTTGGCTATTGGCATCGACGCTTCAGCGACGGATGCGTCTGGCACAACTCAAGAACGATCTGGTGGCGACAGTTTCCCACGAGCTCAAAACGCCGCTTGCCTCGATTCGCCTCTTAGTCGACACACTTTTGGAATCCGAAAATGGTGAGCCGCGCCAGAGTTCAAAGAACAATGTGCGTGAGTATCTCAAACTCATTTCGCATGAGAATGCGCGGCTTACACGATTAATCGACAATTTTTTGACGTTCTCTCGTTTGGAACGGGACAAACAACGATTTGATTATCAAGTGATCGATGTGTGCGAGGTGATTCAGCAGGCAGCAGCCATTTTTTGCGAACGCTGGGACGACGAGTGTCTGCACGTCGTCGAAGGGACCGAGGCTTTGGTATTGGGCGACAAGGATGCGCTGGTCACGGCCGTGGTAAACCTGTTGGAAAACGCCAGGAAGTATTCGGACGAAAACAGAGAAATTCATCTGACCTCCGCAACCTTGGGCGACCAAGTGACCATCGCCGTACGGGACAACGGCATCGGTATGAGTCCTGGGGCGACGCGCCACGTATTCGATCGATTTTACCAAGTGGACCAACGCGTGGCTCGCAGCGAGGGAGGTTGTGGCTTGGGGTTGAGCATCGTGGCCGCGATCATGCAATCGCACGGTGGTGACGCAAAGGTCAAGAGTCAGCCAGGCGCAGGAAGCACGTTTACTCTTTACTTGCCAAAATTCCACGGGGACACCGCAAAGCAAGCCGCACCAGTTCATGTTGTAACAGTTCCTGCGGAGGACAATCGATGAGTCAAGTAAGTGCGAATCAGAGAGTCTTGATCGTCGAAGACGATGCGACCCTGCTGCGGGGACTGAGCGACAATTTCACCTCGGCCGGTTTCGACGTTCAAACGGCGACCGATGGCGAAGCGGGCATCGCGTATGTCTTGGCCGAGCCTCCTGACCTCGTAGTGCTAGACATCATGCTACCGCGGATTAATGGCTACGATCTCTGCAGACGTGTACGGCAGGCTAAACTTGAGATGCCGATCCTGATGCTTACGGCCAAGGGGCAGGAAGAAGATATCGTTCGCGGCCTGGAACTCGGAGCGGACGATTACATGACCAAGCCGTTCAGCATTCGCGAACTCTTGGCACGAGTAAAGACATTGTTACGTCGCCATGGCAACGAAATGGCTGAGCGCATTGTTATAGGTGACCTGATATTCGATCGCACTTCTCACAATTTGACTCGCGACGGACATGAAATCCCTTTGACCAGCAAGGAATACGCACTGCTGGAATACTTTGCATCACGCCCCCACCGGGCACTTACTCGAGGTGACATCATTAATCATGTGTGGGGGAGGTCAATCATCGTCAACGGCAGGAGCGTCGACCGCTGTGTTGCCACGCTGCGAAGCAAAATCGAGCCCACCCCAAGCCAGCCGCAATTCATTCATACGATTCGCGATGTTGGGTATCGATTTGGACTGCCTGAGTAGAGTATTTCTCGATACTCCAGGAAACTACTTCGGCGCCAGTGGCAAGTTATTGTTTCCTTCATCCGTATCTGATTTACGTGGGATGTTAAACTTTGCGGGTCGCGCAAGTATTCGCGAATACAGGTACTTTTCACCCCGCTTGGCGTAGGAGCCTCGAAGATGCTCGGAGTCATTTTGCGGCTCACGAGAAGCGAGAATCGTCACAATCCTCACGCTTTGCCATTTTTTGAGAGTTATCACTGTTCTTCTCTGAGAATCGTGAAGTACCGGCTCGATTGTCGTTCTTGGCATAGTCGATACATGAGAGCGAGGCGGACACATCACCCGCGAATACGGTCCCCCTGCTGACCGTCCTTGGGGACCTCAGTTCGTCAGATACAACCTTGCCCCGATGCATACGTTGGTTGGAACCTTCAGGCACACGGGCAGAACAGAAGGAGCTTTAAGGTGAAATTAAGAACTTGGACAGCAAGTATCGCTGCTCTCGTGTTTTCTGCGGCGCCAGTGTTCGCCGTTGAAGGCAACGTGCAGTGGACAAATGATGGCATGTTGCAACCAGCCAGTTGCGATACAGGTTGCTGCGATCCCTGTGATTGCGGCGAAGCATGCCACTGTGGAAGTGGCGTTGGTGGTGGTGGCCTCCTGAGCGGCATTGGTAACGGCTGCGTAGAAGGCTTCTCGTTGGCTGGCGCGCTGGGGATTTCCGCAAGCTCCCCATGGGAAGTCGGCGGCTGGACACAATTCGGCTACCATGATCTCTTTACACCGCTATCTTCTGCGGCGACTGGCCGCGGAACAGGGTTGGCATTTAATGACGTGCCTCAGAACCTTAATCTGCAACAGCAGTGGTTCTATCTTGGTCGTCAAGCGGATGGCTCGAACGGTTTGGATCTTGGTTTCCGAGTGGATGGCCTCTATGGTACGGATGCCCAAAAGACCCAAGCATTCGGAAATCCAGGTGGACAGTGGGATAACGCTTGGGACCATGGGGTCTATGGGTTCGCACTTCCTCAGGCATATGCTGAAGTTGCTGTGAATGATCTATCAGTCAAGATTGGTCACTTCTTCACCATCGTCGGATATGAAGTTGTGGCTGCTACCGGTAATTTCTTTTACAGCCATGCTTATACGATGTTCAATAGTGAACCGTTTACGCATACCGGTGTTCTGACCACATACACAGGTTTTGAAGGTTTGACACTGTACAATGGTTGGACACTTGGATGGGATACTGGTTTCACCAATGCCAACGGTGGTAGCAACTACCTTGGTGGTTTCGGTGTGGACCTGATGGACTCGGTCAATCTGACCTACGTCAACACGTATGGCAACTTCGGCCTCAAGGATGGGGGTGGTGACGACAGCTATTCTCATAGCATTGTCATCAACACGACCTTGACCGACAAGTTTAGCTATATATTCCAGACTGACTATCTCGATACAGCAGATGTCAATGATGCTGGTCAAGCCCCGATCAACAACATCGGTATTAACCAGTACTTACTCTACCAGTGGAGTGATGCAATTGGATTGGGAACTCGTATTGAGTGGTGGAAAGGTGCTGCACCAGACGTCACTCCACCGAGTCCGTTCAATACCCATTCCTCTCGCTATGAGATCACTGGTGGTGTGAACATCAAGCTGCTTGACAACCTAGTCATGCGTCCTGAAGTAAGAAAAGATTGGTGTCCTGCTGAAGATTTCGACCAGGACATGACCGCTTGCGACTTCATCTTGACCTACTAAGTTGAAGTCAAGAGATTATTGATCCCCCTCGCCGAGGGTCGTCTCCGGACGGCTCTCGGTTTTTTCATGCGCTTTTGTGATTCCCTTCACGACAGGAGACAAGCTGTTCAGATAAGGCACAATTGGTAACATAGGTGAGCTACTCCAACCAAATTAGTCTTTCTATTGAGAGGCTATGATATCTAACGATTATTACTCTTGTTAGTAAGAAATGGCTAGTATGTGATATAGGTGTTGTAACACGCCTAATTCATTTTCTAGATAGGTAAGTTGGAGTAGGAAATGAAGCCGCGTGTTTTATGGTTGCAGGTAATTGCCACTTTGTGCTTCGGGCAACCGACCCAAAGCGAGACGCTTGGAGAGCTATGGGAATTGCCTGCCCCTGAGAATTCCGTTAGCCTTATCGACGTTGCCTATGAGTCGACAGATACTTCCGCCACGTCTATCACGAATGAGGATGTAGAGTTTGTCAACTACGACGAAATCTACACGAAATCTGATGTGGGCCATACGTGGAGCGAGAAAAGTTACTTTCCGTTTGGCGATCTTCACAGGACGTGCCCAAAAGCTGGCCCCTGCGGGAATTCTACCTATCTAGAATATGGTTTGGTCGCAAGAGGGCTCTACTCCAATGATCAGAGAATCCAATGGTCAGGTGTAGAAACAACCTTTGTCGGGGAAGGCGCTGCCTATGTAAACTATCATGTCGACTCTGGCAATTGGGAGACCTCGGTTGAATGCGAAGTGTATCTCAATCAACCGACGGACAGAAATATCTTCTTAAATACCCCCGAACGTGAATCGTATGCTGCCAATTATGATTTCCGGCCCTTCGAATTGTCGCGACTTAACGTTGCAGTTCGAAATGGTGACTGGGAAGTTCGTGCGGGGAGGATGTGGACCCCGTTCGGGAGGTACTATTCGCAGCTTTGGACCAATCAACTAATCGATGCACCTTTCATCCGAACCGAAGCAATTCTTTGGCGTGAAACGGGGCTACTTCTACGGTGGGATCCTGGGATCTGGGTAATCGATGCTGGGCTGTTCAACGGCCATCATGGTCGAGACGCCAATTCCACGAAAGGTCTGGTTGCTCGCATCGGAGCGGAAGAGGAGAACTGGGCACTCGGCAGTTCAGTAAAGGTCCAGGACGGCTTTGGTTCGGAAAACCAAAAAACCTACAACAATCATGTTGGTCTTGATGCTATGGTAAGGCAAGGACGTTGGCGTCTGTTCTCAGAAGTTCTTTGGGACGAATATGGTTTGCGTCGCGATGATTTCGATCCCTTGGACATCTTTTGGGAGAAGAGCATTTACTTTCGTGACATAAATAAAGCAGATGGAGTACCCATTCAAGGGACCGGATACTATGTCGCGCTGGACTACTCAGGGCCCCTCTGGACACTCTCGCTTTCTTTCGGTCAATACTTCCCAGAAGATATCGGAAATGTGAAGCACGATCGCACTCAGAATCGAGGAGTTGTGAAACTCGCTCGTTCGTTCGGTGAAAACTTACAAGCCTACTCGGTTTTCATGAAAGAGAATGACGGCTATTTGGCTCAGCAGGATCGACCAAGAATTGGCACGGTGCTTATCTCTGGATTGCAATTCAATTTCTAAGCAGAGATGGTTTTATCTCAGTGAGCCGGGTCGTCCCCGACCCCGTCCAACAATAGAGTGTAAGATCCCCCTCGCCGAGGGTCGTTTCCGGACGGCCTTCGGTTTTTTTGCTTCTCCACTAGCAAGAAAAAAATGCTGTCCCCACTTAGCAAGATCACTAGATGTCAAGCGAACAATAGTGTGTTATAGCAACTCGTCTGACTTCAAGGACCTTCGATGTTTCTTACCAGCAAGCGATTCTGGAAACGTGTCGGCTACGGCTTTCTCATCCTGATAGGCGTCTTCATTTTAGCCTATGCCGCATTGAGTTTGTGGGCGAATCGTTTGTCAGCCCGACTTGAGGCACTCCGTGCTGAGGGTGAACCTACCTCCATTGCTGAGTTGGCGCCCGCACCAGTCCCCGGCGAGGAGAACGGGGCGGCTTATCTGAAAGAAATCGCTCTGGAAATCGAGGCCTTCGCTAAGGATGAATCTAAGTTTTACGAATCGCCCTTGGGGAAAATGTACGAGAAGAGTGAAGACAAGGGCGAGAAGCCCTCTCCGGAAGTCGTTGCAGAAATCCTCAAGATTCTTGATAAACATTCGGCAATCGAACTCATCCTTCGCCAAGCGATCGAGTGTCCAAATTACGCTTCTCGACTGGACTACTCACAGGACTTTCAACCTTTCTTAGCAATGCTACTGAATTCGGCACAGAATCTACGATCCGCTGTCCGTATGCTTGATTGGAAGTCGAGAGTATTGTTGGTAGAAGGGAACATCCCAGAAGCAGTGGAAACAGGATTGCTCGTATTTCAACTTTCCCAACTCCAAGAACAGGAGCCGGCTCTGGTCAACGGTTTGGTAGCCGTAGCATTGCGGGGAATGGGCACGCAAATAATCAATCGCGCATTGCGCGCAGGGCCTTTGGATCTCGACCTGCGCAAGTCGTTGGATGCAGAGCTGGCAACACATGACCAACTCGACTGGTTTATCCGTAACTTGAAAACAGAGCGCGCAGTTAACTTGAGCGCTGCTGTTGATCTATTTCCCAGTTTTCCGATGACTTGGCAAGGGACAATGCTACAAGGGGATATGATCTATTTCTACGAGAACCTTTTGCCCTTTGTTTCTGAGCCATATTACGTTTCTGCCAAGAAACTCTCAAACCTGCAACGAGATTCATATAGCACACCAATCAGCAATTCACTCATCGGCTTGCTCTTTCCAGCATTAGAATCAGCGCAAATAGCAGCCAATCGCGACTTGGCCCTCATTCGCTCCCTGCGCGTTCTCAATGCTCTCCAGGCATATCAAGCGGTCCATTCAAAGGAGGCAACCACGATTCCCGACCTTGATTTACCCGAATCGGCCACCATCGACCCGTTCGATGGCAAACCGCTAAAGCTCAAGTGGACTGATGAGGGGTGGATCGTTTACTCCGTCTTCAAAAATGGTGTGGATGATGGTGGCCTGTTCGACAAGCAACAAGACATTGGGCTGAGACCAAATGGATTGCTTCCATGACGGGCGAGCGGAGTAGCGTAAGCTCCATGCGTTCTCTGCCGTACGATAATCACAACTATACCGGATGCTTACGTAACCGGCTCGCCTTATCCCAAGATGACAGGTTTTTCTGCTTGACGTTTGTGCAACTCACTCGCAACTCTGTGCCGAGTCCACCACCATACTTTCGTACCTGATAGGTCCAACGTCACCAAGTTCGGCAAGCGGTCGACAATCGCTACGACCGCCTTGGTGACAGTGGCGCCAGAGAGGTCCAAATACTGTAGTTGCTGAAATGCCTCGCAGCGAATAATTGCCTTGTCAGAGACCTGACAGCCCGGCAGTTCTAATCGTGTGAGCTTGTCCAATGCACCTACCTGCTTGAGCATCGTGGATAGCATCGTCTCAGCCTGGCTTGAGTTCTCCAATCGAATTGAGGTGATCGACTCGGTCAAGTCAGCAAAATCACCAAAGGAGCGCTGGAGCCATTCGACTGCATTCGTCTCGACGTGGGCACCGAATGCTGTCAGCTCGTCGGTCAACTCGCGTGACTGGAGATAGCCATCCATTTGCCGAGCGATCCACCCGCGAGAGTTGCGCTTGAACTCCAGATACTGCGTGGCCTGTTCAAAAGCCTGATGCAGTGCATCAAACTCGTGGGGATCGCCTCCTCGATCGGGATGTAGACTCTTGGCCTTTTGAAAGTAGGCCTGTTTAACATCCTCCTCGGCGTAAGGAGGACCTACCCCTAGTACGACCATGAAATCTGGACGGCCATCGGCATCGCGGTGAACTTGAGGGGAAGGCATGCAATTCATTATAAAAGGCGAGCCGTGTAGCGTAAGCTCCCTGCATTCTCTGCCGCATTTCAATCTCAAATATGCCAAAGACATACGCAATCGGCTCGCCTTCAATACTCGGGGGTAAAGACTCCCCGGCTCACCTGCCCCGGTTGCAAACTCGCGTAACGCACCCGATAATGCGGGATTGTACCTAGAAATGGAGTTTCGCCATGCAGGAAAAGCTTCCCGCTGCTACCGCTTTGACTTTTGATGATGTATTGCTCGAACCTCGCTACAGCGAATTCGTGCCCTCGGATGTCGATGTTCGAACCGCACTCACCGAACGCATCGAGATGCGGTTGCCGATACTCAGTTCTCCCATGGATACGGTTACCGAGCATAAGATGGCGATCGCTCTAGCTCAGGAGGGCGGTCTCGGTGTCATCCACAAGAACATGTCCGTCGAGCGGCAGACAGAAGAGGTGGACAAAGTCAAACGGAGCGCCAACGGTATCATCGTGGATCCCGTCACGCTGCCTCCTGACGCTAGCGTTGCTGTCGCTCGGCAAACGATGGACGAGTCGAATGTGTCCGGCATCCCCATCACGAACGATGGCCGACTCGTGGGAATTCTTACCCGCCGCGATCTGCGGTTTCTCGAAGATAACAGTCTCCCCATCGCGGAAGTGATGACCAGTGAACCCTTGGTGACAGCAACGGGGACTGTAACGCTTGGGGAAGCTGAGAAGATTTTGATGGCAAAAAAGGTCGAGAAACTTTTGCTAGTTGACGAAGAATACAAACTGACGGGCCTGATCACGATCAAAGACATCGACATGATGCGGCGGTTTCCTCAGGCCTGCAAAGATGCCCAAGGGCGTTTGCGGGTGGGTGCGGCGATTGGCGTGTTCGATTTCGAACGGGCCGCGAGCCTCATCGACAAGGACGTCGACTTTTTAGTCGTCGATAGCGCACACGGGCACTCGTCGAACGTCATTGAAACAGTCAAACAGATCAAATCAAAGTGGGACATCGAGATCGTTGCCGGCAATGTGGCAACGGCCGAGGGTTGCCGCGACCTGATTGCAGCGGGAGCCGATGCCGTTAAGGTCGGAATCGGTCCTGGATCAATTTGCACAACGCGAGTGATCTCAGGAATCGGTGTTCCGCAAGTTACAGCAGTTTACAATGTTGCTCAGGCGGCGATTGGCTCGAAGGTTCGAGTCATTGCCGACGGTGGCATTCGTTTTTCAGGAGATATAACAAAAGCCCTCGCGGCAGGTGCCCACGTCGTGATGTTGGGTGGCTTGCTGGCGGGGTTGGATGAGAGTCCTGGCGAACGCGTGCTTTACAAGGGTCGTACTTTTAAGGCCTACCGAGGCATGGGTTCGCTCGGGGCTATGGTCCATGGTTCGAGTGAACGCTATCGCCAGTCGGAAAGCGGTGGCAATGGCAAGTTGGTCCCCGAAGGAGTCGAGGGCCGCGTGCCATACAAAGGTCCGCTGAGTCCCTACCTGTATCAACTTGTGGGGGGGTTGCGGGCAGGAATGGGTTACTGTGGTACGAAAACTATCGAAGAGCTGCGCACGCACGCCCGATTCATTCAGGTTTCGCCGGCGAGTGTGCGGGAGAATCATCCCCATGACATTGCGATCACGCAGGAAGCGCCTAACTACACCGCTGAGTTTACCGCGGTGGAAGAGCATTGATCTGGCTCAACTACTGGCAGCCAGTGTAGCGGTTGGTTTCTTTTTCCTTTCTCTTTTCTCTCCAGTCTTTGCAGGCGACCTCGGTTGGGGGCGTCCAGGCCAGGAGAGTTCGGCAGGGTTTTCTGACTCTGGTAATCCCCTGAGAACAGCGCAAGCCGAAGGGCTTGATCAAAGCGAAAGCAACCTAATTGCCGCTGCATGGGAAGAGGATGACGCGTTAGCTGCTGAGTTGGAAGAACCCATCTTCGATGAAACTCCGCCGCTAATATCAACACAGTCAGATATTGGCGAAGACAAAAGCGAGAATCCTTTGCACACGGTCGATCCGTTCGAAGCTGACGACCGCATTGCGCAGCTTGTCAAGGATCCTTTTGACGAACCGCTCGAAGGTCCCATTCCACCGTTGGATACAGACCTCGACGAAATCGAAGAAGCGCTGGATCGGGAGCGAGCACGCCGTGAGAAAGCGGAAAAAGAATCTGAAGCGGCTCTCGAATCTGATGTAGAAAAAGAAACTGTGAATATGGAAGAAACATTGGATGACGACGATTTCGACAAGAATAGTACACTAGAACAAGAAGAATCAATACAAATCCGCAGAAATGGAGCACCGAAAAGCGAATTCAATTTCGACTTGAAAGTGCCAAATGCAGAATCGAATTCGCAGCGTCCAAGCCAATTCCGTGACAGACGACTCGAAACAGACCGCTCTGCTGAGGACCAGAAAAACTGTGAAGAAGAGTTGGCCGCCGCCAAGGCTGACAAGGTGAGCAGCGTCGACCTGAACATCCGCGTGGAGGGGATTGCCGGCGAGGATTATCCTTACGAATGTGCCTTTGGCAACGAGCCTATGCAGCCGCGTTCCTGGTCTGAGATAACGTACAACTGGAAAGCCTCTGCCCTGTGCCACAAGCCTCTGTACTTCGAGCAAGATCAGCTTGAGCGTTACGGCCATTCCTGGGGACCATATGTGCAACCGATCATGTCTGGAGTGCATTTCTTCACCAGTGTGCCGATCCTGCCATACAAGATGGGGATCGAATCTCCTAACGAGTGCATCTACGCCCTGGGGCATTACCGCCCGGGTGATTGTGCACCGTATATGATCGAGCCCGTTCCATTTACTTGTCGAGCAGCGTTCTATCAAGCTGGGTTTGTAACCGGGGCCGCGTTTGCTATTCCGTAAAGGCATAGGGACAAGTCGCATTATTGGACTCTTGTTGATATACTATCTCCCATGGAGTCCCTTACCCGACAGCAAGCTCGTGACTTCGACATTCGAGCAACCGAAGAACTCGGTATCCCCAGTATTGTGCTGATGGAAAATGCCGGCCGCGGTGTGGTCGATGTGCTTCGGAGCCGCGAGGCAACGCCCCACACGGTCTTCATACTTTGCGGCAAAGGCAACAATGGCGGCGACGGTTTTGTCATCGCTCGGCACTTGGCGATTCGTGGTGTGAATGCGAAAGTGGCGTTACTCACTCCTCCTAGCGAACTCCAAGGCGATGCACAGACTAACTACCGAATCCTCGTTCAATCTCATCTGCCGCTGGTTGATTTATCGCAGGTTGACTCTCTCGATGAAGCCCTGAACAGGGAAGCAATGGGGACAGATTGGCTTATTGATGCGATGTTAGGAACTGGCGCCCATGGCGAACCACGCGAACCCTACCGCACGGCCATCAAGTGGATGAATCGGCAACAGGCTCAGCGACTGGCGGTGGATGTCCCCAGTGGGCTTGACTGCGATTCGGGGGAGGTAGCGGCTGTTACGGTGCGAGCTGAAGTGACTTGCACGTTTGTCGCTCCGAAAGTTGGGTTTGCCAACCCTACGGCGCGGAAATTTCTAGGCGAGGTGCATGTCGTGAGTATTGGAGTTTCTCCAAAGTCAGAAGGAAGTTAGGCGCGGACGAACGTGGCTTAATCGGAATTTTGTAGATTCTATGAATGACAATTCTTTCTCGCTGGATACATTGGATCGCATCGTTGCTGAGACGTTCATTGGTCAGATTGACTACAACCAAGAACTTTCCTCGACCAATAATCGTGGACTCGAGTTAGCCCGAGAACAAAGCGAGATTCCCATTGCCACGCTAGTACTTACCGAGAGACAGACGGCGGGACGAGGTCGCGGAAAGAATCGTTGGTGGTCGGGGGAAGGGGGGCTGGCATTCTCGGTCCTGGTTAATTGCGGGGCGTTGAAACTGCCTACCAGTTGTTGGCCCAAGATCTCTTTGACGACAGGGCTGGCGGTTTGCGATGCCATAGAGAAGACGATCGAAGTCGGCGACGCGAAGTTGAAATGGCCAAACGACGTCTATCTTAGCGGGTGCAAAGCTTGTGGTATCTTAGTCGAAGCGCCCGATAGTCGTCGCGCACGAGTTGTCATTGGAATTGGTATTAACGTGAACAATACTACGGCACTTGCTCCATTGGAATTGCGAGGACACGCGATATCGCTTAGCGATATTGCCCAGCAAAAAATTGAACCGACAGAGGTGCTTATTCAAGTTTTGCAGCAACTTGCAGAGCGACTGACTAGTCTTGCCAGGGGTACTCAGGATTTGCGGCGAGATTGGCACACGAGGTGTCTGCTCACTGGGCAATTAGTCGAGATCGATTTGGATACTCGACATCTAATCGGAGTTTGCCATGGTATCGATGATAACGGTGCATTGGTTCTGGAGACGGAGTTCGGGATTGAACGTTGCCTATCGGGAACGGTTTCGGATTTTACGTCCTGACTCTGACTATAGTATTCCAAGCGGTTCGTGTTGTGCGCTTTCGCAAGAGAATCGTGCGCGATTTGATGAGCGAGACATCAGAGTGTGATTCGTATTTCCCATGCTCCCCTCAGATACTGAGCAGGGAATTAATCTGCAAACTCTTTAATCTAATTTGTCCAATAGACTTCTCGTCTATCTACGCAAGCATTACACTCATGTCACAGGATTTGAGGCAGCTTCTCGCAAAGGGGCAGATGGCTGTTTTGTATCCTTTTAGATTTCACTTGAGCTTTTGACGCAGCAAATAGGTTAACTATGGTGTCTGACTCGCAACGCCGCTTGATTATATTAACTGAAGGACATACTGAACCCGTCACGGGAAAAACAGCTACCTGCGTGGTCCGCTATCGACCGGAGCAGGTGGTGGCTCTTTTGGATTCAACGCAAGCAGGCAAAACGGCACAAGAGTTGTTGAACGTCGGAGGAGACATCCCGATTGTGGGGAGCTTGGAAGATGCTCCGCAGGCGAATGTGTTGATGTTGGGGATTGCTCCTTCCGGCGGGAAAATCCCTGCACCGTGGCGCTCCATTATTTTGGCTGCGATTCGACGTGGGATGGATGTGATCTCGGGGCTGCATGAGTTTCTTTGCAGCGATGCTGAGTTTGTTAGTGCCGCGGCAGAGAAGGGAGTACAGCTCATCGATGTTCGCAAGAACAACGAGCGCGACGTGGCAAATCGAATAGACATTCGCGAGGATTGCTTGCGAGTTCATACGGTGGGACAGGATTGCAGTGTTGGCAAGATGCTCGTGTCACTGGAACTTTCCAATGCCATGAAGGCCCGTGGAATTCAGTCTAAGTTTATTGCCACGGGTCAGACAGGTATCCTAGTCGAAGGAGACGGCTGTCCGATTGATTGTGTTGTTGCTGATTTTCTCAGCGGGGCGGTTGAAAAAATGATTCTTGCCCATCAGCACAACGATGTGCTATTTATCGAAGGACAGGGAAGTATCTCTCATCCAAGGTACTCTGCTGTTACGTTGGGCTTATTGCATGGCTGCTTGCCACAGGCAATGATCCTTTGCTATGAGGTAGGTCGCAAGCATGTCTATGGTATGGAGGGTTTTCCGCTCAAGCCTCTTGATCAGCTGCTTAGAGTATATGAAACCATGGCGAATCTCGCAGTGCCATCCCGTGTGATTGGAGTGGCTATGAACTCTCGTAAAGTGTCAGCTGAGGAAACTGAAAAGGAGAGGGAACGCGTCCGCCAGGAATTGGGTCTGCCAGTATGCGATGTCATTCGTCATGGCCCCGATGAGTTGCTCGAGCCGATTCAAGCGATGCTGGGAGAGAAGTAGAGACTTGCGAGTTATTGCCAACCTTAATACCGGAATAGAATCGTGATATTGCTAACGCATGAGTTCGAATTACCGCTGCGGCACACGTTTACGATTTCACGTGAATCGACCAGCGTGCAGCCTACTCTCATAGTAGAACTCACTGATGGGAAACATCGTGGCTTCGGTGAAGCGACAACCAATAGCTACTACGGGATGACGCTTGAGGCGATGAAGGATGCGCTCGAGCAAGTAAGATCTTCGGTGGAAGAGTTTTCACCGCTCGATCCGGCCTCGCTATGGCAGACTGTTGCCCCTCAATTACAAGATTGTCCCTTTGCACTTTGTGCTCTGGATCAAGCGGCCTACGATCTCTGGGGCAAACAACAGGGCAAGCCCGTGTATGAATTATGGGGACTCGACGCTTCCATCATGCCCTACTCGAACTTCACGATCGGTATCGACGAGATCGACGTGATGCTTGCCAAGCTGAACGAGATGCCGGGTTGGCCAATTTACAAGATCAAACTTGGGACCTCGCACGATCTGGAGATCGTCCGCGAACTGCGGCAGTCAACTGACGCGGTGTTTCGCGTTGATGCAAATTGTGGCTGGACTGCCGATGAGACGATTCGCAATTCGCACGAATTGCGTGAGCTCAATGTAGAATTCATCGAGCAGCCGCTTCCTGCTAACGATTGGGAAGGTTACCAAATGGTGTTCCAAGAATCGGCACTTCCGATCATTGCCGATGAAAGTTGTATCACCGAAGCGGATGTTGCCCGCTGCCATGGACATTTTCATGGGGTCAACATCAAGCTAGTGAAGTGTGGCGGACTGACTCCTGCACGGCGTATGATTGCTGAGGCCCGTAAGTTGGGATTGAAGGCGATGGTTGGCTGTATGACGGAATCGAGTGTAGGGATATCCGCAATCGCGCAATTGTTGCCACTGCTGGATTATGTTGATATGGATGGAGCTGCGTTGTTGGCTCAAGACATTGCCACCGGGGTCGTTGTGGACAAGGGCAAGTGTACGTTTCCCGACGTTCCCGGAAATGGCGTGCGGCTATTGTCAGTCACTTGATACTCAAGAAGCTATTTGGAGTCGTTTCAATGTGTTCTGCCGATTCAATTCATAGATATAGGTTCTCGTGCGCAGCGTGCATTCATCTATTACTGGTCGGATTGATTTTCTCAGGGACGACTCATACGGTCGCCGAGGATCTGTCGAGTCGAATTCAGCCGTTGATCGATGCTTTCGACGGAGAAGTCGGCGTAATGGTCAAGCAGCTTGAGACGGGTGAGACCTTTGAATACAGTTCCACTGTGCCGATGCCGACGGCCAGTTTGATCAAGCTGCCGATAATGATTGCTACTTACAAGGCAATCGACAGCGGCAAATTGGATTTGGCCCAGAAGATTACTCTCAAAGCTGAGGACAAGGTGCCCGGCTCGGGAATCTTAGCGGAGCATTTTTCTGACGGTACTTCGCTTCCGCTCAAGGATGCGATCCATCTAATGATCGTTTATTCGGACAACACGGCCACCAACTTGGTAATCGATCAGGTAGGGCTGCCAAGGACGACCGAAGTGATGAAAGAACTCGGTTGCGATGAAACCGTTCTAAACTCGAAGGTTTTCCGACGCGATACGTCGATTTTACCTGAACGAAGCAAGAAATATGGCTTAGGGAGCACAACTGCCAAGGAGATGGTTTCTCTACTCGAAAAGCTGCAAGCAGGGCAACTATTGAGCAAACAAGCCAGCAAGCAAATGCTTGCCCATCTGCGTGCCTGTAACGACAAGACGAAGTTCTCTCGTTTGCTTCCTCCTGAAATAGTTGTGGCACACAAGACGGGATCAGTTTCTGACTCCCGAACGGATGCCGGAATTATCGAAAGTCCTGGCGGGCCGATCGCTCTTTGCGTACTTACTACCAACATCGCCGACCGCAGTTGGAACGACGACAATGCCGCCGAACTGCTTTGCTCGAATATAGCAAAGGCAGCGTATGACTATTTCAATTCGGACAGCACAGGAGAACCAAAGGGCCCTAAGTCGCTTAAATCTGGCGACTCTGGCCTGTTGGTGGAAGCTCTGCAACGCACCCTGAACGCCCGACTGAAATCCAAGCGCGAGATCGGGGTTGATGGGGACTTTGGTTCCGAAACTGAAAGTGCGGTTAAGGAATTTCAGCGTCAGGAAAAGTTGGAAGAGACTGGCAAAGTTGGATCAGAGACATGGGCTTCCTTGGGGCCGTTGGTCGAAGATAAGCCTGCTCCGGATCCGGCTGAATTTAACTCGGTTGTGATTGAAAAAGAGCCTGTTGAAGATTTATCTGAACCTCCTGTGACAACTTGCAAAGCGTGGGTGATTGGGGATAGCAAATCGGGCAACACCTTGTGGGGATTTCACGAGGACGATATACGTGACATTGCCAGTACCACGAAGATGATGACTGCTTATCTGGTGCTGAATTATGCCGAAGAACATCCTGAGGTGATGGATGAAATCGTCGAATTCTCTGAGCGAGCTGACAATACCGGAGGGTCCACTGCAGGAGTTCGTGTGGGAGAGAAGATCGCCGTTCGTGAATTGCTCTATGGGTTGATGTTGCCCTCGGGCAATGACGCCTCGGTCGCGCTGGCTGAACACTTTGGGACTCGCCTGGTAGAACTGGACCAGCAAGACAATCAGGATGCCTACGACAATTTTATCGATGCGATGAACAAGATGGCCAAGAAGTTGAATATGACTAACTCCAGCTTTAAGAATCCGAATGGGTTACCCGAAGATGGCCATCAATCCACTGCCAGCGATCTCTTGAAGTTGGCCTACCAAGCAATGCAAATACCTACTTTCCGCGACTATGTCGCAACGGCTCAACATGGTTGCACGGTCACGGGCCCAGGGGGGTACACGAGAAACCTGGCCTGGAAGAACACAAATCGACTATTGCGGAGGGAGGGCTACGACGGGATAAAGACCGGCACGACAAACGCCGCGGGAGCGTGTCTCGTTTCTCTGGGAACTCGGGACGGTGATTCATTGATCGTCGTGATATTGGGCGCAACTTCGTCGGACGGCCGCTACGTCGATGCCCGAAATCTCTATCGCTGGGCCTGGCAGCAACTTGACTCGGATTCAGGCGAGGGGAATTAAAACTACTACTGTGATCACCCACCATTCCTTCCTAGCCGCCGGCGGAAGCCCGCGGTTGTTACCATTGGCTAAAACTGCCAATGACTTTCAAAACCAATTCTCATTCGCATGACAACGCATCCCTATGGCTGGTTGAGCATCTTGCCTCCGTTGGTGGCAATTGTGCTCGCTATTACTACGCGGCGTGCGACCTTGTCGCTCGTCGTGGGGTTGTTCTGCGGTGTGTTGGTCACAAAAGGAGGGCATCTTGGGTTGGCTGTGCATGACTTATTTGAAGTGCATCTCTGGCCCACGTTCATCGACCCGGGCAAGCTCCGCGTGTTTTCATTCACCCTCATGATGGGGGCCATGATTGGCGTGATCTGTTACTGCGGCGGGATGAAGGGACTGATCGGGCTCATTTCGCCATTCGCCAAGACCCGACGTGGGGGGCAGTTGGTTACGTGGCTGTTGGGACTTTTGATCTTCTTCGATGACTATGCCAACTCCATTCTGCTGGGCAATACGCTAAGACCACTCTGCGATCGGTTGAAGATTTCTCGCGAGAAGCTGGCGTACCTGGTCGATTCAACCGCTGCACCAGTGGCAGGTATTTCTCTCTTGTCGACTTGGGTCGCTGTTGAAATCGATTATGTTCGCGAGGGAATCGAGGCGCTCGGCACCTCCACAGAATTGACTGCCATCGACTTGTTTTTGGGAAGCATTCCCTATCGATTCTACGTGCTAATCTCATTGGTATTAGTTCCGTTGGTTGCATTGACTGGTCGCGACTTTGGTCCGATGCTTAAGGCCGAGCGACGCCGTTTGCGCAGCACGCTCGATGAGGAAGCAAAGCTTCATCCCTTTGATGAACTCAACGAACACGACCGCGAGGGTATCTCTGCCCGGTGGTACAACGCAGTACTCCCTATCGTTTCCACCTTGCTGGTTGTAATGGGCTTGCTCTATAGCACCGGCTTGCAATCGCTCGACCTTGCGCCCGGTGATCCGACTCCGAAGTTGCGAGATATCCTTGGAGCGGCGGATTCCAGTTTGGCTTTGCAATATGGTGCTTTGGTGGGGCTGGTGCTGGCGGTCGTGCTGGCTCTGGTACAGCGGCTGGCCACTGAGAAAGAAATCATGCGTGCGATGGGGCAGGGGGCCAAAGTCGTCTTGCCGGCCATCGCTATACTGTGGTGTGCATCGTCCCTGTCGCGTATGACGGGGAGCCGCGCGGTCGATGGGACCATGAGTACCACTCCCTATGAATTCAAAAGTCATCGGCTCTACACGGGCGAATTCTTGACTCAGTTCTTGGTAGCTGAAGAGGACGACACGGGGCCATCCGCCTCGAGTGATAAGCTGACCACCTTCACCCGCCTTATGCCAACGACAGTCTTCATCTTGGCTGCGATACTTTCTTTCGCAACGGGAACCAGCTTTGGCACGATGGGAATCTTGCTACCGATTGTCGTTTCACTCACGCATTCGCTCTTAGGCGGTGATAGTGGTGAGCTTCCGGTGGGCAATGCGATCTTGCTGGCCTCGGTTGGTGGAGTGCTGGCGGGTGCCGTGTTTGGCGATCACTGTTCGCCGATCTCGGATACCACGATTCTTTCTTCACAAGCTAGTGGCTGTGATCATATGGCGCATGTAATAACTCAACTCCCGTACGCGTTGCTGGTGGGAACGATTACCATCCTATTCGGTACACTTCCTTTGGGCTGGGGGTTCTCGGTGTGGTTGCTGTTGCCTTTGCAAATAGTCGCCCTTTGTGTGGCGATGGCATTTTTTGGGCGAGATTCCGAAACTTCCTAGCATTATCCCGCGGAAAGACCTATGAACTTAGCTCCAATTTCCAGGCTAATCTTATTATTGGTCGTGATTGTTTCGCATCTAATTGCATTCGACTCCAATGCTAGTCGTGCTGAGGAGGTTGATATGAAACAAGATCGGTCTCCAGTGGTACTCACAGAACGTGCGCGCAAGCTCAATTCTCAGGCAATTGTTGTGGATGGTCACAACGATCTCCCTTGGGAATTGCGGGCGCAAGGTTCGCTCTCGTTTACACGGTTGGATATTTCTAAACATCAGAAAACTTTGCAGACGGATATTCCTCGGCTACGCGAGGGAGGGCTTGATGTGCAATTCTGGTCGGTCTATGTACCTGCCAGTACCGCTTATGATGGAACAGCTCTGACGGCGACGCTCGAGCAGATCGAGATGGTCCATGCGATGGTCGATCGCTATCCGGAGACTTTTGAGCAAGCGCTCGATGTGGCGGACATTCGCCGTATTTGTGCGGAGGGAAAAATTGCGTCGCTGATCGGTGTCGAAGGGGGGCATTCGATTGAGAATTCTCTCAATGTACTGCGACAATTGTATCGGCTCGGCGCCCGCTACATGACTCTGACGCACTCGGATACGCTCGACTGGGCAGATTCGGCAACCGATGAAGCGCGCCATGGAGGGCTGACACCTTTTGGCGAAGAAGTCATTGCAGAGATGAATCGGCTAGGAATGTTGGTCGACCTATCTCATGTATCCCCCGATACGATGAAGGATGCCTTGCGGATTACGAAAGCCCCTGTCATTTTTTCCCACTCGTCGGCCCGTGCAGTGGCCGATTGCCCTCGCAATGTACCTGACGATGTGTTAAAGCTGGTCACCAAGAACGGCGGTGTGGTGATGGTGAACTTTTTCTCCAGTTTTGTTGTCCCCGCGGCCGCGGAGCGTTTCACTAGACGACTCGCGCATGAGCGCGAAATTAAGAAGACCTTGGACGACGATACCAAGGTTCGCAGCGAGATGCGTAAATGGGATGCGAATGATCCCTCTCCGGGTCGAGGTACGATCCACGACCTCATCGATCACATCGATCACATTGCCGAGGTAGCGGGTATCGACCATGTTGGCCTCGGTAGCGATTACGATGGGGTGACTTCGCTCCCTACTCAATTGGATGACGTCTCCAGCTATCCCTATATTACCCAAGCGTTGTTGGACCGGGGTTATAGCGAAGCCGATATCAAGAAGATCTTGGGTGAGAACCTGCTGCGAGTGATGGAAGCAACGGAACACGTCGCGAAGCAGTTGGCCGCGGAAAAGAAATAAACTCGCCGTAGTACGGACACTCTGGCCCGTCTCCTATTCCACGGCCAGGATTGGCCGTTCTAGGGGAGCTTTCTTCTTGGCCTTTCTGTGCGCAAAGCTACTCATCTTTGCTCGATCCTACGCATGCATCGGAGGAATTTTGGCCCGTCCATTTTGTCGAAAACTTTCTCTACAAAACAAAACCCCCTCTCATTTCGCCGTTCAATCTCGCTGTAACTTGTGTGTTAGCAAGGGCTTGCGGGAATTCCGTTGCCTCGGGAGCGGAGGGGTTTTGAAAACAAAACTCCGTCTCAGCGAGACAAAACTACCGGGTGCTTCAAGTCATCGACAGTCCGATCTACCGACGGATCTCTAGCGTCTTCGGTTAGCAAGCTAAAGCCTGAACTCCAACAAACTCACCGGAACTCAGCCGGGGATCTGCTCAAGCTGAGCAAAACAGTTCGGTTTTCAAAGATCGTCACATTACAAACGTATGCAACGACGAGTCTAGCAAATCTGGTGGCCAATAACTTGTGTAAAGTTGCTGGAGAGGGGTAAAAAGAGAATCGTGGCATGCTGCCCAATAAATGTGTGCATAGATCAATCGGTTATCAAAAAATCAGATTGGTTCTGTAATCGAGTAGAATGAGGCGGAGAAACGAGCAAATCTCAATTATGATCTCTTATTGAAAGTAACGGCTCATGTTCCTTACCACTGCAATGCGGGCAATCAAGCGATCCCTTCCCTCTGCAGACATCACATTTTTCAAACGTCCTCTTCCAGTCCAAAATTGGTTTTCCTGTTGCTGGAAATCTTCCGACGACGACCTGTTCTCTATGAGCAACCTGTCCACCGTTGCACCCTCTACCTCTGCAAGGTAGTTCTCCAATTCCATTGCAGATAGCACACCAAGGGTCTTCAAATGCATTCCAACCTTGCTTTGATGTGACACCACGAATCTTGCTAATTCTCTCAGACCAACTAAGCCGAGGTGCGCGACAAACAAGAGCAATTTGAAAAACACTCGAATCGAGATTGGCCTCCTGAATGTCCACGATACCATTGGGGTCGCCCTGTTCTAGAGCAGCATATTCCCTACTAGTGGTTGACAGAAAGGAACGAATATTTCCTGAACTAATTCCACATCGTCTCCCTCCTGCAATTTGTGCTAAGTCTGATTCGCCCACATCGATTCCTATAATTCTGCCCTGATCATTCAGTAGTGGAGCACCTACGCAGCCACGATTGAGAGGTGAATCATAGACTAATCGCGTTACGTATCCTTGATCGTGAGCCGCTCTGGAATTATTGATATCCATAACTACACCATTAAAGATCTGGGCTTCACTCCCTAGTAAGCCTGGCTCTGGGTACCCAATAATCCGAAAAGGATCTGCCCTTCGTATTTCATTCTTTTCTAGAGATAATGGGCGAGCATTAAGCCCATTGAAACGAATCAATGCCAAGTCATAGTCGTTGGAAACTGCAACGATCCGCCCGGGAAGGTCCTTTCGAACATTTCCTTCATCTGAGACCCACAGTCCATATGCGTCTTTGATGTAATCCTTGGACGTCAGCAGATAATCTTGATCAACTGCTACTGCCGAAGCCCACCCGGCGATGCGGAATTCATTTTCTTCAGCTAACTTTACAAATTCCATTCGATCCTGATCTATATTCTCGTTGTCAGGTAATTCGATCTCTTCGAGAGCAGAGAATTTTGGAGTATCTATAAAAGGAATGAATAGCCAACCCACGCCGGCTGCGAAGGCATTAGATTGGTTGGCTACAGTAACAGCAGCGTATTGTTCAGAAATCCTGCGAGCTGTATTTGAGGAAACTCCCCAGTTTGTTAGCAGCCCAGCAAGCCTGGCGTAATATCCCAGATTTTGGACTAATTCTGGAGTCATGGGTTCCATTTCTATCGCTAGATCCCAATCTCTCATCGCCTGACTGTGTTTTCCCATTCTGGCATAACAAATGGCTCGATTGTTAAGGGCAGCGATTAGATTGGCCCTCTGAATGCCAGATGTGTTGTCTTGGTAGCTTTCTAGGCGTTTAACACACTTATTAAAACATTCTCTCGCACTCTTTGAGTCTTTCCCAATTAATGCGTGCAATATACCAAGGTAGAAGTCTCCTCGAATACTCTCTGGATTTTTCTTGCTGGCTTCTTCAAATCGCTCGCGCGCCATGGTCTCATTGCCAATTTCGATCAACCGGTGAGCTTCTTGAATAAGTCGATCTTCGTCTTCGATGTTTTCTCGAATTGTTTCGATTGGTACCCAACGATTCCCCCAACGCCAAAGTTCTTCGTTCGCTCGTTGTCGCCACACGTCAATACGCGATTCGGCGTGAGCTTTCTCATGTTCATCTAACTGTGGTAGGTTTACGAAGACCTCATACAATTCCAGGGCATCAACGGCCTTTCTTTTCTCCTTAGCAATTGATTCGAGTTCGTCCGCTCCACCAATGAGCATTGGTTTACGATCAAGGTCCTTTTCATCTCTTCTGTTGACAAGAGAGTCCACCAGTATCTGAGAAGCCTTATTGAATTTTTCGTAAGGAACTTTGATTTCTTTTGCGGAGTTGTCTCGGAGAACAACAGTTCCATTTTCAAAGGAAACAAATTCTGCCTCAACAGTGTGATTGCCCGATGAGTCTGTCCATTGCTCTGCCCTTGAGAGAAGAACAGGACAACTGACGAAAATGGAAAAACAAGTTAGAGAAGAGAAAAGAATGCGAGCAACTATTGGCTCGTAAGAGAAGGGGAATCGTTCAGGCATCGTAACTCCAAGGAGAGTACTCAAACAATACTTATTGACGAAGCGACGAACTGTTCCTTTTAGCAATATAGCTATTCGATTATCCTTTCGCAATCATTATATAGGGTATTTATTTTGTGTGTATTGACCGATCATTAATCTGTCTTCGCTTTCTCGTAGGACGGCCACTCTTGGCCGTCGTTGATGGGACAAAGAATAATGGCCTTTGATTGACGGGCAGGAGTGCCCGTCCTACGGGTGGAAGAGAGATTTTTTCACAGGCGAGAGTGGCCGTACTAGGATAGAATGGCCACATGGTCGATAATTCTTCTTTTCATCTTCCCCCACCGTCTGGGTTTCGGGGATTGCATCCTGATCTACCGATTCAACGGTACGAGCGACACCTTCCCCATTGGCGGCAAGCGGGTGCTACATACTTCGTAACTTTTCGACTGGCCGATTCGTTGCCTCAGTCGAACCTGCATTTGCTCAAACAACTCCGCTCCGATTGGGAGCGAACACATCCACCGCCTCGGAGCGAAAAAGATTGGACCGAGTATGCGCGAGAGGTGACTACCTCAGTAGAACATTGGCTCGATGAAGGGTATGGCGTATGTCACTTCCGCAATAAGCGTTGGTGTGAAGAGTTGCGATCTCGACTCCATCACTTCCAAGACCAGCGCTATCAACTCTCGTGCTGGGCGATTCTACCGAACCATTGCCACGCGATCCTACGACCTTTCGAGGGATACTCACTCGAAGACCTCGTGGGTTCGCTCAAGGGGGTGGCGGCCCGGAATATCAATTCCGTCTTGGGATTGAGCGGACAACTTTGGCAGGAAGAGAGTTTCGATCGTATCCTTCGCGACGAAGAACATTTGTGGCGTGTCGTCCAGTACATCGGTGCCAATCCACGAAAAGCAGGGTTGGAAAATGAAAATGCCTGGCGTCGTTGGATCCATCCGGATTGGGAAGCAGCCGGCTGGGGATTTCAAGACTCGTAGGATGGGCACTCCTGCCCGTCGCTGGTGGGATACAAAGACTGATGGTATTGATTGACGGGAAGACGGGCAGGAGTACCCGTCCTACGAGGGAAATAGTCCGACGGGCAGGAGTGCCCATCCTACGGAGGGAGTGATTTTAGCGGGTAACAGACCCGGCCTTTCCTGGTACGCGAGGGTCGTGTACGCCTATTAGTTTTCCGTTTGCGTCCAGGGCCACGGCTTGGGTTACGCCGCTCGAGCTTGTGCCTTCTATCTGGTGGCCGTGCTTCTTGAGGCCTTCGATGATCTCTTTGGGGAGCGAGTTTTCGGCGAGCACGCTATCCGGATACCACTGGTGGTGAATTCGGGGGGCCGCTACAGCGTCGGCCAAGTCTTCGTTCAGATCGAGTTTGCGAATGATCGTCTGCAGGACTTGGGTGATGATTTTAGGGCCACCGGCTGCACCAACGGTGAGAACTGGTTCGCCGTCGGAATCGAGTACGATCGTGGGGCTCATACTGGACAAGGGGCGTTTGCCTGGGGCGATCGAGTTGTTCTCGGCTCCGATCAGGCCGAACGCGTTGGGTACGCCCGGTTGGCTGGAGAAATCGTCCATTTCATTGTTCAGCACGATTCCGGTACCCGGGACGATTACTTTGGAACCGAAGGTCGTGTTGACTGTTGCGGTTATTGCAACCCAATAACCTAATGAATCCGCGGAGGCGATGTGAGTCGTATGTTTGCCAAAAAGGTTTTCTGACGCGCGGGGAGGATCGCCATGGAGCGGGACGGGGGTGGCTTTATTCGGATCGATTCGTTCGGCAAGGGTCTTGGCATAATCCTTATCGATCAATCCACGAGGCACGTCGACGAAATCGGCGTCACCCAGCCAGTAAGCGCGGTCGACGAAGGCGAGTTTCATTGCTTCAACAATGAGGTGCGAGGCACGGACGGGATCGTTCTTAAACTCTTGGGCGAGGTTGAAGTTCTCTAGGATGTTAAGCATCTGGGCCACATGCACTCCGCCGGAACTTGGCGGGGGGAATCCGACGATCTGCCAATCGCGATAGGTGGTAACCAAAGGTTCGCGCTGCTTCGATTCGTAGTCAGCAAAATCGGCCGCGGTCAGGATGCCACCGTTGTCGGCCATCCACTGTCCCACCTGTTTGGCAAACTCGCCTCGATAAAACCAATCCATGCCATGCTCAGCGATCTGGCGATAGGAATTCGCCAGGTCAGGCTGGCGAAGGATTTCACCCTCGGCATAGGGGGTTTCATCTGGCTTGAGTAGTGAGCATTTGCTGCCATTGACACGTGCCAAAGTTGCTGCGGTGGCCGCTAATTTGCGCGTGTAGACTCGATCGAGAGCAAAACCTTCAGCGGCGATTTCTGCCGCGGGCAGCAGGAGTTGGGGAAGGGAAAGTTGGCCGCATTTTTCCGTCGCCAGGGAGTATGCCGCCAGAGCGCCGGGCACGCCCACGGCTAAAGGTCCCGTGGTACTCAGCTCGGGTTGTGCCACACCATCGCGGACATACATGTCGCGGGTTGCCGCCGCGGGTGCTTTCTCGCGACCGTCGATGGCGACGAGCGAACCATCGGGCTTACGAATGAGGATAAAGCATCCGCCGCCTAAACCTGAATTGTGGTTGTCCACCACTCCCAAGGTCAGAGCGGTCGCGATAGCGGCATCGACGGCATTGCCACCCTCGGCAAATGCGTTCAGTCCAGCTTGGGTGGCGAGGGGATTGACCGAAGCCACCACACATTCTTCGGCCTTAGCAGCAGAAGCATGCATTGAACTGAATAGGACTGTTAGCGACAACAGGCCCAAGAGTTGTAACCCAAGTTTCATAATAAATACCCGCTTTCACGTGATAATTGGCTGTCAAATGGAGGGTTCTTGTCAGAACTCAGTATGCCATGTGGGCCAGACTTCTTATAGGCCCGAATAAGAGACACGTGATCCGGCATGGCCACACCTTAAGGCTAATTATTGCCGGAACTCGCGTTGCTCGTTCCAGCCTACAGATTGGGAAGTTCCAGTACTCTATCCGATATTTTGCGCACCGAATTGTATGCCTTGCGCAGACTTTGCCAATTCTTGCCAAACGCTGTTTCTTGGCGAAGCATCGAGTATAATAAGAGCTAGTAATAACGGAACATGGCACTCGCGATCCTTCCACTACGGTTCGCATTCTTAATCATAAATACCCTGATGGTATCCGATGAATCTTAGCTCGCTAAAATTATTCTCCAAGAGTTTTTCAACATCACTTAGCCGGCAGAAGGCAAGTAAGAAAAAACGTGACAAGCAGCTTCGCTACGAGCCGTTAGAACCTCGTTTGGCACTTGCCGCGGCAGGTTTGGTCGATGTAGGTGCGCAGCCAGAGGGGGCGCTTTCGGGGAAAATCGTTTACACGAGCGGTGGGCACGGAATCACTTGGAACGGTTCTAGTTGGGGTTTTCAGCGACCTCTCTTGTTGAACATGATCGAAGACCTGGGGAACCAGGATCAGATGACGTTTTTCGCTGACTATGCCTTCAATGCCGGGGCGACCGTCGTGCCGCTGCGTCCTGTCGGACACCAACCCAACGAGATCATCTTGGACAATGATGATGCCGAAGTGACCTTTTCCGGTGCGTGGAGCGACAGTAGCGCGGGTATCTATTTTGGAGACCCTGGCGACGTGCCCTATCGGTTCGCGAGTACCTCGGCTACCGAAACCGCAGTGGCAACCTATCGACCCAATGTCACCGAAGAGGGCTTCTATCCAGTTTATGCTTGGACCCGTGCCGGTACGGACCGGGCCTCGGATCAACTCTATCGAGTGAATCATTCGGGAGGAAGTACCGAAGTCACGATCAATCACCGCATGGTCGGAACAGGAATCATTTATCTGGGAACTTATCATTTCGAGGCGGGTACTGCTGGCTCCGTAGAAATTAGCAACCGCTCTGACGACCCAGGGCGTGTCGTGATTGCAGATATGATCCGTTTTGGGAACGGTGTAGGAGATTTGAGTTTTGGCGGTGGAGTATCTGGCCGCGATCGGGTCGATGAATTATCGCTGTACTGGCTGCAATGGCACACCGAACATTCCCAGGGCGTGCCTAGTTCCGCTCACGGTACCTCTCACGTCAGCGCGCCGGCGCGATACGCTGCGTATATGAATCAATCTGGCGAAGGTTCTCTCTCCGATCGCGTCTATGTCGGTTATCACTCCAATGCTGGGGGTGGCAGTGCTCGTGGAGTGCTGGGGCTTTATAACGGGAACAACACTCCAAGCTCAGCAACTCCGAACCAATTCTTGCTTGCCAATCTATTAGGAAGAGAAATCAACGACGATCTGGTCGATCAAGACGGACAGTTTGAGCATGATTTCTTTGATCGTACGGTTGTTACCTTGGATCGCAGCGATATTGAGTTTGGGGAAATCAACAATTCTGTTATCGGGGGCGAATTCGATGCGACGATTGTGGAAGTGGCCTTCCACGACAACCAGCTCGATGCCGAGTTGATGCGAGATGCAGACTTTCGAGCCGCCGCTGCTCGAGCCACGGTGCAAGGGCTGGTCAGGTATTTCAATTCTGTTGATGGCGGAGCGACTACGATCATTATGGCGCCCGGTAAAGCGACTGGATTGCGAGCCGAGACTGTTGGCAGCGGTAGCGTGACCGTTTCGTGGGATGCTCCTTCGGCGAACACCTACAATGGTGATGCAGCGACTGGATACATGGTCTACGGTTCGACCAACGGGTATGGATTTGATGGTGGGACATTCGTGGCCGGTGGGGGGACAACGACACACACATTCAATGGACTGGATTTGGATGAAGGACCTTATTATTTCAAAGTCGTCCCCGTCAATGCAGGGGGAGCAGCACCTGACTCAGAAGTCGTGGCGGCGAATCCTAATGTCGGTCCGAAGGACGTTTTGATCATCAATGGATTTGATAGGCTCAGTCGCCAGCAGAACCCGGTGCTATTCGGTGCCCAACGGGTTCGTCCACGGGATAGCAATTCCTATGATTACGTCGTGCAAGTCGCCTCGGCGATTGAAGCCAATTCACCGGGATTAGTGGTTGACACCACATCCAACGAAGCCCTGATCGCAGGCAATGTTCAACTTGCCGACTATGCAGCCGTCTTCTGGATCCTTGGCGAGGAATCGACGGATGATCATACCTTTGATCCGTCCGAGCAGTCGCTGGTGTCTAACTACCTTGCCAGTGGTGGACAGTTGTTCGTCTCGGGGAGTGAAATTGCCTGGGATCTGGATAGTCAGAACAATGGCCAAGCGTTTTTCAATAACAGCCTGCGGGCCAACTACCTTTCAGACGATGCCAATAGCTACAACGTACAAGGGGCTGCAGGTTCGATTTTTGAGGGGCTTTCTTTCTCCTTCGACAATGGTAGCCAATTCTATAATGTTGATTTTCCCGACGTGATCGCTCCCCAGGGAGGAGCGACTACGGCGCTGACCTACGTGGGAGGCAGCGGGGGTGGGGCGGGAATTCAATACGACAGTGGTGGTGCCACGAAAGTCGTGAATGTAGCGTTTCCATTTGAAACGATCACCAGTGAGTCCTTGCGAAACGACTTCATGGGCCGCGTGCTCGACTTCTTCAATTTTGATGTCGAACTGTCTGACTTGGAACAGATTCTCGACAACGACGATGGTCCAGCTGTTTACTCGGAGGCCGGCTCTTGGACCACGTCCACAAGTCCCGGATTCAATGGAGGCACCTACCGATTTGGCGTTACCGGAAATCCATCTGCCGCAACATGGAAATTTTATGCTCCCTTCGCGGGCAGTGGAGAAATATTCGTCCAATACGCTGCCGGATCGAATCGCGCGGATAATGCTGTTTATCACATCGACACGGGCAACGGCATCGAGGATGTCAGTATCAATCAAAAAGCGAACGACGCTACTTGGGTTTCGCTCGGTAATTATTCCTTTACGGCAGGGTCCCACGAAATAACCCTCGATGCCCAAGCGAGCTCGGGTGGATCGGTTGTGATTGCCGATGTGGTGCGTGTTTTCATACCCGTGCCTTCGACTGAAACTGCAGATTTCGACGAAGATGGCGATATTGATGGCCGCGATTTTCTCGCCTGGCAGCGTGGTTTTGGTAAGGTCAGTCCTGTACTCGCCGACGGTGACGCAAACGGAGACGACAGTGTCGACGGAATAGACCTCGGAATCTGGCAAGATCAATACGGCACAGTTCCAGTTGTCGCCTCACTTAGCAGTTCACTTATGGTTGACCAGTCAACAACGATTTCCGTTGCTCCTGTCTCCTATGAAACGGATGGTGAATTTACCGCTTTGGCCGGAATAGCGCAGGTCTCGCTACCTGTTCAAGAAGTTCTCCAGCCAACATTTGCCTCAGCGCGAGGTCAGGCAGTTGATTCGGTGATCGATCAAAACCAACCCAGTGAATTTGTGCCACTAAGGAATACTTCACACGACTCGCTTTATTCACAACTGGCCAAGAGTTCATGGCAAGAAGTGGAAGAAGACGAACAAGCTCTCGAATTGGCCTTTGAGCAGTTGGGCAGTGAATTTGGCCATTTTTAATGTGAGTCGAAGAACTGCCTGATGCAGGTCACGAATGCGTCGCCGTATTCTGTGAGTTTTTTCTCACCAACCCCGGAGACTTGGCGGAAATCGTCGAGCGTTGTGGGGCGACTACGGGCCATGTCACGGAGGCTTTGATCGCCGAATACGATGTATGCAGGGACACTCCGTTCATGAGCCAAGTCGCGGCGCAGCTTGCGTAGTTCCTCGAACAGACCTTTGTGGACCCCTTCCCATTGATCGCCATCTTCCTGCGTCCGAGTGCGCCGTGATCTCTGGGGCTCGGTTGGTTTTAGTAATCTCGGGGTATGTCCGCCACGGAGTAACTCGCGGCCATGTTGGGTAACGGAGAGCGTGTTATATTCGCCAGTTTTTTCCAAGAAGCCTTGGCCTACAAGTTGCTCGGTCCAATCTCGTACTGTACGCAAGGAGTGTTCTTCGAGGAGGCCGTGGGTGCTGAGATTCTCGTGGCCTCGTTCGATGATGCGCTGGTCATTGGAACCAATGAGAACTTTCGCGGTGTAGTCAGCGCCATAGCGTTCTTCTAATCGCAGAACACAAGAAAGTACTTTCTGGCCGATTACCAAGGAATCGTCAACTGTTTCGATTTCATTGAGGCAGGCGTCGCAGGCACCGCAGTTGTCGTGGTCGAGTTCTTGGCCAAAGTAGCCGACGAGCGTCCGATGGCGGCAAGCGGCCGAGTGGCAGAAGTCGGACATGGCGTTCAAGGCATCGAAGGCACCTTGGCGGCCCTCTTCTGCGCCCGACTGCGACTGTTCGCCTTGCTTGATAAGTCGGCGCCACAATGCCGCATCGCCTCCGGAGTAGAGCAGCAGACATTCCGCTTCGAGACCATCACGGCCCGCACGGCCACTTTCTTGTTGGTATTGTTCAAGTGATTTGGGCATGCCGGAGTGGATCACGTATCGCACGTTGGATTTGTCGATGCCCATGCCGAAGGCGACTGTGGCTACAATCACATCGACTTCTTCCTGGGCGAACTCGGTTTGGTGCCGTTCTCTTACATGGTCTTCCAAACCTGCATGATAAGGACGCGCGCGTATGCCTGTTGAAACCAACGACGCAGCTGTTTCCTCGACTTGCTTGCGACTGATGCAATAGACGATGCCTGCCGCTCCCGCGTGCCGCTCGATAACGGAGCGAATTTGTTCGGTAGCCCGGTTCTTTCGCTTCACACGGTAGACGAGGTTGGGGCGATCAAAATCTCCGACCATAATCTGGGCGTTTTCCAAGCCGAGTTGCTCGGCGACATCCGTGCGAACTCGCTCGGTGGCAGTCGCAGTGTAGGCGTGCATGCCCACGCCCGGCAAAGCATTTCTGAGGAGCCGGAGCTGTCGATACTCGGGGCGAAAATCATGGCCCCAGGAGCTGATGCAATGGGCCTCGTCTACTGCGATCTGGGAGACGGAAACCGACTGAAGGAAATCGATCGTGCGTGGTTGGACGACGCGTTCGGGGGCGACATAGAGCAACTTGAGTTCGCCGCTGCGAATTTCCTCGGCGATGCGGCGTTTCTCATTCGCTTCTACCATGCTGTGAATGCAAGCGGCCCGAACACCGCAGTCGGTAAGTGCGTCGACTTGATCTTTCATCAGCGAGATCAGTGGTGAGACGACTACCGTGAGCCCCTCAAGGCAAACTGCTGGGACCTGATAGCAGAGCGATTTTCCGCCACCCGTTGGGAGAACGACGACGGAGTCGCGGTGCTCCATCGCACATTGCATGGCCTGCAACTGCAAAGGGCGGAACTCTTCGTAGCCCCAATAGCGGCGCAAGGCATCTACAAGTTGCAGGTCGGCGGTAGTTGGGGCAGAAGCGTGGCTCATGGCCCGCCATTGTACGGGTCGGGGCAGTGGAGCAACAGGTTCTCAATAGCAGGACCCCGCCTTGCGACAGGGGCTAATTATCGCGGATGCTTTGACTAAACTCCCAACTCGCTGAACGCTTCGTCGAGAACGAGTTCGAATTCGATTTCAGATTCTTCTTCGTCCTCCCCTTTGGCATAGCCATCTGCAATTTCATTTGTCAGTTCTGATGCCTTTGATAATTGAGTCTCAATTCGGGCTTGCTCGTAACGTAGATCTGCGAATTCTTCAAAGAATTCTACTCCCGAATATGGAGTGGGTTGCTCGGGAAGGCTTAACCAGAACAGGGCAGGGGAGTCCGCACTTGCCATCGTTGTGGGGGCAGCTTCGCTGACGGAGGACACCGAGTTTGTCGGTGGAGAATTCTCATCTACTGAGAGGGCAGCAATTAGGTGAGCCGAACTGCTGTTACCATACTCTGCTTGCCAGGAAATGATTGCAGCGCTACTTGCACCGCTACGCTGTAGCATGAGGAAATCGCGACCATCCACGTCACCGTCACCATTGTAGTCGCTGGTCATCGACGAAGAACTTGAGTCAGTGTAGTTCGCAGACCACATAGTAAGATCACCACCGTCAATAATTCCGCTGTGATCGCCATCCGCAGCCATATTCTGGTTGGAACCATGGCTGCGTTGCCAAGCGAGGAAATCTCGGCCGTCCACATCGCCATCGCCATCGTAGTCGCCGTCCATGCCTCCCTGGGGATTTAGCGTTGGAATCTTAGTGTCATCATGAGGACCCAGTGGTATATCCACTTGAAGTGGAGCGACGGGCGGATCGAAGTTCCCCACTACTGGCAGGGCTAGTTCATCACCGAATTCAGCATAGATGTCGAATCCGAACGGAACAGGCGTGAAAGGGTGGTTGAGCGTGTTGGCTGATCCAGTGATCCGAGCCGTCCCGGCATAGTCGTTGGACAGCAGGAAATACCATTCGGCGATTATACGATCAGGCTGGGAACTATTGCGTGGCACCCAGAGCCCAATATCGTCGATGCCATCCTGGTCCATATCTGCGGCAACCGGGCGATCGAGCACACCCGGGAAGCCCCAGATGATCAACTGATCAGCCGCGTCCGCGAAGCCGTCATTGGCAAAGTTAAAAAAGAACTGGTTGTTGTTGAACACAGCCAGGTCATCGAGTCCATCGCCGTCGAAGTCACCTACGATCGGGTGTCCAAGCAACGTAGTGGAAATGATTTCGTTTGCTTGGATTACAAAATCGCGATTGAGGTCGAGTCCCCACTTGCCTTGATTGTAGAGACCAATTTCATCGCCATTGTCAGCGTCGAGGTCGAAATTGCCCGCCACAGGAATGGCACCAGCAACGTTGAAGTTGGCCAATGTCGGTTGAATCGTAATCATCTCACCATCTTGTAAGCTGACTACACCGTCGTGATTTTGATCTACGATCCAGCGAAAGTTTGGTGTAGCGTTGCCTGGTATACCTGCCGCAGACCAACCGTAGGCAGCCAACGTGTCAAATCCACTAATTGCTCCCATTGCACCGCCCCCCCCTCCACCGAAGGCCGCCAACAATTCGTTGGTGCTGGAGAATGAAATGGCAGTAGGATCGATTTGCTGCAATGAAGCCAACGATGCTCCTGGGCCGACACCAAAGGCTCGGAGGTTGTGCCCGAGGGTGGTTCGTATTGTTTCGACTTCGTCGGTGAACGAACCTCCTTCGTTGGGAAAGCCGTCTGAAAGGAAGACGACATTGGCTGTCCCGTTGGCAATACCGGCTCCACCGATGATGGAGATAGCATCTTGCAGGCCGGCTTCGAAATTCGTGCTTCCCAAGTCTTGGAGCTGCATCAATGCTTCGTCGACGTCACGAATTCCATTGGTGTTCGTATCAGCCAGTGGTGTTGTCGTTAGTTGTACGCCCGCTGCTACGGGGTCCATGTCGACGATCGAACTGTTAGTATCAAACGCAGCGATGCCAACTTGAGCCGAATTGCCAAGCCCGCGATCGATCAGTTGTTGATTGAGCAACTTGAATGCGGCAATCTCAGCATCGAGTATCGTATTGGAAATACCGTCACTGTTTTGATCTCCTACAGGGTCTCCACCAAATGCATTACTAGTACTGCCGGAAATGTCGATTACAAAAATGGCGTTATCGCCGACGATCAGTCCACCGCCGAGGCCGAATTTGCCTGCGAACACAAGGTCATGAACGTTATAGGCTCCGGGAGCCTGTACTCCATTGAGGTCGGCCACTGGCAAAGTAAAAGCAATATCCACGTTGCGGGAGTCGCCACCCAGAGGTGGATTTGGATCCCAATTAAAATTGCCATTGATATCGATCGATATGCTTTGAGCCACAAAGGAGCCGATTTCGGGTCTGGTGTCCACTGTGAAGCGAGCTTGGAAATTGCCTCCAGGAACACCGTCTCCTGACGGGAAACGCGGATTATCGAGCGGCTCGACGCCGTTGGATTCACCGTCCAGCTTGTTACCAACGGGATCGACCAGATTGTCGAGGATCGTCAGAGTAAAGCGGTCGTCAGGGAGCGGTTCTGTGAAGGTGAGAATTACAGAATCGACGGCTGGCTGACCGTCGACGTTGACCCCAGGTACAAACGTGACTGTTTGAATGGGAACGATTCCCACATGATCCCCCACGAGACGATAGTTTCCAGGCGCCTCGGCGATACCTTCGACTAACCCAGGATAGTCGAAACCTGGGATCACTCGGTTGGGGTTGTCCGTGAACTCAATTGTCAATTCATTGATCAAAGGGGTTGGCCCATCTACCGAAGGCTTTGGATCGAACAGATCATATTGGCGTTCATCGGTAATGAAGACCTCGTTTACTTGAGGGCCTTGGGTGTCGATGAAGATCTCAAGAGATTGCTGTGCATCTCCGACTAAGTCATCGGGAAGATTAACGTTTCCAGCGACGTCTTCGGCTGTGACGAGTAAATTGCGAACCCCATCTCTGAGGGCAAAGAATGCCGGGTCGTTGAGGTCGATCGAAGTAGTAATTTCCCAGTAGCCGTCGGCGAACGCAAGATTCCCATCGTAAGGTAGTGCGACTGATAGACCAAGTAGCACATCACCCGCATCAACTGTTCCATCGTCGTTGAGATCTGCATAGACACGGACGATAGAATTTGCTTCGGCAAGTCCCCAGAATGTCGGTGTCGTATCGTTGGTGATGCGGTCATTGAGTGTTGGCGGGACTGTAGCAACTCCCGAATCGCTTCCGGATTTCAGACCATCGAAAGCTACTGCAGGTTCTCCAAAGGAGACGGGTGGTACAGCGGTATCGACTTCAAATGGAAGTAGGAAATCATGGCTAATATTGCCAGCCCGGTCTTCGATTTCTAACTTGAAGTTGTGTACGCCGTCAGGAATCACAGCTCCCGCGGGATTATTAAGCACGAGGGAAATAGTTTGAGTGATCGAAGAAAGTGTCGTGAAACCTCCCAAATCAGAAAAGCTGTCGTAAACCAGAATCTCAGAGGTGGGGATTGCTCCATCAGGCCGCAGATAGAGCCGGAATTTTACATCATTGGGGAAGGGATTGGTTGGGCCGCCGTTAACCGTGTCATTGCCCCGCATAACGACTGTGGGGCGATTGGTGAAAGTAATGTCATCTGCGTTGTCGCGGCCCGTGTCGGAAGTTGCCAAGAGATCAAGGAAAGGAGTATTGGGATCAGTGGTGTCGATCCAGATGTCGGTCGATGTACCCTCGTTCAGGCTTGGATCGATTATCGTGACATTGCCCGCAGGATCTTCGATTTCTAGTGTGATGTCATAGGCACCGTCTGCTAATGGTTCTGTTGTTATTTCCCAGATACCAAAACCGTCGTTATTGGCTCCTCCCAAGCCGTCTATTGCGCCTACACCAACATCGGAAGTGTCTGACCCGGCCACGGTTTGTCCTACAAGAGAACCATTCGCATAGAGTCGTACTTTGAAGCCAGCGGGTGCAACTCCGACAAAGGCCGGGGACATCTTGTTGGTGACATTGTCCGTATCGGACATACCCGTGTCACTCGAGGTGACCAAATCCGTCGTAGCAGTCGCGGGCACGCCATCTGGCAAGATCGTGATAATCAGTGGATCGGAAAGCTGAGCTCTTCCTGTGGATCGGCTCGGATCCTGCTGACCGTCGACAATCTGTACGGCAGAGGAGACAAACCAGTCGCCCGCTGTGAGTGCTTGAGCGGCTGGAACCGTGAATGTCCAAAGAATTCCCGTGGGACCGACCGGATTGGCAAATCCTTGGACGAGGGCACCCGATACGATGTTGATCAGTGAGACGAATACTCCAGCACCATCGTTAGTTGCATCGGTGGCTACGCCATTGCCATCTGGGTCTATCGTGGCCTGATTCAGAAGCGTAATCCCCATGTTCTGGAAGTCTGCCAAATCGGCTTGGATTGCAAACGTGGGAGTCGTGTCGCTTGTAATATCGTCATCGTTCATCATGCCCGTGTCGCTAGAGGGCAAAAGATCGGCAAACGTCGGTTGCGGTGCCGCGAAGTTCTCGATTTCCAGATCGTAGGTGTTCATCACGCCGTCACCGACGCCGAATACTCTCAAGAAGTACATCTCCTGGGTAACAACTGGGATGATGAGTTGCTCGTCGTCAGAGACGCTTGTCGAACTGGCAATTACGTTTCCTGCTGAGTCTTGAATCTCGATGTCGATGTTCCCAACGGCATGCTCGAAAAAGGCATTGACAATTAACTTGCCAGTTTTGTTGGCAGTAATCTTGTAAAAGTCTTGGTCGTCCTCGTTGTGAATGGAGAGGTCTTGAAGCGTAATGGCTGGAAGCGATCCCAAGATCGTGGCTGTGGCAATCGTGTGATTTGGTTCAAACGTGTCGCTCGTGATGAGGTCGAGCTGATAGAGCTGCACGGCGTTGTTTGCTCCGGTGACTCGTACGAAGTAATTCCCTCCAGCGGTTGCTACGAAGTCGTCGATTACTTCGATACCTCCTAGACCATTTGCATCCATAGAGGCTACGACTCCGCCGCCGCTATCGAGGATTTCCAAAGCGAGATCGCTCTGCATAGATGAATCGAAAGAAGTAGGTGCCGGTGGGGGATCGTCGTCATCACCCTGTGGTCCCTGTAGATAAGTTGGTCCCAGAGGCGTCAGCATCACTTTCAAGCCTGCTCCAGCCACCAGTTGCAACTCAAAGAGATCTTCATCGCTATCATCATCGATGCTGAGGAAATCGACATCATTGGCAGCAACGACTACGTCGGGACCGCCATCAGCACCGAGAGTGAGCATAGTTCCGGGAGGCAGCGCGCCCAGATTTGTGGCGGTGCCGGTAGAATCATTTCCGCCGTTCTTTTCGAGCACATCACCGTAGCCCCTTTGCATTGCCAGGATGTCGTCAATCTGGGGGCCATCAAAGTTGGCGGTAATGCTGGGTTCCATCAATTTGGTTTGATCCGTCGGCAGGACATGATTGATGCCGATCCCATGCCCCGCTTCGTGCATGACGGTGTTTCGAAAGTTCACCGAGTTGTTGGCAGTATTTGTGTAGAAGTTAACGTTGCCTGTGTCGATTACCATGTCGCTATCGTTTGGGCCTGCATTGTAGGCAAGAGTACTACCTCCAGAAGGCTGACCATCGACAAATCGACCCCCGATTCGTACGTCACCGCGATCACCCAAACTTCCCGAAGCGGAATTCAGTTCTACGCCATCATCGGCAGCCTCATAAACGTAGGTAAGGCCTGAAACCGCACCCAGGCGATCAAATGCGTCGACAAAGACCTGAAACCATGGTCGATTGGTTAGGTCAGCTCCACCCCCCCCGGCTCCTCGAATGCCATCCAAGAAACTAATGAGATCGCTGGGGCCTTCTCCTCCGCCGTTGTCATCAAAGCTGCTCGCAGGAATATTCGTTCCATCGGGTACGATACTCCAAGTGAGGGTTGTCGCGTCGCCTTGTCCCAAACCGCCGCCGTCGGTTGCTGTTGAGGACCAGCGATTTCCATCTTGGAATTGAAAATAAGAAACAACGGTATCACTCTCAATAATCTCCAGTTTTGCCTCAAAGGTCTCATCGAAGCATGCACCAGGCGTGAGCGCGTCTGCGGCTAGCATGTGACGCTGTTCGAGCGACTCAAGTCTCAAGTGACGACCTCGGTAGGACTTAAATTCGAGGATGCGGTCCAAAGAACGGGACCTTGAGAAGAGAGAGCGAATGCGGCCAACCATGATGTACCCCCGGATGTTCGTGACTTGAACCCTCCGTGGTCACTTGAGCTGGCAAATCTCGAAGAATCATCGAGCGCCTTAGGCTGGACCGCTCCCCAGTCCTCCTGTAGCGATTGCGCCATTACTATAGTCTAGGTAAAATAGGAGATACAAGTGTTTTTTATCCAAACTACGAAAAAAGCCCTGGCGGAACTGCCGCCAGGGCTATGAAAGTGTTTAGGAGTAAGGAGTTACGGCGATAAGCCGCAAGCGGCTGCTTACCAGCGGAACTCGGCTCGCGTAACCAGTCCGCTGAAGGAGAGAGGACCGTTAATGTCCACGTAGTTGTCCGCTTGGACGCCGTTGATTAACGAATCGGTCGTTACGGCATTGAACCAGTGGTAGACCGTGTAGCCTGCAGAAATGCGGAAGCAGTCGCAGGTTCCACAGGAATAGGCCAGTCCCGCTTCGTAATCAAGCAAGGTGGTGATGCGGTCGTCTTGCCAGTTGGCCAATGCCAATTGAGCATCGGTGGAAACATTCGTCATGGAATAATCCGCGTGGAAACGTCCCGTCATAGGTGAGACATTGATCTTGCCATATAGCGACAAGCCACAATCGCCACAACGACGTTCGCCATCCAAACCAAACAGGAGACCTCCGCCATCGAAACTGATGGCAGTCTGAGTGTCGATCTGGCCGGCGGAACCGCCCGCGAAGACTCCAGATTGGAGAAAGTCTTGTTCTAGGTGCCCGTACCGTCCACCAACACTCCAGTTGATGACCTGACAGGGGCCTGACCGCCAGACACGGCGAATACCAAAGTCAGCAAGTTGATAGTCAATGTTGTAGGCACTATTGACCGGTCCTGTAGATGCGGTGATCGCAGCTCCCGGATGATGGACTAGCGAACCAATTGCTCCGCCGCCGCCAGGGATCACAGGAGGTAGCAATGAGTCGAACGATTCGCTTTCGAAGAATGTGTAAGAACCAAAGATGCTGGAGCAATTCGACAAGCAGATCGACCCCCCCACGCGATAACCGGGTTCGTGTTCCAAACTAGCGACACCGATTTGGCCGAACGGAACGGTTCCCGCTCCGCCGATGCCGTTCTGTTGCTGGGCATGCGTGACATCGGCGTCGGTAGGTTGGAGATAAAGGAACTCCCCGAATACCGAACAACGATGTGCCCACCAAGGTGGACAGCAGCAGCACTCGGTGCAGCAAGTGTCGCAACAGGTATCACAGCAAGTATCGCAACAACCTTGAGCAGGGCCGAGATCGCATCCCATGTTGTATGGAGCCGGCTGCATGTACCCTTGGTCTGGGACGGCTGCCAGGTCGTCTTGGACGCTAGCAAAGCCGGCGCTGGTTGGCATGACTTGATTCTGTGAATCGGATTGGGATAGCCAAAAATTGGCTCCTCGAACCTGATTCGATTGAGCGAATGAGTTTTGGACGCTGAAAAGACTGACAAACGTCAGCACTATTTGTAGCGTGGCTACGGGAAAAGAACTTCGCATTGGAAAACCCCCTATTAGCTGATTCTGGGTCGAGCTGAATTCCTGTTATCAGCCTCTGCGATGGCGAATCAGATATGAGGGTTATTCGGAATGTTCCAACCTTGAGGATAATATCGTTTGTTGGGCTAGGCAAAAGCTGCCTAAGCTTCTCAGATTAACAATTAAGTGGTTTGTGCTGGAACCGCTCGAAGAGGGCTTATAAAAGAACTTTTTACCTCGGACCGGTTGCATTGGGGATGCTCGATGTCGACTGCTATCATTATTCATTGCTGCTATTTGCCACGATCAATCGATTAAAGAAGCAGTCGGTTTGCCCATGACATTATTCTTCAGGAAGTTTTTGAGATAGGTCTTGAATGGTTCTGCTTTGAAGGGGTCGCCGCCATGCATTCCGCCTTTGACAACATGGAATTCGGACGCGACACCTGCTTTTACTAGTGCTGAGTGGAGTAACTCACTTTGATTGAGCGGTACAAGCGGGTCGGCATCACCATGGATGATAAGAAACGGTGGATCGGCCGGAGTGATGTAAGTAATCGGATTCGCTTGCTCGGCCAGCTCTGCTTTTTCGTTGACGGTACCTCCCAACAACTGGGTCACCGCAGACATTTTCCTTTCATAACCGGGTGTTTGGGCAGCCTTCATCAGATCGGTCGGGCCGAAGTTATCAACTACGGCACAGACTGCACTGGAGAACTCTAAGTTCTCGCCGACATCAAATTGCCTGCTATCTCCAGTCGTGCCCAACAGCGCCGCCAGATGACCTCCCGCCGAGGAACCGACTGCGCCAATTCGCTCCGGGTCGATTCCATAATCCTCTGCATGGGATCGCAGCCAGCGAATTGCGGCTTTACAATCCTCGATCTGAGCGGGAAAGATGTTCTGTTGGCTAAAGCGGTAGTTGATTGCTACACCTATATAGCCTTGTTTGACATAGCCGGCGACGCCTCGTTGTGCACTCTTATCGCCATGCCTCCAGGCACCTCCATGAATGCGCACCAAGACCGGACGGGGATTGTCGTCATGGATCTGTGGCAAATAGAGGTCGAGCTTTTGCCGTTCGTGTCCGTTGGAGACGTAGGGGACATCGAGTAATTGACGAACCCCTTCAAGCGTCTGCTGGGCAGCCAAAGCAGTAGGAAAGCTAATCAGAGCAATAAAGAAGAATGCAAAGAGAAGAATTGTACTCTCGAAGAGACACGAAGGCAGCAGAGAAGAACCTGAGATTTTCTCTGCGTCTCTGCGTCTCTGTGAGAGATAAACTTTTTTCATGGGGTGAATTACCAAGTTGTTCCCACCTCGGCCCTTGGGATCGCCTCTAGTGGTGTCCACTCGCCATCACTCGTTTTGATCCCATCCACAGGAGAGATTCCTAATTCTTTCCCAGTAAAGTGATTGTCTAGCCAAGTAATCCCATCCAGGTCGCACCGAGCTTCGACAGCGGTGTATTTTGGAGCGTGAATGCAATTACCCCTGAAAATAGTTTCCACCGGGGGTAGACTGGCATTCTTATCATCGCTCAAACCGATCAATAGGGATTGCTCGCAATCGACCAGCACATTGTCTTCGACAAGTGCACTTTTGACCTGGAAATAGCGGTTGAGAGGAGAGTTGGGAATGCCTGTCATGATAGAAAGTCCGGCGCGACTGTCATCACCAGTGAGTTTCTCAAGGTAGTTGCCCCGCACCACATGGTTCTCGCCGATGATACGGATGCCACCAGTGCCACGAGCTTTGTTTCCAAGGAAGACGTTGTGCTCCACCAGGCAATCGTTCCCGTGGCGAAGCGTCAGCGTGCCGCTGACTTCCAGAAATGTGTTGTCACGATAAATATTGCCACAGGATTTATTGGAGATACACTCATTCTCTCCATTGCATTTCTCAAACAGGTTTTTCTCAATCACACACTTTGCATCGATCATCGATGAATTGCTATCTCCAATGCGGATGGTTTCTCCACCATTCTTGCCAAGTTTTTCACGCGGCCCGAAGTAGTTGTGGTCGATTCTGTGTCGGCCGCCACTGCCGTTGCCCAGCCAGACGACGAAAGTTGTTCCTTTGTCGCTCTTTCCCTCGAAGTTGCAATGATCGACTCGATTGTCCGAGCCATAGAGCCCCATCCAACGACTCTCTTGCGAGCCATCGACTTGCTTCGTGCCAATCACGGTGCAATCAGTCATGCGGCAGTTGTGGCAAAGCTCGTCCGAATCCAAGCGAAAATTGATCAAATCGCTCACCGAAGGGTCCGGGTCCTGGAACAGCAGTCCTTCGACGACAAGATACTCACCATGCATACGGAGTATGCTCTTGCCCGTGATTACCGTCTTGCCGGGAGTGGCGGCCTTCAAGATGATTGGAGCAGCGTTTGTGCCCTGGCCTCGGAATACGATTTTGGCATCTCGCCACTCTCCTTCGCGTAGGAGGATGTTGTCGCCAGGTTGAGCCGTTTCGAGAGCCGCTTCGAGAGCCGGTACATCATCGACTAGGATGTCTTCGGCCTTAGCGATCGATACTCCCCAGAGCAGCACTATGCCGAACTTGATCAGTAGTTTGTTAAAAAAGGTGTTTGTAAAGTTCATTTTGTGGAGCCTTACTATGGTTCAGCTGCCCGCTGAAGCGGGCAGTCCGACAGTTACTTTGTGTCGGGCTTGTGGGTTTTGAGCCATTCCTCGCCCTCTTTGGTGAGGAAGAAGTCCATCCACATGTAGTACATCCTTTTTCCATCTTCTACTCGGACGCCATGTAGCGATCCCAGGGGAATGTGTAAGAGAGAGAACTCAGGAAAGGGCGTTTCAGTGTCGTCCGTAATGACGATGGAATCGTTCTTCGACAAGCCGAGAAATAATTGGTCAAGCATCGCGTGACGATGCGCACCCACTTCATCCGGCCCCATGGTTTCAACCGTTCCCATCGCACAGCGAGAAATGTGATCTTTAGGAAGCACCGTGCGACTGGTGGTCTTGGGGCTTTTGATTGCTTCCTTGTAGGATTCGCAATCGGTGAATTTCTTCAGATAGATCCCGTCGGAATCTCGTGCAGCAAACTCTTTCATGTCCTCGATATCTTGCTCCGAGTATTGCTTGCGTATCACCAGACCATGGAGAGTATCTCCATCTTCAACGTGAACGGTCAATTTATCGTTGCTGATTGGCATGGCGATCGTTTCAGGGACCAACTCATAATCCTTGCCTTGGAATTCCAACTTTCCCTTGCCATCCACGAATAGTAGGACGAGTGCATGATCATCGTTGGCCGACTCTGAATAGGATGCCGGTCCAGCAACGGCGATATGTGTTGCTTCGACTCCAGGTATTTCGCCTGTGAGCAACGGTTCGATCAACACTTCACCTGCGGTGAGGGTGTTCATGGTGAATTGTTGCTGTCTTGCTTCTACGGCCCAAATGGGTGCGGAGAGCAGCATCAGAACGCAGACAGCAGAAGGTATTGCAGAACATTCTTTGAGTCGGAATAAGGCCTGCGACGGCATCGCGAATCTCCTTTTAAAGCGTTGCTCAATATCTAGAGAGGGCTAGGACGACAAGTGAGTGCGGCAATCACTACGAGGGATGCTAGAAGTTGACAGCAGTGAGGCTCTGGAACATTTGCCGAGAGTGTCGATGGGAGAGATGAGCTACCAAATTGCCTCTGCCACATCAAGAAATCTGCCGCATCGACATCCCCATCCCCATCCGCGTCGCCATCCTGGTGAGTTGCTGATAGCATACCATAGCCGTTTTGCCAGTCTACGAGATCCGAGTTGTCGACAGTTCCATCGGCATTGAAGTCTGCGGAGTAAAGCACAGAGAGTGTGACATCAGCTTGGTTGTAAGCTAGATTCCATGTTAAGCCGGAAGCTAACTCAGGAAGATTTGTCTGCTGGAATTCTCCATTCACCGAGTTCGCAGAGATGAGTTCAAAGGTGTCACCTGCGGCAGGTGAGAGAAGTTCGTCCAAGTCTACGGTTAGGCTTCCTCCTACATTCGCATTGCCCAACACGTTGAGCGAACCAAGGCCTCCCACAGCAAGCTCCAATGCCAAAGAGCCCGACGAGGATTGAGTGAAGTCGTGCGCAATGGATACGGTCCCTGTACTCGCTAACGCAAGCGTTCCAGGGCTTGCCCCTCCCAGATGGAGTTCTCCAATAGACCCGACTGCAGTATCCACTTGGATTGCCGCACCTCCATCGATGTATACCTTCGTACTAGCAGAATCGTTGAGCGGGGTCGCAGCAGTAATCGTGTAGATCGCCCAATCCACCCCGGTATCGTCGTTGATCTGGACATTTACTGCACCGCTTTGGAGCTGATCTAGATAAGCACCCAAGTCGAGTACTCCGACAAATGTGCCGCTCTGATCGATCTGGGTGTCCCAGCCCAGGTCGCTAAAGTTGAATCTGTGAGCTGGGTCTGTATCGAACAGGCGAATAAAGTCTGTGTCCACCAGCCCGCCGGCACTTTGTTTAAGTCCCAGGGCGACGAAACCATGGACGACCTTTTCACCGACGTCTAGCGCGTGCTGAATCGTAAAGGCAACGTTCTGATTTCCTGACAGGTTGTCGAATCCTGTGATTGGCAGTGCCGAGGAAGTGGTGATGGCAGTTTCCCAGGCGGGGTCGATGAACGCATTGTCGACGCTCGTTGATCCATCGAAAACAAATTCATCGATGTCACCGATCAGATAGTCTCGCAGCGAGACTTTATAGGCATCTTCCGGGGCAATACTTTGATCCCAAGAATTGCCGTCTGTCCATTTGCCCGTACCCTGAGCATGATATTCCCGGATGTCCCGTGAATCATTCATCTGGGCATCGTAAAGGCTGGTCGATCCCCCGGCGATGACGGGTGAGGCACCGGGACCCGATTGGTCGTAGTAACCCTGAGGCTGGGGGCCGAAGGTTGTGTCCTCGATGATGGTGCCCGCAGAGCCTACCAACCAATTCTGCGACGTTGGCGGATTTTGCACGATGAAACTGTCGGCCGTTGAGTTCCAGATCACCATGTTTGCACCGGCCCAACCGTGGCCGGTGCCAAAATTGCCCCGATTGCGGGCGTTGATCTGATCCCCATCGATGGTGATGTTGTCGAACAGAGTACCGGTAGCCCAACGCTGATGGGGACCAGTTTCGTCGAGGGCAGTATGCGCTACGGAGTTATGGAAAACGTTTGGGCCTCCTGGCTGGGTGCTGTTGTTAACAAAGTCGTGGCGTCCTTCGTTAGCCACCGAATTGGTGACCAATCCTAGTTCGCCGCTGAGATCAAAAGTATAGCGTCTACTTCCGGTGATGACACTCACGGGACTTTCATTGATTGCATTATCAACTGTCACCCATTTGGCACTGGGATTTGCAACTACCGCGGAGTCGCCGAAATATTTCGACAAAGTATTCTGGACCCAAACGTTCTGGGCATCATCAATGGAGATAAACTCCCAGCCATGGTTTTCGTCAGTGGGAGATGTGAAATCTGATTCGCCGCGGAGATTTTCTATTCCCACGTTTTGGATGCGATTGTTCCACGTATATCGTCTGATCGTACCACCACCGTAGGTCTGATCGAAGGATTGGGGGAGCGGTGCATCGACAAAAATGCGGTCTCCCTCGATGCGCGTGATAACACGGTCGAACTCCAGCTTTATATTGACGTTCGGATCAGTCCACTGGTACACCGTCCCGCCATCGGAACGAGGTGGGATCATATCCATTCCCAGGTCACTGAACCAATTGTTGGGCGTGGGACGCGTGACGCGAACCGTATCCCCCACTGTAAAACCAGAGGTCGAATCAACCCGGAAACTCCGTGAGCCGACCGGAACGACCTTGTCGATCATGTTTCGAGTCGACCCCGTGAGCGATTGGGAACCGGAACCTTCCACCTCGATAAGCGAGCGCTGCCCGGTACCTCGGGCGTGGAGTACCGTTTCGTTGCTCTCACGGCCTACCCCTCGCAAGACTACTCCGCTGGTATTGATAGTGAGATTCGTGGCGATGTCGTAGTCGCCCGCCTCGAGTAGCACGGCCCCCCGAAAGCCATTGGAGCCGAGCGGCATCGACGAGACTTGGTTAATAGCCGCCTGGATGCTGGCCGTATCATCGCCGGCAACGGGAGAGACAGTGACAACCGTCGGCACATCATTGGGAATCAACTCGATACCTCGGCCACGATAACCAACGTCCGAGAACTCCATGATGCGATCTCCTTCCGCATCAGGCACATAGACGAGTCGGCCCGTTGCACCGGTCTGAACCCATTGGCTTTCCGCAGCATGGCAGGGAATAGCCAACAGCACACATATGGCGATCTTACAGGAGCAAAATAGAGACTTCATGCGTAGCCATTCATTGCTTAAGGAAAAAGAGCATGTCCGGCGAGCGCGAAACGCCACCGCAGAAGAGCAACTCTGTTCTAATACTATTAAACCCACGTTTATCTTCAGACGCACCTAATTGGTTGACAACCAGAAGGAAAGGAAGCGACTTCCGTTTTTTTTACAATCACCAGAGTTGACTATTCTTTCTGCGGATCGGTCGCCGTAATTGGCAGGCTGACTTTCTCAAGCTAGATGCCTACCCCCAGGTATGTCAGGAAATCGGTATCAAATGCTGATTATTTGGATTACCTCTTCAGCCGCAGTCTTGTAGACTTTCTGGAATGTGCTTCCGACTTTATAGCAAGTGCGTTTAGCTCTTCATTGGATTCTGGACCAATAGGCGGTCATTTTGCTTCATGTAGCCTTACTCATTGAGACTTCCAGGGAATATGCGCGGGGACTGCTCCGTGGAGTGGCCCGTTATCACCGCGAATTCGGGCCTTGGTCCATCTTCTTCGAGCCCCATGGACTCCACGATCCACCTCCCTCCTGGTTAAAGAACTGGAAAGGAGATGGCATTCTGGCACGTATCGACGATCAGCAGATGGCCGACGCGATTCTTGCCACGGGGATTCCGGCGGTAGACGTCCGCGGTGCCTATCAGGATTTGGGGCTTCCATTTATCGGCGTCGACAACAAGCCCGTCTCTCAATTGGCATTTGATCATCTCAAAGATTGCGGTCTACGGCACTTTGCTTTTTGCGGGACCCCTCGCGGCGAAAATCCGAATCAGGACCGCCGCTGCGATTTCTTTATTGAACAAGTAAACCAGGCAGGTGCAGAGTGTGAAGTATTTCTTGTCGAACAAAGAAAGAGGAAGACACCTGATTGGGAAAAACAACAACAAAAGCTGGCAGAGTGGCTCAGAACGCTCCCCAAGCCAGTGGGAATCATGGCCTGCCACGACGACTGTGGCAGACAGGTGTTGGATGCTTGCCGTCGGGCAGAGATACAAGTCCCCGACGAAGTGGCTGTGATCGGTGTCGACAACGACCCTTATCTTTGCAATCTTTGCACACCTCCCTTGACGAGTATCGATGTCAATTCGAGCCGAATCGGCTTTGAGGCGGCCAAGCTGTTACATGCTTACATGGAGGGGAAGAAAGTCCCTGCTGAGGCTGTCCTTCTGGGGCCTCCTTCGGGTGTCGCCGCTCGGCAGTCTACCGACATGCTCTCGGTCGAAGATGAAGAGGTAGCGTCTGCTATTCGCTTTATCCGAGAAAAAGCGGTTGAAGGCATTCTGGTCCAAGACGTTTTGAAACTAGCCTCGCGTTCCCCAAGCACGCTGGAAAGACGCATCAAGAAAATACTCGGCCGGACGATCAAGGCAGAAATAACTCGAATCCGCCTTACACGGGCCAAACTGCTCTTGAGCGAGACCGAGCTGCCGATTTCAAAAATCGCGATTCGCACTGGGTTTAGTGAACCAAAGTACTTTTGTGATGTATTCCGCAAGAACGAGAACATGACTGCGACGGCCTATCGTAATCAATTCCGAGACCGGGAATAGGCCGGGAGGTGACTCACAATACAGGCTAAGACAGGAAGAAATAGAACACGGATGAATGCTGATTCGGCGGATTTTCGCGGATCAGAATAACTCCAATTGAATCCGTATCTACCTGCTGGATTAGCGTTTTCCGCGGCCCATTTGTTGCTATTTGGGTTGTGCAGCGTGCCGAAAAATCGGAGTCACTATACGAAATAAAAGATTGCCTGATATGTAATCCATGCCTTTAATGGAAGAAGATCTTATCTATTTAGCATGCGTTGTGCTTCTTTGTTTCTTGTTCACTTTGAGAGGGGAATGATCTAATGAACTCCACTGGACGAACGACTTTTCTACTTTTTTTGGGTGCTCTTGTAGTAGCATCACTTCTTGCTTCTTCTTCAATGGCGGCGGTTATTGTCAATGATAGCTTCGCCGATGGCGATGTCACCCAGACTGGTGCATTAGATACCGATTGGTGGACTTCCAGTTCCTCGAGCGGGATTGAGATTTCACCTGGATCGCTAGGACTTGTCACTGGTACTTCGGGCCGAGGCATACATACGGTCTTCCCGGCCCAAACTTTGGCGAATGTTGGCGATGAGTTGAAGGTGTCCTATACGTTCACCACTCCAGATACCGTCGGCCGGCCATCGTCTTCTTCTATCCGAGTTGGGCTCTTTGACACCCTCGGCAGAGCGGGTTTAGATGACAATGTTTCGGCTTCTTCGAGTTCGCCGAACGATCTTTACGGAAACGCGGCTAATAGTGTCCCTGGTATTCCGGGCTATATGTTAGACATGGATCTTGGCGATGGGACCTCCGAAGATCTTAATTTCCGTGAGCACGATACGGCCAACGCCTCGGGTCGATTGATGGCCACGACCTCGGGGTTTAACAACATTCCAAACAGCGGACCAGATGGTGAGTATCAGTTTTTGCCAAATACAACCTACAACGGCACTTTCAACGTCAAGAGGATTAGTCTTACAGAAATGGAGCTATTTGGCTCACTTAGCCCTGGAGCGAATGGTATAGCTACTCATTTTACAACGGACGTGTTCGATTCTGCTACTATTGATATGCTAGGTTTCCATGTGAATTCAAATATCTTCGGATCATCCAACACTGCAGGAGATCTGGATAATGGGATCGATTTCTCCAACGTGACTATTGAGTTTTGCCCAGTACCGGAGCCCTCGAGTATTGCTCTAGTTCTAGGTGCTCTGATTGCCATGCCTGGAATACGAAGACGCGGCTGAATCCTATTTCGCGTTACGGTCTTTTTGGGTTAGCGGTCAGGATGTTGAATTGTTCAACATCCTGACCCGATACCCTTATATCTAATTAGATCCTCTCAATCAGAGAGATTGCGGCGCACTTATTGCCTTGGTCATTTCGTGATCCGGTTCGCACTGCGCAAGTAGTTTCCAAAACTGAGAGGAAGAAGTTGATCAATTGTGCTGGGTTCTTGGCAGTGAAGTTCGCCAATTAATGTCCGCACAAAGTTCAACACTAATCTTGATAATTAAAGGGGGTGCTTCATGTTGATTACTAAACAAAGTAAACAGACCAGCGTTGTTATTGGAAAATTGGTTCTCATTGGTGCGATCGGCTGCCCGTGGTTGGCAGGAACTAGCCACGCCACAATCATCGGCCAAGACAACTTTAGCGATGGCGACCGAACCACTGCAGACAACACCGCTGGCAATGGTGGAGGGCCGGGGCTGGAATGGTTCGCTTTGACCAACGAAGACAGCAGTACTACTGCACTTACTATTGTGGCGGATGATGGTAGCCCAGGAATCGGTGGCGGCAACAGTCTCAATATGCGGCCCAACTCCAGCAGCGGTAACCGGCCAGTGGTTACCAATTTCGCTCCGACTACCTTGGGAGCTGCCGTGGGGGACAAGATTATCACGAGCATGGATATTCGGCTCATCAGCGGGTTTGATTCGGATGGGTCGAATGTGACATTTCGAGTCGGGCTGTACAACTCCAACGGAACACCAATCATTGCCGATGGTCAGCGATTTGATATGGAGAGCGGGACCGGAAATGACTTCGGCTATTTTGCCCGTATTCCCTTTGGTGATGGTACTGGTTCTGGTAGTACCGATGCTCGGTTGAGTAAAGAAACAGGCGTTGCATCCGGCTCGTCAGAAGATCCGCTCTTTGGACAAGACAACTCGGCTGGCACGGGTGATGACGTAAGCGAACTTGGGCAGACTTCGACATTCCCTGTCACGATAGGTGACGACCAGAAGCATAGCATCCTCTTCAGCCTGGAGCGCACGGCGGGGGGTGTGCTGACTTCGATCCAAGTCGATGGTGCAACTCCCTTCACAGCGGAGGACACGACCTCACCATTTGAGACGTTTGATGAGTTCGCGATGACCAACATGCGTGCTACCGCAGAATGGCGCGTAGACAATGTGGTGATCGAGTCGGTCGCAATTCCAGAGCCTGCTACTCTGGGCCTGTTGATGGCTGGGATCGTTCTTTTGGTTCCGAGGAACCGTTTTTAGGGCAGTGCTACCCCTCCCCGGCCAGTTTTCAGATTTGTGGTTGGGGAGGGGTATTTCCACACGAACTTGTTTTTTACTCATATCCCGGAGTTCGTTGCATGTGCACGATTCGAAGGGGGACTTTGCAAAGATAAGGGATTTAGAGATGAGGGCTCGTTCTGCAAGTACATTCAATGCGCTATCTGCTGCAGTCATCCTGCTTGGTTTCTCGAGTTCGACAATTGCCGCGGATTTTTTCGTGTCGTCCGCCGATGATATCGAGACTGCCATGGAGACGGCCGCCCCGGGCGATTCACTGATCATGACCAATGGCACCTGGACGAATCAGGAGATCTATTTCGTAGGCTTGGGCACTGCGGGCAATCCAATTACCTTGCGGGCGCAGACGCCAGGTGGCGTCATCCTCAATGGTACGTCCCAACTTTTGATTTCGGGTGATCATCTCGTCGTGGACGGCTTGCACTTCAAAGGAGGGAGTATCGAAAACTCGGATCACGTCGTCCAGTTTCGCGGGCCCTTAGGTGAGGCGACCAATAGTCGCTTTACTAACTCTGTGATCGAGTCCTACTTCAATCCGAACGATCTTAACGACAAATGGCACTACGTCTCTCTCTACGGCCAGAACAATCGAGTGGACCACAACCGGTTCCTCGACCAACAGAACAGCGGCCCTCAGGTTGTCGCTTGGCTGGACGAGTCGAATCCACTTTCCGAAGCGCATCACACGATCGACGCGAACCATTTTGGAGACCGTCCACAAGGTTGGGAGAATGGTTTTGAAGCGATCCGACTTGGTCTCAGCGAAACAAGCAACTATGACGCTCACATTCTGGTTGAGAACAACCTCTTCGAGCGGGTGGATGGTGAGATCGAAATCATCTCTAGCAAGGCGAATGACAATGTTTTCCGCTACAACACCTTCCGGGAATCGGCAGGTACCTTGACACTCCGCCACGGGCACCGCGCAACGGTGGAAGGCAACTTCTTTCTTGGCGAAGGCCGAGAAGGATCTGGCGGCATTCGGGTGGTTGGCGAAGACCATATTATCGTCAATAACTACATCGCGGACGTAGATGATGAAGCGGACGGGGCGATCTCGCTTGCCTCGGGAACCACCGGCTCGGATCCAACCGGATACCAGCCGGTGAAAAACGCACTCATTGCCCACAACACGATCGTCAACGTCGGTGGGGCAGCCATCACGACGGACTGGGGGCATGGTTCGAGTGGGCGCTCGGTGCTCCCGCAGGACGTCACTATCGTCCGAAACCTGATCTCCAGCACGGCGGCGCCGCTTTTTGAAGGCCAGCAAGGGAGTGGTTACGTGTATGCCGACAATATTGCCTACGGGGCATCCTTGGGCATTGGCTCACGCCCCGGCATTATGGAGGTAGATCCCCAACTCGTACTTGGTCCCGATGGACTGTGGCGTCCGTCGGCAACCAGTCCTGCTGTTGATGCCGTTTCTGCTGACTATGTCACCGTCGACATGGACGGCCAACCTCGCATCAGCCTGTTCGACATTGGTGCCGACGAAGCCTCCTTCGCCCAGATAGTTCGCAAGCCTCTGACAACTTCCGACGTGGGAGCCTCGTGGTTCAACTACGAAGCACCCGACGTATGGCCACCACCGGTTCAGCTTCCACCAGGGCCTTACCAGGTCATTCAGGCAGAGGATTTTACTGCGATTACCGATCCCGACGGCAATGGGGAAGTCTGGGCCGTCGTTCAGGATAGCGCTGCCTCGGGTGGGTCTGTGATCAAAGCACCTACTGTAGGGGTCTCCACTGCCAGTTCAGCCAATCACGACACTCTGGCACTTTATGACATTTCGTTTAGCGAAGCCGGCGACTACACCGCGTACTACCTCGCTCGAGGTTTCGATGGTTCATCTAACAGTATTTTTACGCCGAGTGGCTTTGGTATCGATCCAACTGACACCGACCATCTCTCTGAGAATGGGGTCTTCCGTTGGGAAACAGGCGACGAATTTTCCATTAGTCAGTCCCACGTCGGCATGCCGCTTGAATTTCGCCTCGGTCGCCGAGAGAGGGGCTCCGAAATCGATGCGATCATTTTTCATCAGAATGGGGGTCTTACCGCCCAACAGCTTGATACATTCCTGGCCAACAGCCTGCCCGCGAGTGCCGACTTCGATGGCGATGGGGACGTCGATGGACACGATTTCTTGGCTTGGCAACGGGGCGATGCGCCCGGGGGAGCAACCCCTGAAAACCTGCAATTGTGGCAAGCCCAATATGGAAATCCCACCCTTGTGGCGGCCAACAGTGCCGTTCCTGAGCCAAACAGCATGTGTCTAATTTTGGGCGCTGTTCTCTTTTTGGTGATTGATCGCGGTGCAATGCAAGTATCTAAGGTTTCCGGAAGATATTCGGAAATTTGATAAAGCATAGTTCTCGCGCTACTATTAACCCAGGGCAATCTGAAGGAATCAAAAAGGGGGAAATTAGACGCGGACAATCGCAGATTTAGCGGATGATGCAGATTGTTTTAAAAGCTTGTTGTCTTCTGAAATCTGTGAAAATCTGCCAATCAGTGTTCATCCGTACCTAGTTACTCTTAGTATTCCCCAACTGCCGGAATTTCAGAATCGATTTCTGAAGAATTGGATTGTCGAATTGGTTGTCTTAGGCAATTATAGGTTAAGGCGAGCGATAACTCATCTGATTCTACTTCCTAGGTATTTCTGTTTTTGTTTGCACTCGAAATGGGCTGCTTGTTGGTGGCTCGATTACACCTCTTAGCATTTTTTGCAGTACTGATCACTATGAAAGGTCCCTCTTATGAAGACGTACCGAATTTTGTCGCTGGCAGCTAATGCTGTCATGTTCTTCACGCTAGCCGTCTCGTTTTCGCATGCAGCCGTTGTTTTTCAAGACGGTTTCGGTGACGGCGATCGCAACAACGACAATGTGCTTGATGGGGCCGATACTGATACGGGCACTGATGGCATTGGTACCTATATACCGGCTCGCTCTTCAAATACCGGCATGGCTACGAATGATGAAGTTGCAATCCCTTTGAACTCAAGCGATACAGGGTTGCGCTGGTTGTCCCACTCTGGGTTTACTGGCAGTAATTCTGGTGATCGCAGGGCCTTTATTGCCATCGTCGATGATACTCAGGGTGCGATGCTTGAGACGCAACCGACTACCACAACGGGCGGACTTAATACTACTGCCATCAATGATGGGTATGCACTCTCTTACAACGCAAAAGGCCGCGGTAACTCGGCTGCTGCAATATTCGGACAAACGATCTCATTGGGACCTCAAGTGGGAGACAAAGTCAAAGTCAGTTTTGATTGGCGCGTTTGGCGAGATGCACCTAATGCGAATTCCTTCGTGCAGCCAGATGATGCGCAATTGCGGTTTGGACTGTTTCAGGATACAGACGGGCAACTCGGCCAGACTAATCCGGTGGCTGGACCCGATGTAGATCTAGATATGAATGGCTCGTTTGAAACAATGACCTCGGCGGTATGGGGGCAAGACGACGGCTATTTTGATGGCACTAGAGGTAGCGTTTCCGTCGCTGGAAGTGACATCGGTAGCACGAACGACCGGGGCTGGTATGGTCAAGTAGTCATTGAAAATCCGAATGGATCTTTTCCACCGTTTTTCCCCAATGGGGGTGATTGGCGCATTCGTGAAGAGACCAATGTCCCTGGTACCGATCCAAACGATAAACGGATCATGCAGGGTACGGGTGATGACGATACTGTCGCTGTACCCCAAGAAATGAATCCAGGAACTGGAGACTATGGTTTAGTCAATCTGAGTGTTGACAAAGTCTACAATCTGTCGCTGACACTGGAACGATTTACCGACGTAAACCCGGGAGATACGATTCTGGCAAGTTTGACCGCGACTGATCGAGCCACCGGTATTTCTTACACACTTTCGGATTACGAACCGATCCTCAATAGCATGAGCGAGCCCGACGGAATTTCTAGCGACTCTTGGGATTACTTTGCAATTCGCAATACAGGACTCGATGACTTCGATATGCTGATCGACAATTTTAAGTTGGAGATTTTTGGTAGCAACGAGCCAGCTGACAATGCTGACTATGACGGCGATGGTGACGTTGATGGAAATGATTTCTTGTTCTGGCAACGAGGGAATTCTACCAACGCCGGTTCACCTGCTGATCTGCAACTTTGGCAGCAACAATATGGAACAAACCCTTTGGTAGCTGCTGTAGCTGCTGTTCCCGAGCCTACATCCCTTGTTTTGTTGAGCTTGTGTGGGGCGGCGTCTCTCGCCTTGCGTCGTCGTAGCAAGAGCTAGTTGTTTCTCGATAACCTTGTAAGCCGGTACGAGTTGAGCGAGTTCCGGCGTGTGTCACGTGCCAGTTAGAGTTCTGCCGCAAATTGCGTAACTCCTCCCGGCCAACAGCTTCCTTATGGAGTATCAATAATGTCTTCTCACAAATCTCAGCAGGAATTCAGGATGAGAATCTCACGGGGCTTTACCCTTGTAGAACTCTTAGTTGTGATCGCAATTATTGGTGTCTTGGTAGCATTGTTGTTGCCAGCCGTGCAAGCTGCCCGCGAGGCGGCTCGGCGGATGTCCTGCAGCAATAATCTGAAGCAATACGGTATCGCGCAGCTTAACTACGAAAGTACTAAGAAGACTTTCCCCCCTGCACGTCCCGGGCCTGATGCAACTGGATCACAAGAAGTGCGTTCCGTTGGACGTCCACCTGGACCTAGGGCCTCTGGAGGCAAAGGTTATGAGCGTTCTGGCGTAAGCGGCTTTGTTCTAGTATTGCCGTTTATGGAACAACAGGCGCTGTATGACAGATTTGACATCGAGAATGGGGATAGTGTCTGGCTGAGTAGCGTAGCTCAAGTCTCGTGGAAAACGCCGCAAAAGGAAGAAGCCATCGGTACTCGACCAAATTTTGTCGTTTGTCCATCCAGCACGATGCTTCCGCAATCGGAAGTCAGTAACTTCCAATCGTGGAATATCGTCCCGGCGACCGGGTCCTATGCATTATGCGCTGGACATCGTGGTATTAATAAGTTCGGCGTGGATGCATGTATGGTGAAGCACCACAATACGGGGATTCACCTGTATTGGACGAGAGTTAAGATGCAACAAATTGAAGATGGAACAAGTAACACAATTTCTGCTGGTGAGGTGATTGATGGTCACACGCAAGATAGTTCTAACATTTGGACTTATACGCTTAGATTCGGCGATTCCTACCGTGTTACCGAGGCGGCGGTAAACACACCTACTGGCGTAGAGTGCGCAGTAGCTGGGGATAATCCAGGATGTTTCAATGGCGCGTTCGCCAGTCGACATCCTGGTGGAGCACAATTCGTATATGCGGATGGTCACGTGACCTTGATCAGCGAGGATATCGACCTGGTTACCTATCAAGACTTGTCGACTATCGCAGGAAAACCGCTTGCCATGGATGCAGTGGATGATGTTTTCTGCTCTCAGCCAGGTTATTGAATCGAGTTGAAAATGGTGACTTCCAAAACTCAGTGGTCCATTGTGAAGCGTTTGTTCCTCGTTCCGTGTGCTATTGCTTCGATATTGATGAGCCTAACCAGTTGTGGTGAGTCTGAGGCAAAACGCGTTCCTGTGGCAGGAGTCGTGTTGATAGATGGCGAGCCGCTTGAGGGGGGAACGATCCGATTTGTGCCTGAACAAGGCCGTCCGGGAAGTAGCACTATTTTGGATGACGGTAGCTTTGAAATTGCTGCCGAGAGTATCGATAAACCCTTTGAAAACGGGTTGCCCCTTGGTATCTATCGGGTGGAAATCGCTTCCTCTGAAATAGTCGATGACGAGACGATAATCTGGAAAGCTCCCCAACACTATGCTGATTTTCGCACTTCTGGTTTAGAAGTAGTCATTAACAATAAGAATGAAGCCTTGACGATTGAGTTGGTTTCCGAGGGATCCAAAGAGGACAGCGCGAAAGTTGAAAATAATGTCGACCCTGAAAGCAAAGCTATAGATGAAGTGGAGTCGTCCAAGATACCCGCTGACACTAAGTCTGAAGAGGCTGAGGAATCATGATGCAGAGTGAAGCATTCGATGTTCAGCAATGCGAGCAGTCCACCTGGGACAAACGCTGGTTTACTATTTTGCTTGCTGTCATCGTGATAGCCGGCTGTAGTGACGGTAGGCCAGAAAGAGTGCCGGTTTCGGGCACAGTGCTCATAAATGGCCAACCACTTACCAGTGGTAATATTAAATTTGTCCCCAGTAATGGTCGTCCTTCCGGCAGCAAGATTGACGAACAAGGCCATTTCAATTTGACATGTTACGACGGAAACGACGGTGCACTTTTAGGCAAACATCAAGTGCAAGTGTCCTCAAACCGCATCATCAGCGATAGCAAGATCGAGTGGTATGCACCCAAGAAATACGCTGACTTTCGAACTTCGGGTATTGAAATCGAAGTCACGGAGCCAATCGAAGGTTTAGAGGTAGAACTCAGTTGGGGCGACAAAAAAGGGCCATACATCGATTGATGGTTCGAGAAGGTTCCCCCATGAGATATTTTTTTTGCATTATATTCCGATTGCGTACAAGGTTTGCTCTGGCCGTGAGTGGTTTGGCGACTGCTGCACTCTCACCTACCCCAGTATTTGCGATCGACTTCATGGTTTCCTCCGCCTCACAGATCAACACAGCCATGCAATCCGCCCAACCAGGGGATACGCTGATTATGACGGATGGCGTCTGGACGAATCAGCAGATCAGTTTCGCGGGATTCGGAACCTCATCGAACCCTATTACTTTGCGAACTCAGACTCCTGGTGGTGTGATTCTCAACGGATCCTCGACGCTAGATATTTCCGGCGACTGGCTAGTGGCCGACGGTCTAAGATTTGAGGGAGGCGCCTTGAACAATGGTTCTAATGCCATCATCGAATTCCGTGGTTCCAATGGCGAAGCCACGAATAGTCGGCTCACGAACTCCACGATCGTGGGTTACAACCCGCCGAGTGTCAATGACCGGTATCATTGGGTCGAATTGTTTGGCCAGAACAATCGTGTGGATCACAATCGATTCGAGAATCAGAATCATTCTGGAGTGACAGTGGTCGTGCGACGGGATAATACGTCTGCCAATAGCCACTTGATTGACGCGAATCACTTTGTCGATCGTCCCGTACCTAACAACCCCGCCGATGGCAATGGATTCGAGACAATTCGCATCGGAACAAGTGATGAATCTTTGAGTGACTCCTTCACCACTGTGGAGAACAATCTCTTTGAGCGACTCGACGGTGAAATAGAGATCATCTCGAACAAGTCTGGCAACAACACTTATCGCTACAACACGTTTCGCGATTCGAAAGGGACTCTTACCCTGCGTCACGGCAACGACACGCTCGTAGAAGGAAACTTCTTTCTTGGGGGGGATACGAACAATAGCGGAGCAATTCGCGTCATCGGCGAGAGGCAGACGATCGTCAACAACTACATTGCCAATGTTGACGATCGCGCCGGTGGCGCGATTTCCATCTCAGCGGGAGTGCAAAACTCAGCACTCAATCAGTATTTCCAGGTAAAAGACGCTGTGATCGCTCATAACACCTTGGTCAATACCCAGGGGGTGATGCTTACTTTCGATGATGGGTTGGGAAGCAGCAGTCGGACCTTGTTGGCAGAGAATGTGACTGTGGCTAACAATATTTTTCGTAGCGATGGTCCGACGATCTTTGAAGGGAACGAAGGTGCAGGTTGGACCTGGGAAGGGAATATCGCGTTCGGTGGTAGCTTAGGGCCCAAGAACGGCAGCGTGGGCATTGGCAATGTAAATCCTCAACTTCAACTCGATGCCGATGGGCTTTGGCGGCTCAGTTCCGGGAGTCCTGCGATCGATAATGCTGTCGTCGGTAGTTACAGCAGCATCATTACCCACGACATGGATGGTCAGGAACGCATCGGACTGATGGATATCGGTGCCGACGAATTTTCGACGGCGCAGATTGTTCGTAAACCACTTGTGGCGGGAGATGTCGGCCCAAGCTGGCTGCAGCCCGTTGATCCACCTGGTGGGGGAGGGGGGTGCTTCGCACGTGGTTGTGCGATCCAAGCAGAGGACTATGCGGCAGTACTCGACCCCGCCGGTAATGGGCTGAAGTGGACCACTGTTGTTGATGCAGAGGCCCTTGGCGGCGAAGCGATTCGTGCTCCCTCGGGATCAATCGTCAATCTGCCTGGCACTCATGACACGCTCGCCGTTTACGACCTGACTTTCGAGCAGCAGGGCACCTATCGGGCCTACTACCGCGCCAAAGGAACCAATGGCAGTTCGGACAGTCTCTATGTTCCCGACGATTTCAATATCGATCCCACAGTGAATGAGGGAACCACTCAAAGTGGGACTTACATTTGGGAAACCGGGGGCCTGTTTACGATTACCTCGTCGAATGTTGGTGTGCCACTCGAGTTTCGCATCGGCAGACGGGAAGCGAACAATCAACTAGATGCCTTGGTCCTCGATTCGGATCATTCCCTCACACCTTCTGAGCTCGACGCCTTGTTCGATGAGATGTTCGTCGCAGGCGACTTCAACGAGGATGGTTTCGTCGATGGGAATGATCTGTTGGCTTGGCAGGCTGGGTATGGAACATCCGGTTCAGCAAGCCACATGGATGGCGATGCTAACGAAGATGGTAATGTCGATGGGACAGATTTCCTCATTTGGCAACGCGGTTTCACGGGGTCAGCGCCGCTGACTTCACAGGCAGTACCCGTCCCTGAATGCACGGGGATGACGCTTTGTCTCCTAGGTCTCTTGGTGCCTGCTTTTTGCACCCGGAGTAGAAATTCAACGCGACTTTTAATCAGGAGTAGCCTTTTCCATGTCTAATCAACACGCCCCTCAAGCTGGATCACGTCGCGAGTTTTTGAAGACTTCCGCACTCGCTGCAGCAGCTGCCGCTCCGTATTTTGTTCCAGCCTCGGCGTTTGGCGCCAATGCACCGAGCAATCGAGTAACACTGGGCTGCATCGGTGTTGGCAATCAAGGCTTTCCGGTGATGAAGCGTTTTCTAGAGAACGATGCATGCCAAGTCTTAGCCGTTTGCGATGTGAATCGTGGCAGCAGTGGCTATAAGGATGATAAACATGTTTATGGCCGTGAGCCGGCACGTGAGGAAGTCGAAGGCTATTACGGCAAATCGAGTGAGTCCGGTTCCTACAAGGGCTGTGAGGCATACAACGATTTTCGAGACATTCTGAGTCGCGACGACATCGACGCAGTAATCATTGCGACCCCTGACCATTGGCATAGCACGATGACTGTGCAGGCTTGCAAGGCAGGTAAGGATGTTTATTGCGAGAAGCCTTTGGGACTTACTATTGGTGATCAACAAGCGATGGTTAAGGCGGTGCGCGAGAATGATCGCATCTTGCAGACCGGCAGTCACGAACGTTCCAACCCGAATGTGCGTCGTCTGGTTGACATCGTCCAAAGTGGTGCTCTGGGTGAGATAAAACGGGTCGTCTGCAATGTGGGAAGGCATAACATGATCAGCCCGGGTCCGGGGTGGAAACCTATGCCAGTTCCGGATGGGTTTGATTACGCCATGTGGCTCGGCCCCGCCCCTGATGCACCCTATCACAAGGATCGTTGCCTGTATCGGTTCCGTTTCAACTATGACTATGCGGGTGGCCAAGTCACTAACTTTGGAGCCCATTCGCTTGACATGGCCCAGTGGGCACTAGGCATGGATAAGTCAGGACCTGTTGAAGTCGAGCATGTTTATGCGGACTTCCTGCCCGAAGGAAGCCTCTTCAACGCTGCCACCTACACGCATTTTCGTTGCACTTACGACAACGGGGTTGTACTCGATTGCATGACGGGAGTCCCTGAGGTGCGTTGCATCGTTGAAGGGACCGAGGGAAGCGTTCGCGTCGAAAACCAGGGCCGTAATTTCTTTACGATCGCGGAGGGGATTAAGTCGGATGTATGCGGCTCGGAAGTTCCTGACGTCTATGTTAGCAACGACGACCATCAGCGCAATTTCATCGATTGTGTGAAGTCACGCGAAGAGCCAGCGGCACCCGTTGAAGTCGGACACCGAAGTGCGACCGTTTGCCATCTAGGGAATATCGCTTTGCGTCTTGGTACCAAAGTGAAATGGGATCCTGCTAGCGAACAGATTGTTGATAACAAAGAGGCAAGTGCCTTTCTGAATCGTCCTACCAACCAATCGTGGAACACCTAAGAAGCGACCCCGAGTCACTTGTTTTCCTAATTGTCACGAGTTTTTTTGAATAGTTTTTGATGACCCCTCCGAACACTTCACATACGCTGAGTACGCAGTCTACGACTGGCAAAGCGACCGATATCACCGTCTCCGGTGTGGAACTGTACTTCTTACCAGTTACCACTCGAGTGCCGCTGAAATTTGGCTCAGAAACGTTGAGCAGCGTGACATGTGCGCGTGTCCGAATAAGTGTTGAAGATCGCTCTGGTCGCAAAGCCGAGGGTTGGGGGGAAACGCCACTGAGCGTCCCATGGGTTTGGCCGAGCACGATTTCGCATCGCAGGAGAGATCTTGCTCTGCGAGATTTTTGTGAACAGCTTGCGTCGGCCTGGTCTGAGTTTCCCGGCTATGGTCATGCCATGGAGATTGGCCACGAGTTTCAAGAGAACACTTTGCCGACGCTTCTGGCTGGGTTCAACCGAGATTGCGCGCCTGAAGAACGCATGCCGCTACTGGCGGGGTTGGTCTGCTGCTCGCCGTTCGATATTGCTCTGCATGATGCGTACGGGAATCTCCACGATCGCCCCATCTACGACTGCTACAACGCCGAGTTTATGAATCATGACTTGTCCCACTACTTGGGTGAGTCCGATGCAGACGGCGTCGATTTTGCGGGCAAATATCCCATCGATTATATGACGGATAATGTCCCCGAAGAACTTCCCGTTTGGCATTTGGTGGGAGGAGTAGACCTGCTTGATCCTTCAGAAATGAATGGTTCTATCCCGCTAGACGGCGAGCCGTTTCTGTTAGAAGACTGGATCAACCGAGACGGTCTGCAAAATTTGAAAGTCAAACTTCGCGGCAACGATGCGGAATGGGACTTTGACCGCTTGGTCCAAGTTGGTCTTATCGCCGCCAAACACGGTTCTTACACGCTCAGTGCGGATTTCAATTGCACCGTTCTTGAGCCCGCTTACGTCAATGGAGTCCTCGACCGGTTATCTGCTGAACACCCTGATATTTACGATTCGATTTTGTACGTCGAACAACCGTTTCCTTACGATCTTGAAGCCAACAAGATTGATGTTTCGAGTGTGTCGAGTCGCAAGCCGTTGCTGATGGACGAAAGTGCTCACAATTGGCAGCTGGTTCGACTCGGCAGGGAACTTGGCTGGACTGGGGTGGCGTTGAAAACTTGTAAAACGCAGACCGGTGCGATCCTGACACTTTGTTGGGCGAAGGCCCATGGGATGAGCATTATGGTCCAGGATCTAACCAATCCTATGCTTGCCCAGATCCCTCATGTGTTGCTCGCAGCAAACGCAGGTACTCTTTTGGGAGTAGAATCCAACGCCATGCAATTCTACCCTAAAGCGTCGTTACCTGAAGCACAGGTCCATCCAGGACTCTACCAACGTCGAGAGGGCAAACTGGATCTTCGATCGATCGATGGTTCGGGATTCGGCTATCGAGTTCAGGAGATCTCAAGAGAACTTGGAGAGCCCGCCGTCAGGTTCGGAAGTTTTGTAATAGACTAGCTCTAACGGATGTAAAAAAGTCCATGATTCGCTCTCTCGCAATCCTCTTGGTAGTGGTTTATCACTCCGCCTTTCCACATGAACTTCGGGCTGATTCGCCGCCCGACTTGCTGATCTGGGAAGCTGACCATCTCGCTAGCACGAAAGCTGCCTTGAAAGATCCGACACCTGAGTTGCAGGCTGCAGTAGATAGGTTGATGCGACAGGCGGACAAAGCCTTGGAGAACGAATCTTACTCGGTGACCTACAACGCCCATGTCCCTCCAAGTGGCGACAAGCACGACTATGCCAGCTTTGGTGCCTATTGGTGGCCGGATCCCTCGAAGGAGGATGGCTTGCCTTTTATTCGCCGAGATGGTGAAACGAACCACGAGCAGAAAAAGCTCGGCGATAAAGGGCACTTCGGAGACTTCACAAAAGATGTCGAGACTCTTTCGCTTGCCTATTACTATCTTGATGATGAACGCTATGCTAAGCATGCCATTCATCTGATTGATGATTGGTTCTTGAACCCTGAAACATGCATGAATCCCCATCTTCGATACGCCCAGGCGGTGCTTGGCCGAAATGAAGGGAAAAACTCTGGCATCATCGACACCCGAGACTTCATGTACGTTCTTGAATCTCTAGAACTGCTCAAGAAATCTCCCAGCTACAGCCAGGAATTTGAAAACGGTTTAAAGCAATGGTTCACTGAATTTCTGATCTGGTTGCAGACCAGTGAGCTTGGCAAGAAAGAATGCCAAGCCAAGAACAATCACGGCTCTTGGTACCATGTTCAGGCACTGCGTATCGCCCTGTTCTTGGGCCAAACTGAACTGGCACGCGAACTCTTGGAGAATGTCCGTGACGAATTGATACCCAATCAAATCGCGAAAGATGGAACTCAGCCAGAGGAATTGGCAAGGACCAACTCATTTCATTACAGCATCTTCAATTTGCAGGCACTAGGCATTGCAGCCCGCTTGGGGGAATCGCTCGACTTTGATCTCTGGCGCTTTCGAGACAAAGATGGCAAAGGAATACAGGATGCTGCCGAGTATCTGCTGCCTTATGTAAACGGCACTGCTAGATGGCCTCATGAGCAGATTAGCGAATATCATATCTCCCCACTGACGAACCAGTTCCTTCGTATGTTGTCGGTGCGATATGAAGAACCAGGATGGCTCGATGTTTCTACTGAATTATTAGAGGGATATCCCACGGTCGACCCCGCAATTCTCATCAGCGCCGCCTTCGACAAGCAGCAAGAGAACTAACCAACATTTCAACTCGCAACGGAGTTCACTAAGTATGAAACCTGAAGATTATGCGTCACCCATCTCTCGACGAGATTTCGGCATGGGTTTGGCCATCGCAGCAGCGGCAACGACGCTTCCCTCAAGACTTGTTGCTGCAGAGGCCGCCCAGCCCAAGCAGCGTAAATTCTGTGCGTTCATCAAATTCTTACAGGACCTCGACTACGATCAACTTGCCGATGCTATTGCGGAGGCCGGGTTTGATGGAGTCGAAGTGCCGGCTCGCGACAATGGTGGTTATATAAAGCCCGCCGTCGCGGCTGATGAGTTGCCGAAACTGCAAGAAGCTCTTGCGAAACGCAACCTGGAGATCACGATTCTCACGACGGAAATCGTTAGTGCGGATCAACCGTACGCCAGGCCGTTGTTAGAAGCCGCAGCGGCACTTAAGATTCCCCGCTATCGGCTCGGCTTTTATCGCTATGATCTGAAAAGACCCATTTTGGAGCAAGTAGCAGAATTGCAGCCGACGTTCCAAGGTCTCGCGGATATGAACCGTGAGATTGGAATTGCCGGAATTTACCAGAATCATTGCGGGGCTGATTTTGTCGGAGCAACCATCTGGGATTTGCAAAGGCTTCTCAAGGACTATCCGGTCTCGGAATTGGGTTGCGTGTTCGACTTCCGGCACGCCCAGGTAGAAGCCGGCGAAGCCTGGCCGGTCTATTACGATGTCATAGAACCACACATCTCTGTTGTTTCCGTGAAGGACTATGTTTGGGACGGCGCGAAATCAAAGCACACTCCATTGGGACAAGGTAGACTGGATCCCAAGTGCCTCAAAGTACTGAACGCATCGAATTTTTCTGGCCCTATCTCCGTTCATGTCGAGTATCTTCCCAAGGGAAGCGTCGATGAAAACCTTCAGGCCCTCAAGTCGGATCTGCAAACATTAAAAAAGATGCTTGCGGCTTGAGGTAGAAGTAAACTTGTCAGGATATGTTGGGGTTTTTAGGGAGTGTTACTAGTGTCACGACTTCAGGGAAAAAAGGCGATCGTCACCGGTGGCGGCCAAGGGTTGGGGCGTGCCATCTCAGAAGAGTTGATGCGACTTGGTTGCGACGTCGCTATTCACTATTACAAGAGCGCAGAAGGCAGCCAGCAAGTAAAACAATGTGCCCCTGCAAGTGTGCGGGCGGAGTGCTTTGCCGCTGATCTAACTATCGAGTCCGAAGCATCTGCGATGGTAGACGCCGCAGTCGAGTTTCTGGGTGGCCTGGATGTCGTCGTGAACAATTCAGGAGATATTATTGCACGTCGTCGCTTGGGCGAGGTTGATAGTGAGTTTTGGAAACGAGTGATGGATGTGAACGTAACCAGCATGATGCTGGTAACTCGCCAGGCATTGTCTTATCTGCAGGGGAGTGAGAACTCCAGCGTCGTGAACATCGCCTCCCTCGCAGGGCGTATGGGTGGCCATGCAGGTTCATTAGTCTATGCAACTGCCAAAGGTGCCGTGCTCACCTGGACCAGGTCGCTGGCGAAAGAACTTGGGCCGCAGGGTATCCGAGTTAACGCCGTCGCTCCCGGGCTTATTCTGGGTACGGCATTTCATGCAACGCATACCACGCCTGAGTCTGCTGCAAAAACAGTTGCCGGTATTCCCTTGGGACGAGCAGGAAACCCAGAAGATGTTGCAAGAGCTGTCGCCTTCTTTGCGAGCGAGTACGATGGCTTTATCACTGGAGCGACTTTGGACATAAACGGCGGCGTATTCGGCTGCTGAAATGCTATGTGGCGATCTCGAGGCTCTCGAAAAATCCACACCTATCAAACATCGGAAACTAGCTGGAACCGTTGTCTAATCTTAAAGCAGTTTCTTTAATTGCTCGCACAACCATCATGCTTCTAATGTTGTCCAGTGGATTCAAAACGCATGAACTTGCTCCTACATACCGGCAGCCAAGGCCTGCAGATGGCGTTCGAAGTGTTCTGCCAGGATTTCTGTGTAGGTATCCGGGTGAGCCACTAACAGATCTCGCAGGCTCTTTCCAAATTCTGGGTGGGTTAGCACAGATCCGAAAGTGCAATGGAGAATCTGTCGCCCCGGGGCAGTGAAGCCCTTCCCTGCAGGGACGTCAGACCATCGCTCCAAGTAAGCTTGTTCAAGTGCGACCGTGTCGGTGATTTCACTGGCAGGTGCTGCTGACTCAAGAGTGGCCGAGACGTGATAAGTCGCTTTGTCGGTATCGTACCGGCCTCGGCAAAAATCGACCATTCTGCGGAAGAATGGTTCGTCATGCCTCAATACGACGCGCAATGCTTCCAGGTAGCTAGTGCCTGCCGTCTTAACGTGGAATTGGCCATTGGTCGCCCGGGCCAATGCCGCATAGATGGACAGCTTGTCGGAACCTGAGTGGAGACTCAACTTGTAGGGTCCCAATTGCTTGGCAATCGCGGCGTGGTCCTGAAGTGACTTTTCTAGCGCACCGATGTCTCCCTTATAATCGACTCCCTTTTCGAAATCGCCGATGAACCGAGGTGCCAGACTCACCAGTTTCATGCCATTTTTTAGGCACTGGTCAGCCACGATGTAGTGTTCGGGTAGCGTAGTGGGTTGATCGGTCTCGTCGACACTCAGCTCAATCTCGTAATCGCGATTGGCAGTTTCCTGTACCTGGCGGATGTGCTTAGCGAGTCCGACTGCATGGTTGATCGCTGGCCCATACTTCACGGCACAGCGGAGGCAAGCCTGCTCATCCAAGGATATCTTTGTTCCCGTGGAGAGGGTTACTTCTTGATTCAGATAAGTGTCCCACCAATTGATAGAATCGCTGACCGCGTCGAATTTCTCTCGGAGGGTCGCTTCGTCGTAATTGTCGGCCTTCTGGTCGACGTGATCAGACGGATCAATCGTAAAGAAGGTGAAACCTGCCGCAGCAGTGACGTCGACATCGGCCGGGGTCTTTAAGTGGTCTGCGTCTGCGCCAGTCGGTCCGGTCCAACCCGCTTGCTTCATGCCTCCGAGGGCGTCAGCCATGACTCCCTCAGCGGTTCTGCTAGTTCGTGCCATCTCGCGGATCGATTGTTGGGGGAAGATCGGAAGAATTCCTTCGCCAGCGCGGTTCATCGCCTCCACATGTCCGGGAGTGGCGAGCCCGATTCGATCACCAAAACCGAAGCTGGCTGCGGTACCCAGTGTCTGGCATTTGTTGTTAGTAGTGCTCATGAACGATCTTTCCTATTCTAGTGCGTTGTTCGTTTGTTCGTATGATAATGTGAGCGGAATGGCGCTTGCCACCGCATATCCGAACCTATCGGCGGCTAGCCGCTCAGCTCAGTTCCAATGATTCCTTGTGCTTCTTCATCAGTTGACTCCAAGTGCTTCAGGGAGTGCCATCGAAAGTGGAGCCCAATAGGTGGTCAGCAGCAACGCAGCCAGCATGGCCACAAAGAATGGCAACATGGGGCGGGTCACTTCTGCGATAGTAGTCTTGCCAACGCCACAGCCGACGAACAAACAAGTTCCTACTGGCGGAGTACACAGGCCGATGCATAGGTTAACGATCATCATCACCCCAAAATGTACGGGGTGCATGCCCAGCTTGGTAACTACCGGCAAGAAAATCGGCGTGAAGATCAACACCGCAGGAGTCATGTCCATTACTGTTCCGACCAACAGTAGAAGAATATTGATCAACAACAAGATGACGTAAGGGTTGTCGGACAACGATAGCATTGCCGAACTGACGGCCTGTGGAATATTCTCGTAGGCCAGTACCCAAGAAAGTGCCTGACTGGTGCCAATCAACAGAAAAATCACGGCTGTGGTAATACCGGTCTGGAGGCAGATACGCGGTAAATCGGAAGGTTTGATCTCTCGGTATAAGAGTACACCGAGCAATAGAGCATAGAGTACGGCAATCGCGGCGGCTTCGGTTGGCGAAAACGCTCCACCCAGAATGCCGGCTAATACAATCACGATCAACGCCATGCTGGGGAGCGCACCGATGGCAGTACGAAAGATCTTTTTCCAGGAGGCTGGTTCTTCCGCGAGCCCTGGTTTGTTTCGGCTTACGAGCAGACACACCAGCATGATTGCTAGTCCCATAGTGATGCCTGGGAGCACGCCGGCAAGGAACATGGCTACCACGGACACATTCCCACCGGTGACCACGGCGTAGACGATCATGATATTGCTCGGCGGGATGACCAAACCTGTGGTGGCAGAGGTAGTGGTCACAGCAACGCTGAAGCGACGGTCGTAACCCTTGCGGGTCATCTCGGGGATGAGCATTCCTCCGACTGAAGAGACAGCTGCCGTCGCAGAGCCTGATATGGCGCCGAACATCATACAAGTGAGTGTGCTAACATAGGAAAGTCCACCGCGATATTGGCCAACCAAGGCGGAAGCAAAATCAATGAGCCGCCTCGCCATCCCTCCTTCGCCCATGAGGATGCCGGCGAGTACAAAAAAAGGAATGGCCAGAAGGGGGAAACTTGCGATCCCGGTGCTTAGACGTTGCGCAATAATCGTGCAAGCGGGTACAGTCCCGAGCGAGACGATCGTGAGTAACGTGCAAACACCAATCGCCACGGCCACGGGTACATTGATCAACACCAAGACAACAAAGCTGGCGATCAGAATGGCGACTTGGATTTCCATAGTGTGATATCGAGGGCAGAGCGATTAATCGAGAGCCGCATCCTGGTCGGGTGTGAGGTTCGAATCGTCTTTAATTGCCGTTTCCAGAAACTGCTCCACACCGTAGATCGCCATAAAGATTCCGCTGATCGGAAGGGCCAAATAGGCGTACCCCACTTTCAAGCCAAGTGCTGGAGTAACCTGGTTAGCAGCGAGTGTTTCTGTCACCAAAATAAATCCACCATAAACCATCACGAGCATAGCGAAAGCCACAACGATACACTGGGAGACCAGGGCCAGTAACTTTTTGACGTCAGGATCAAGTTGTTCCACGAAATAGTCGAAACCTAAATGCTCCTTACGGCCATAGGCAACAGCAGCCCCCAAGAGAGCAACCCACATCAGCAGCAGCTTCGCAATCTCTTCTGTCCAGCGGCTGGGGGAATTCATGATGAAGCGAGTGAAGACACCCCAGAGCACGTCGGCAACCATCACGATTACGACCAGAATCACGAGCCATTCCAGGAGAGTATCCAGGGTTCGCTTGAAGCGGAGCAGTGCTGGCTTCATGGTAACTCCTGGATGCGTTTAATAAGGCTTCCAATTGGCGTTTCTTGCAGCTTATCTACCATTGGCTTGACCCGCTGAGCAAACGGCAACTTGTCCGGATGGTGGACGGTTACTCCCTGTTGCTCGACAGCTTGAAGTACCTCGGCAGTTTTTTCTTGCCAAAGTTTGCGTTGAAACTCTGCTGCCTCATCGGCAGATTCCTTGACCCATTGTTGCACTTGAGGGGACAAGTTTTTCCACACGGGCTCACTGATCAATAGAATATCAGGGACGCGGGCATGTTCGTCGAGAGAGAGATGCTTGCACACTTCGAAATGGCGATTCGAGTAAAAGCTGGGAGGATTGTTTTCTGCGCCGTCGACCATCCCTTGCTGGAGTCCCGTATAAAGTTCGCCAAAACTCATAGGAGTTGGCGAGCCTCCTAAGGCTTCGACCATTTCCATCGCTGTTTGACTTTCCTGGACGCGAATCTTTAGGCCCTTTAGATCATTGGGTGTGAGTATTGGTTTTTTTACAGTGTAGAAGCTGCGCGCGCCTGCATCGAGATAACAAAGTCCTCGCAGGCCAACCTCGCTGCCTTTCAGGAGGAGTTCGTTGCCGATCTCGCCGGTATAAACCTGCCAGGCGTGTGCATCATCCCGGAAAAGATAAGGAACCCCAAAGATGGCGAACTCCGGCAGGAAGCCCTCGAGAGGAGCCGTGGAGGTCTTGGTCATGTCGAGGGCACCGCGCTGAAGTTGTTCGATACACTCAGTCTCGGAACCAAGCTGCCCGTTGGGAAAGATCTGCAATTCGACAGACCCTGCCGATTTCTCTTGGAGGCGCTGCGCCATGTGTTCTAAGGCGAGATGAACGGGGTGTTGTTGATCGAGAGAATGGCCCAGTTTGAGGATCATTCCTGTGCCATTATTCTGACGTTCGGAATTAACATGGCGAACGCATAGGGCAAATACGCCGGTCGACAACAACACACCCAGCAAGAAGCCGGCCAGGAGATACGATTTGCTTTTACCAAGCACGCGAACTGCTTTCGAAGGTGAAGATATAGACTTCGGATAGTACCAAATGAAATTAATGATCGGACCAAGCAGTTTAGGATAGCGATTGTTTGAGAAGAATCAATATCCGACGAGAACAAAGTAGCATGTCTGCCCCGTGGGCCAGCTACCCGTTTGAACAATAAAAAAAGGGGCCTCGATGAACAGCCCCGTTCACCGAGACCCCAGAGAAGTGAACTCTCAAGCTCACTTCAGAGGGAGGTCGCTGCTGTAGTCGATCAGATTGAGATTGATTGGCGTCGCAATCCAATCAGTGACAAAGCTGCAGCACTCAATAGCAGAAGTGAGCCAGGCTCAGGCACTGATCCTATAGCGGCCGTAAGAGGCGGCATGCCGTAGTTGTCTTGCCAGTCGGTCAAACTGCCGACTGCAGTATTGCGCTGCCAGACGAGGAAGTCATTGCCATCAACGTCGCCGTCCATGTCGAAATCACCAGCGAGACCCACCGATTCAGAACCGAGGCCGATGAGTACGACGTCTTTACCGTTGCCAGCCCCCAGGATTGAGCCAACGACACTGTTATCGGCGTCTGTCCATGAGATATCGCCCGTGTAGCTAATCGTCCAGTCATAGCGAACGCCTCCAAAGCTGGCTGAAACCGTATCTCCCTCGAAATAATTAGTGGAAGCATCAGCGCTAGAAAAGACTGGATCGTTCAACGTATCCCCGTTCAGATCACCAGTGCCCTGGATTGATCCATTGAAGATTTCTCCGAAGTCGACGTCGAACAGCCCTATGTCATTGGGTACACATGCTGCCCCTGTGCAAGCCGCTTCGCTGAGTACCAGTTCCAATCGCGAAGAACGTGTTCCACCAGTAGCGGCATCGAATCCGTTGTTGATGGACAGATTATGGGGAACTTGGAAAGGTCGAGTCTGGCCATTCTCGTAGTGAAATTCAAAAATCCCAACACCACGGTTGACTCCATCTGGATCTCGAACGGTGGTACCTCCATCGGTCGCCACGGCGACACCAGCATAGGAAGCAACTGCTACATCAAATGACCGAACATATCCACCTGAATTGGGATTATGAACAATGAAACGTGCGATACCACTCGCACCCGTCGCCTCAAGCGTGACGCCGTTAGTCGAGTTACTACCATGGGACATTCGTAAACCGGCCCCGCCCGTTGCACCAATATCTAAAGTCCCCCCCCGATAGTCGTAGGTGCCGTTGCCGATACCCGCGTTGGAAGTGTCTGGTCCGGCGAGATCAAACTCGTCGTTGGGAATTGAAAAGACTCCACTTAACTGATTGATTCGACCATTGGTTGCCACACCGTCAACACCGCTGGATCGACCGACAACAATTCCGTCAATGAAATTGATGTCTCCCTTGATCGTCAAGAGATTCGAAAGGGTCGTACTTCGTGAAATGTACAAGTTATCGAGTAATTGAGGACCGTATCCAGCAGGAAAACTCATTCCTTGCGCTGCAGCAAAGAAAGGATCATTAGTGGGATCGTAGACTACGCCTTCACCCTGGTCCCAGGCTCCTGTACCCATATTGATCTGTGTGTCGGTCACTGCACCCGATGAGTTGTTAGGAGGTAGCATGTCATCCGACCAATTGACGTTGTTGAACCACCACTGGCTGGCTCCATCGGCATCCCAGCTAACGGCAGCATGGACCGGAGTTGCAATTGTGTGTAGGGTTAAAAGTGCCGCTCCAATAGCCACTAGTTTGCGGCATGCAACCAAATTGTTCCGAGAAAAGATTTGTAACGCTTTCATCAAAAATACTCCCATGGTGATTGTTCACTTTCTCGAAAGGCAACTAACTAGTGCGACCTTCAGGAAAGCGATCGACAGTGTCATATTCATCTAGTTGTAAAAAAATTGGAAACTAAGATCGAAGATAAGCCAGAATTCCTACTTGAGGTTTTCAACCCTCGATTATGGTGGATCGGTTGTGATGTCAAAAACTTTGCTCTCTCCCGCAGCAACCACAAAAGACAATCCTGATGTATTCGGGTCAGTATATTTCTTTGCAATCGTGCGTTTCATCTTCCCTTCTTCCACGCCATGGTCTTCGATGAGATACACAACGTAATTACCAGGAGGGATACCTTTTTCCTCGGTTCCAATTGCAATCTGATAGTATCCGTCCCCATCCGTGGATCCATAGGCAGTCTTGCTGTTCTCCGGGCAATTGGCGATCACTTTGGCTAACACCAGTGGAGTACCATCTGCGTGAACGATTTTCCCAGAAACATAAGCACGATCTGACGCCCCACATCCCAAGCAAATAGCAAGCAAGCCTACTAACCCAAATCTAATTGAAATACGAAAAAAAAAACTTAAAAAAACTGCCATATTTCAACCATGATCGTGTTTGAGGACTACCGGCCGCTTGCGCAATAGTCAGTTGCTACGGACAAATCGATGCACTGCTATTAATATCCACAACTTCGCCGCCATCTCGCGTAGCCATGCGATCCAACATGTTTAAATCAGTTTCCCGCGAGATCGATTGCACACTTGCGTCGCACATCCCAAATACGACAACGCCAGGGTGATTTCCGCCAAATCCACTGTCGCCTCCTTCATCTCGATTTCGATCACACCTCTGACAGAAAGGTGCTCGATTTCCGATAGGGGAGTAAGAGGAATGATCTCCATTGAAGGCATGGACGGTTTCCGAGCGGTTCCTCCCTACCTCCCCTGCCAACAGCGTATTGCTGGTGCCGTCGGTGATGTTCTTTAGGCTGGTCGCACCGCGCCAACCTAGAACTCTATCTCCATTTTTTATCAGTCCAGTATTCCTATTGATCTGAGGTACCGGGCCATCGACAAGATGTGCCGTACCGGAATCAAAGCCGTTAAAGCTATCCCACGTCCTCAGATTTCCAACATCATCATACAAAGAACAAGTGGACCCCGAGACAGGTTGGTAGTCGGAAATCGAACCGTAGTACCCCACGGGAGTGCCAGGGACCTCGGGATCACTTCGAGGGTGACTTCCCCCATCACCAGGGAGTAGAGGAACGAGTATCACACGTGATTCGTGCGTCTGCGAAGGACAGTAAAATGCATCAACCGTGGCAGTGCGGGCATCGTAGGACTGATCGTAAAAGCAGCCGTGGTTTCCTTTGGTCGTATCCCAGAGTCCTCGAGCTTGTGATTGTTCCATATAGTCCAAGAGCAATGCCATGAATGTCAGATTGCCATCGGCAACTCGCATTGGAGGAAGTTCTTTGCGAGTGTTGTGATAGTTCTGTGTAGCCAAACCCACTTGCTTCATATTGTTGATGCATTGGGTACGGCGTGCTGCTTCGCGTGCCGCTTGGATTGCGGGGAGCAACAGGGCGACTAGAACACCAATGATTGCAATTACCACCAACAATTCTACCAAGGTAAAACCGGTCGATCTTTTGCTTTTGGTTTGCATAATTATTGAAACATCCTTTTCCAGATTAACAGGTGCATTTCAAACTACACTCTAAGAAAAAGAGTGTTGAAATGACGAAAAAGCTAGCGCTGACTTCTTCTCGTAGAGTAGGTCACTTCAGCGAGTCGCTGTGATCATCTTCTCTTTACATTCCATTTGCATTATAGATCGGAGTGGCAGTGTCCATAGTCTGTCTTTTTGCAAAATGTCCTTTCCGAGTGCTTTTGTCGAATCTCCGACCATCTGCACTCGGAGGGCGAACGGACAGCCCTTTTCGGGCGGACCAAATCAATCGTAACGAAAGCAACATAAAGGTTGTAAACCGGAGACGCTTCGTATGCCGTGGTAGACGCTCCAATTGCTAGTTCTATTGAGCGCATCAAGGAATTATCATTTTTTTCTAGAAAAGTTCGTAACGCTCGGTTATTTCAGGCTTAAATGTGTGTAGATAAGGTGCCCTACTAGCAATGGATAGGCTGGACGCCAAGCTTTTCTCTGTCAGGGATTCTACGTGAGCAACAGCGACGCAAACACGGAAAGATTTGTGGAGTTGCTAGGTGCGCACGAAAGGGAATTGTTTGCCTATGTCTACGCCTTGACGATGAACTGGGAGGATGCCCAGGAGATCATGCAGCGCGTTCGTATTCGGTTATGGCAGCAGTTTGATTCCTACGACGAAGCGAAGCCTTTTGGTGCGTGGGCTAGAGCAGTGAGTTATTATCTTGTGCTTGCATTCCGTAAGGAACGGTCTCGTCAGCGCGAGTATTTTGCTGAAGGTGTTTTGGAGCTAGTGAGCGATACCTACGAACAGGGTGTCGATCAATTCGTGCAGCGCCGCGAAGCGCTGCTAAAGTGTCTGGAAAAGCTGACTGACGAACAGCGGGGCATGGTCGACAGGTGCTATGCCAACAATGAAAAAATTGTTGATGTAGCGGATCAGCTGGGAGTAACCTCTGGGGCATTGCGGCAATCTTTGTTTCGGATTCGAAAATCCTTGCAGGATTGTGTGCGTAGAGTTGTCCGAAGTAGTTGAACATCTTGATGAGGGAATTGATGCCATGTTAGAGAATTCTTGTACTCAAGCCGATGCGGATGATGCCTTGAAAGTGGTTCGTTTGCTAAAAACTCGCTCGGGTGAAGCACTTGTATGGGAGCAAGTTGAAAAAGTTCTCCTCTCTGAAGATGGATCCAGCGATTCTGAAGAGTCGACCGACTCGTTGGCTTCGCGAGAGTACGAGTCTGCCCAGGCTAATCCCTGCTGTTGTTCTCATAGTGTTGCTGATGAGGATGGGCATTCTTTGGTCCGATATGATGACGATCGACTTCATAAGGCTCTGCTTTTTATCCATCGGCATCTTGATGAATCCATTAGGGTTCAGGATATTACAAGAGAGGTGTGCGTGTCACGGCGGTGGCTGGAATATGCTTTCCGTGCGGCGTTCGGAATCACACCGTTTCAATATTTGCGTTGTGTTCGACTGGAATTAGCTCGCCTACAGTTGATAAGAGAGCCTCAGAGCAAAGTTCATCAAATTGCTATGAATACGGGTTTCTCTTCCGCGAGACAGTTTACGATGACCTTTCGGCAGTATTTTGGGTATAGCCCCAGTGTATGTCGCAGCCAGGGGGATGGTGAGTTTTCAGCAGGGTATGGTCCACTTGCTGAAGCGTGCTGAATTGATTAGATGGGGAATCCGGTCGAAAACGAACAATGGCCGATATCGACGATCGGTAGGTCGCCGGGCAGAACATGTGATAGGATGTCGAGATTTCAATGACTGAAAATGAATTATCAGTTGAAGTATTATCCCTCAGCTTGCGATGCCAACAGGGTGTTGCCAGCGAGGAAGATCGTGCGCGGCTTGAATATTTATTGAGTGATTCCGAACAAGCTCGCCTAATTTATTCAGGTGTCGTTTCGGATACGGTCACCCTTTCTGAAGTGGCCAATAAGAACGCAATGTTGTTCCCCAGTGGGGAAAATGCTGAGGATGTTTCGGGGGCGGTCTCGCCTGTTGCATTGGGAAAGGACCTACGCCCCGTGCGTAAAGGTTCCTGGCAGTTCTTGTTAGCACTAGCGGCCTTGGTGTTGATCGCTACTTGGGCTGTAGCAACATTCAGTGAGAAAGAGTCTCGAAATGTCGCTCAGCATCCAGCAAGACCTCTGGCACGAATTGTCCATCTGGAAGAAGTTCAGTGGCATGCTGGCTCGGTAGAGTATGACGAATGGTCGGCGGTAAACTCTGGGGATACTCTGAAGTTTGATTCGGGGATGTTGGAGTTGGTCGTCGAGGACTCGATTCAGGTTGTCATTCAAGGCCCTGCAGAGTTTGAGTTGGTTTCTTCGGAAAAAGCGATTGCCCGTTCGGGAAAACTCGCAGCTCGCATTGGGGAAGAAGGTATTGGATTTGAAATCGAAACGCCTCATGCCCATGTTGTTGACCAGGGGACTGCATTTAGCATTTCGGTTTCACCTGATAAGCAGACCGACGTGGTCGTCTACGAAGGGATGGTTGATTTGGCGGCCCGAGATAATAGCAAAGCCGATCTTGAGGAGAGGCCCACTTATCGGAGGCTTCAGTCGGGAGAGGGGTTGCGAGTCGATAGCCAGGGTGGTCTCAATCGTATCACTTCGGTGGGAGCTCGTGATTTTCTCCCTCCATTGCGACTAGGGCGCGAAGCGGTGCGACCCTCACGCTTGATTGCGTCTGTGACCGACAACGTTTCCTCGATGGATACCTCGAAATACTATCGTGTGATGGGAAAAGGCTTTGCAGAGGATTGCTTGAGCTATGTGGACCGTTTACATCAATGGAACGGCATCGATCATCGTGGTATCCCCGCGTTTCTACGTGGCGCAGACTATGTGATGACATTTAATGACGACAAAGTACTTGGTGATCTTCAGATTGCTATTGAGGTGACTCAGCCTGTATCCATGTATGTGCTGTGGGATGACCGGATCGAATCCCCTGAGTGGCTTACGAAGGATTTCTCTGACACTGGTTGGGACATTGGTTTGGATGAAGGTTACAACGATCGCGTGCCGGACAAGTCGCGAAAGACGGCAATCGGTTCGGGAAAGAGTGTTGATTTTGTGTTTTCGATTTGGAAACAAGATGTCATGCAGGCCTCGACAGTTTTGCTCGGATCGGTGCAGCAAGACCACATTGACGAGATACCTCGCGAGGTCTCTCAAAGCATGTACAGCATTGCTGTTGCGCCGTTGCGTGGTCAGGGTTACAATGCATCGAAATAGAGGAGAGAAGACTTATCAAGTCCCAAGGAAAGTAGTGATTTCTTACCGTTTTTTGCAAGATTTGTAACTAGCTGGCTCTGTAGTGGCTAGCTAGAGTGAAAATAGGGCTCTTAGAGTCTTTTTGCTTTTTCTGGGTGTGGCTCCATTTTTGGTAACTCATCTATTGTTTTGACTACTTTTGATATTGGAGGAAGTACTAATGAAATTTGAGTATTGTTCGACTCTTGCTACGCGACTCTTCGCAGGCGCCTTGGCGTGCTGCAGCTTGGCTACTATGGCCAATGCTGCGATCGTCGTCAGTGATACCTGGCGAGACGGTACCGACACAGATCCAGCGGCTCCGGCGTATTCCGAAAATGGTGTCGACAGCGATGTTGATGGCGATGTCGAGTCAGTTTGGTACGAAGGTGGTGGCGGAACACTAGACCCTGTTGGCGCTGGAGGGCCCCTTCGAGGAACTGTTAGTACAAGTTCTTCGAGTTGGACGACTTACTTCACGCCAGAAGGCAATGAAGTCAACCTAGCTAACACTGGCGACTCCGTCAAAGTGACATGGGCATTCTCAATGGACGCTATCAACGCCTCAAATACTAGTCAAAACTTGAGAATCGCTTTAGTTGATAGTCCAGCCGCAAGTCGGCTTGTTGCAAGTGGGGCTCCGGGCTCTGACGCCTACAATGGTTATGGAATGTTCATCAACATGGGGCAAACTCTTGGACGTGACTCTGCCTTTCGTCTCATGGAAAGATCAGGAGCAAGCGGGAATATCTTAAGCTCTTCTGGCGATTGGGCGACGGTTGCTGATGCCCCCGGAATTTCAACTGGTAATGCTGGGTATACTGACGGAGCAACGTACACATTAGAAATGACCATCACACGTGCTGCTGGCAATCTGCTAGATGTGACATCTACTATGACAGGTGCAGGACTTAACGGAACTGGTAGCGTCTCAGTCAGCTCTTCAGGGCTCGCTCCAAACAATGGAAGTTTCCTGTTCGACACTTTTAGCCTTCGTCCTTCGAATGCAGTTACGACTGCGCAAGTTTTCGATACCAGCCTGTTTCAGGTCGAGTTCACGGCTATTCCTGAACCTGCCTCGCTAGTCCTCGTAGGCTTGAGTGGTCTGGCATTGATTTGCCGTCGCCAGCGCTGAGTTTTTAGCTCTGTTTAATTTAGGAAAAACTGGCGGTGCTCCTGCACAGGGGCACCGCCTTTTATTTAGCACATACCTTTCTCACCACAAACCGTAATGGCATCCATTCGAAACAGAGATTGTCCGAGTCGCCGAGTACCCTGGGGCAGCCCTTGGCGGCTCGGGGTGATGTTGTGCGTTGTGATGGTCACTTTCATCGACCAGGTTAGTGCTGCCGGGCTTACAGCCTTTCCTGGAGCTGTGGGGCAAGGAGCGGCTTCGACAGGTGGACGGGGCGGTGATGTTTACCACGTCACCAATCTCGAAGATTATAAGCCTCATGAGGATAAAAAGATCCCAGGAAGTCTTCGCCACGCGATTCGGTCCGCCGAAGCGCCTCGCACGATCGTGTTTGACGTGGGAGGGCCAATACTGTTAAAGGCACCGCTGCAGATACTCAAGAGCGATCTCACAATTGCTGGACAAACTGCGCCGGGGGATGGGGTTACGCTGTGGGGATATCCGTTAGAGATTTCCCGAGGGAAGGATGTCGTCATTCGCTATCTGCGAGTGCGGCTGGGCGATTTTCATGCAAGGGTAGGGGATAGCAAGAAACTCCATCCCTACAAGGGCAATGGCGATCTCGACTCTAGCAGTGCAAACGCCATCAATGTGGGAGGAGACTGCGAGCGCGTGATCCTAGATCACATTTCGGCTAGTTGGGGAATCGACGAAACTCTCTCGGTGACAAAGTGCCGTGACGTCACCGTACAAAATTGCATTATTGCCTTGAGTCTCAACGATTCGTTTCACCCCAAAGGTCGGCACGGATATGGGACCCTGATACGCGGCGAATTAACGCCTGAAGACCAAGCCGCTGGAGTGGGGGGATTTACTTTCTATCAGAATCTGTGGGCACACCATCGTGCTCGTAATCCTTCGATTGGTGGCCAACAGCGACTCGATCCGGGACAAAGCGAAGCGGATCGTCGCCGGACCGACGTTAATCTGGTGAACAATGTGATCTACGATTGGCTTGATCAGCCAACTCACCGTAGTGGAAAAGGAGAGATTCGAGTCAACCTGATCGGAAACTATTACATCAACGGTCCCGCGAAAGATGCAGATCGAGTCTTCAACGAAGATGATCCGGCACAAACACTCGTTTATCAAAGAGAAAACTGGATCGATCATGATCAGGACTCTGAGCACAACGGCACTCAGATAGCGACTGAGAAGCAAATCGCTAGAACTTTCCGCAAACTTGGGCCGGAAGATCAGTTGCTGAGCAGCAATGACGATTCTCCATTTCCGTTTCTGAAAGACCTTGGAAAGAACTTATATCCTGCAGAAGCCGCCTATGAGAATGCTTTGGATTCGGTTGGGTGTTCATTGAATCGTGATACAGCAGACCGGGCTCTTCTCGAAACAGTTATATCGCGTAGTGGAAGGTTGATTGATTCTCAAGAGGAGCTTCGCGACAAGTCGGGTAACCTACCCGGGATCGATGATATAGTGCCTGAGGAGAGAGCGAAGGATTTTGATACCGATGGAGATGGGATGCCCAACACTTTTGAGTTGGAGAATAAGCTCAATCCCAACGACCCCGCGGATGGTAATGGAAAAAAATTGAGCGATGTAGGGTACACCAATTTGGAAGTGTATCTTGCCAGAGTGGCGACCAGCAGGAACTGAAAAGCTGGATAGCCAAGTAAAACGGAGCAGAGGGACTATGAGGCAGTTGTTTTTTAAGTTCGTGGTCGTATTGTGCTGCGCAGTGGGTATTGCTTCGACAGATGCGGCAGAATTCTACATCTCCCCAGGGGGGAGCAATGGTAACAATGGTTCCCAGGGCAGTCCTTGGGGGACCTTTGACTACGCAATCGATCGCATCAACCCTGGTGACACTCTGTTCGTGCGCGGCGGTACTTACAGTCTCAATAGCCGAATCCAGATTCGTAGCGACGAAGGCGGCACTAGTAACAATCCCATCAACATCTGGTCCTATCCTGGTGAATCGCCTGTTTTGGACTTCGACTCGATGTCAAACGGCTCATGGGGGCAATCGAGTGGAAGAGGCATCCAAATTGATGACGGCGCTGATTGGCTGCATATCAAGGGACTTACAATCCAAAACGCCAGAGACAATGGCATCTGGAGCGGGGCGAACAACGGCATCATCGAGCAAGTTGTCACGCGCTGGAACGGCGACTCGGGAGTTCAATTGAGTGGGTTCGCTGCGTACAACCAGATTATCAATACCGACTCCTACGAAAACTATGACCCTTCGTCCAACGGCGAGAATGCCGACGGGTTTGCTATCAAATTCGAAGACCTTGGGCCGGGCAACTCGGTGCGAGGAAGCCGGGCCTGGGGGAATTCCGACGATGGCTGGGACATGTGGGGAAGCAATGGCGGAGCCCTGGTCGAAGATTCCTGGTCGTTCGACAACGGCAAATTACTGCCCCAGTTCTTCGACAAGGATGCACTCGAAGACAATGACCTGACGGCAGGCAACTTTCAAGGAGATGCGACTGGCTTCAAGCTTGGCCAGGATGGCGGCGCGCATGTGCTCAACCGCGTGCTGGCTTGGGAGAATAAGAACGGCATCGATATTAACGGCAACGGCACCGGTGTGATCGTCAACAATTCGGTTGGCTTCAACAACACGAGAAATTGGTATTTTGATGAGACGGCCTCCGAGACGGATAATCTGCACATTCTGAAGAATAACATCTCCTATGATGGCAATAGTAGCGATGTGTTTCTTTCGGGAGTAATCCACTCGTTCAACACTTGGAATGGTATCCCTGTGAATAGTGCTGATTTTCTTTCGCTAGACGACGCGATCGCCCGAGGTCCTCGGAATCCTGATGGGAGCTTGCCGACAAGCGATTTTCTTAGATTAGCCTCTGACAGCAACCTGATCGACGCAGGAACCGATGTTGGTCTTCCTTTCAATGATTCTGCACCTGATTTGGGGGCGTTTGAAACGTCGCCAATTGTGTTTGCAGCAGGTGATTTTAACGAAGACGGTTTCGTCGACTCGACGGATCTTATCAGTTGGCAAGCAGGCTATGGCACTCCAAGTGGTGCGGCTCATGGTGATGGCGATGCGGATGAAGATGGCGACGTCGACGGGATTGATTTTCTGGTGTGGCAACGCGAATACGCTCCCGCCTTGCCTCTTGTTTCAAATGCGGTCGCAGTACCGGAACCTACCACACTTTTATTCGTTATTGTGGCGACGTTTGCACTATGCATTCAACGTCCTGCTGGTTTTTAGAAATATCTCGACGGAGAGCCAGGACGGGTCGTTCGTCACAACTACACTGCTACAATTCTGAGGGGAATACGTAGATGCTTAGTTTTTCAAGTGCAAGTTCTTATGGGCGTTGTTCGCTGGGCGTTACTTTCTTGCTAGTTAGTTCGGTGTCAGTCAGCTGGGCCCAACTGCCTTTTTTTCCTGGTGCTGAAGGTTACGGTGGTTCTTTTTCAGGCACCGCACCAGCGGCTGGCTGGTTTTCTAATGCCACTGTGTATCGTGTGACCAACTTGAATGACAGTGGTGCAGGTTCATTGCGCGGTGCATTTCAAGAGAATAGTACGAACAAGATTATCATTTTCGATGTCGCAGGCACGATTAACCTAACCTCAGATAACCTCGATATCAAAAATCTTTCCAACTATTACATCGCCGGCCAAACTGCGCCTGGGCCCGTAACTGTCTATGGGGATATGGTGCAATTGACACATAGCGGAGGTAAGGAAAACCGCAATGTTATATTGCGTTACATGTCATTTCGCAAGGGAACAGGTGATAATTCAGATTCCATCACATTTGCAGGAAGTGGATTGGGAACCAACATGATTCTTGATCACGTGTCCGCATCTTGGTCGGAAGATGAGATTCTTTCAGTGGCGAACAACAATACCAATGTTACCGTCCAGTATTCAACGATTCATGATGCGTTGGTGAGTAATCATGCTTATGGTTCGCTGATACGTCCTCGGATCAGCTCACAAGTTACTTTTCATCATAATCTGTATGCCCACAACGCCAGTCGGCAGGCGCGGTTCGGAACTTATAACGGGGAGACCTTGACGGCGGACTTCCGCAATAATGTCGTCTACAACTTTCGCGATCGAGCCAGCTATACCGGTGGCAGCAGCGAATCAGATCAAGAGAAATCTGATATCAACTATGTCGGCAACTACATCGTGGCAGGACCTGGCACGCAAGGTAATCCGAATGTTGCTTTCAGCGTCGATAAGAATGTCGATACGCGAGTCTATCAATCGGGCAATTTTATCGATCCCGATAAGGACGCAGTGCTTGATGGGTCCAACACGGGCATGGCGATGTTTGTGATTAATAATCAGACCGACCAGACACTTGAGTTTATGGGGTCCCCTTTTGCAACACCGCCCGTTGCAACTCAAACGGCTACAGATGCTTATCATCAAATCGTCGACTACGTGGGGAATTGGTGGTGGGCTCGTGATGCGATTGATAGTCGTGTGATTGGAAATGTGACCAATTTCACGGGAGTTCCTCTGGGGGCTGCGGCCCCTAATGCAAGTGAACTCAATGGACTGCTCGCGGCCCCGATGACTTCGCACCCCGTTGGTTACGACGCCGACAACGATGGCATGGCTGATGCATGGGAGACTCTGCACGGTGGAAATCTGGTATGGAACGCCGACTTCGACAACGATGGATACATTAACCTCATCGAGTTCATTAACGAGAAGGGAGAGTTTCCTGCTCCCGCACCGATCGTGTTTAACGGCGGGTTCAATAATCGCTACGCCCATATCATGAACTGGAAAACTGATGACGGCGGCATTACTGCCGGTTCCAATTGGCAGCCTTCTAAGTACGACTTGGCCGTAATCGAGACGGGCTCGGTCGTGGTGGATGCCGTCGGCCAACACGCCGGAATGCTGCTGGTGGCTCCCAATGCGGGCAATAACGCAACCTTGAGCATTAACAGTGGATGGCTCAACGCAGCCGAGAGGGTCGAGGTCGGCTCCGCCATGGGTGAGGGTACCCTAGTGATGGGTGCTTCGGGGACTTTGTTTGCTCCGATGGTCTCGGTTGGAGCGATGGGTGAGCTTAGCGGCAGCGGAGAGATCATCGGCAATGTCCTCAATGAAGGTCTTGTCTCGCCCGGTGCTTCGCCAGGCACAATGGATCTCTCAGGCAATTTCGTTCAAAACGCTGGCGGCACGCTCAAGATGGAAATCGCGTCGACTTCCAGCTTTGACAAACTCATCATCGGCGGGACGCTGATGGCGGGAGGAACTCTGGATATCGACCTCTTGAGTTTTACTCCCGAAGCGGGTAACTCTTTTGATCTGTTCGATTTCTCAAATTCAATCGGCGCTTTTGTCCTCGATCTACCAGGACTTACTAGTGGACTGGCTTGGGATGATTCCAATCTGCTCACTAGCGGTGTCCTCTCGGTCGTTGCGTCAGTGGTCGAGAACGCTGACTTCGATGAGGATGGAGAGGTCGATGGACGAGATTTTCTCATCTGGCAGCGTGGGTTCGGCAGTGCCGGCTCGCTAGCCACGGGGGATGCCAACAACGATGGGAGCGTCGACGCCATTGATTTGGGGATCTGGCAGAATCAGTACGGCACATCGGTAGCTCTAGCCTCTGCTCACGCCGTGCCTGAACCAGTTGGGTTGACGTTGCTGCTCTGCGCTTTGGGAGCGTTTTTCCAACTAAGATCCGATCGAAGTTGCTGATCGTATTTTCATCATCTTCTGATTCGTATTTCATCTGACAATCGAGGTACTTGATGCGTTTCTTATGTTTTGTTTTCTTTCGTGATGCCACTCTGTATTCAGTGCTTATCGCAGGCCCAACTGCCCGCATTTCCAGGAGCGGAAGGAGTTGCGAAGAACATCACCGGCGGACGGGGCGGGGATGTGTATAAGGTGACCAATCTCAACGATGCTGGCGCGGGAAGTTTACGCTATGGTATCCAGAATGCGCCTGCCTCTGGCCGGACGATTGTATTCGATGTCGCAGGTACGATCAATTTGGCAAGCAGTCTCGACTTCAATGGCAAGGATAACATAACGATCGCTGGGCAAACGGCGCCAGGAGGTGGCATCACGCTGTCGGGAAATCGACTTCGGATCAACCCGTTGTTCAACGGTAATAGCATCGTTGACCCAATAAGTAATGTGGTAGTGCAATTCCTTCGAGTGAGACCGAGTGAAGCTGCTGATAACGCTGACGGAGTTTGGGTGCAGACGGCCGACGATGTGATTGTCGATCACGTAACTACTTCCTGGTCTGTCGACGAGAGTATATCCGTGACTCACGATTCGGATAACGTGACCGTTCAATGGTCGACAATGACGCAGGGACTGCTTAGTCACAGCTATGGTTCGCTTCTCAACGGTGGCACTTACACATACGCGCACAACCTCTACGCCCACAACAGAAGTCGAAACCCGCGACTGCAACAAAGCCAAGACATGATTATGGAACTGGATTTCGTCAACAACGTGATTTACAACCCAGGTGACCGGTTCGCGTACGGTGGCGATGAATACTCGGTGAACTGGGTGGGAAACTATGGTATTCGCGGTCCTGAAACAGGAGATACAAATCATGCCTTTGCCAGAGATACCGACATGGAATCGAGCTTCTTTGTCGAAGGCAACTTGATGGATAACAACACCGATGGAATGATCAATGGGGTTGTTCCCGTTCTCGAAGGTGGTAGTCACGAGGCGGCAATGTTCCGCACCGGCGCTGACTACACACTTTTGGGCTCGCGAGTTCCCATACCGGAAGCCAACGTAACGTCTGCTCAACAGGCTTACGTACAGGTTCTCAGTCGTGCTGGGGCAACAAACTTCCGCGATGCGCACGATCGCGATATGATTCGCGACGTCATAAATCAACAGCCAGGACAGATCAGCTCCGAGAGCGAGTGGGGATCGCTGCCTTCGCTGCCGACAGGTACACCTGCTGCCGACACCAACAACGACGGTGTCCCGGATACCTGGGCATTGTCCGCCTATGGCGATGCCTCAACGCCACTAAACACGACTTACGCATCGTCTGGCTACACCTACTTGGAGGAGTACATTCACTCGCTCACACCTTATGCCTACATGCCTACAAACACTCAATCTCACACTATTACAACAGGATATGGATTGGGTGGCGACGCTCAGGTGAACGAGAATGGGGGCACGAGCGCCATAAGCAGTGGTGATGGAACAGGAAACGCGCTCAATGCACTTTGGGACGGTGCTAGTGGTTCGAAGAATCAGGCGATTTTACTGAAATTTGACCTCTCAGAAATCGCTCCCGGCACAGTAAAAGAAGCTGTGCTGGAATTGACTGCAGCCGAGGCTGTCGTCGGCACACACACATTTAAAGTGTACGGACTGGAGCATGATGGTGACGACTGGGACTGGGATGAGTCAACTGTAGATTTTGCTGATGCACCTGGTCTGGCATTCGATGGCAACAGCCGCACACTCGGTATCGATCCTCGCTATACTGCCGACGGCGAACCATCTGAAAAGGACAACTTTCCGTTAGACACACCGGGGGTCTATTCGCTGGGCGAATTTTCGATTGATTCCCTAGTCGCAGGAGAAACGGCTTCTTTCGAGGGTTTGAATTTAGCGGTGATGTTGAACTTAGCTGCTTACTATGAGGGATCACCGCACGCAGGCTTGGTTACACTAATCCTGGAGCAGACGAACGCCACGGGAACGAACGACGCCACGTTCTTTTCTCACGAAGGCGATGCACTGTTGGCACCTCGACTCATTCTGGATGCCACTCTGGCAACGCCGACTGTTGTAGAAAATGCCGACTTCGATGGAGATGGTGACGTAGACGGTCGCGATTTTCTCATTTGGCAACGGGGCGCCGGCAGCGTCGGTTCACCGTCCACAGGAGATGCCAATGGTGATGGCAATGTGGATGCTATCGATTTAGGGGTCTGGCAAGATCAGTACGGCCCTACTAACTTGGGGGTCGCAGCCCAGGTAGTACCGGAACCCACTGGGATGACTCTCATGGTGATCAACTTATTGGTCTGGTTAAAAACTAGAAGTACGAGCTGGCATGTGTGAGTATTGGGTCCCGTCGAATCAATAACGAAACTTACTTAGATTCTTCCAATCGATCCTTGAGCCGTTTCCTGAAAGCTTCGACGTCGGCCTTGCGGATAGCCTGACAATTAACATTGATTGCTCCGCCCCCCACGATCGGCAATTCTCGTGACTTGCCGTTGTGCAATAAAGTCAGCATACGAACGGCTTCATAGCCGTACTTATAAGGGTCTTGAGCGACCGTGGCGTAGATGCTCCCAGTTTCTATGCCCTCGAGTGTGTCATCGAGTTCGTCAAACACGACGAGCTTGATTTCCCCAATTTTCCCTGCCTTGGTCAAAGCTTCTAAGAGAAGCGGGCCCTGATAGGCATTCATGCCCACCAGGCAGGCGAGATCGTCGTGATTTTCCAATGCCTTGGTAATATTTGCTTGGGATTTCGCTGTATCCCCTTCGTCTGTCAAGTATGCAACGGTTTGCCAAACAGGAGCAGATGCATCCTGTGGTGGATTATCGGACTGGAGTTTCTTCTCACTCTCTTCGTAGCCTGATTTGCGCTCCAACATGTTGTTCTTGGTAATGTTAGAAAGAAAGACGGCAATTTTGCCTCCTTCTGGGATCGCTTCGCGAACTAATTCGTGGCTAATCTTGCCCGCGAGGTAATTACTAGTTCCTATGTAGTATTGGCGTTCAGAGATGGGCGCGTCAGAATCGTAGGTCACTACATTCATCTTCCTGGCCAACCGATTGATCAGCAATGTCTGACCTTGAGCATCCAGGGGGCTCACGGCACAGCCATCGATTTCATCCTCGTTTAGGCCGAGGAGAATCTGGGTCTGCTCTTCCAGGCCACCCTCACGGGAGACCATCTCCGTTTTCAATTTGGCATTGTGCTCAAGTGCAGCAGCTTTGGCACCTTTGGCAGCGAGTTGCCAAAAATCGTTATCTCCCCCCGTAATAAAGACAACTCGCGTCGTCTGAGGTTGATCGTCAGCTGTTGCTGGCAAGATTTGACTGCGATACCACAAAGCAGCACCAATTGAGACTACCAGCAGACCCCACAACCAGAATCGATTTTCTGACATTCAAACACCTCGCAAAAGAGAGTATTCGCAAACTACTGCGTGGACTGTCATTATCTATCGTAGCCCGGCAGGTTATCAAGTCATCCTGGTTTAGATTGAGATATATTTGCAAATAATCACTACCTGTATCTTTCTGACCGAACTCGTATGATTTGTTACCTTCTCACAAATTACTTTCCTTATCGTGCGACATTCAGGTTTTCTACCATGCTGAAGCGATTTATTGGAGCTAGAATCCACTCTCAAGCCGTGCTCGCATTCGGGGCATTTTTTGCGACTTCTGGTGCAATGGCAGGCGATTTATCTGTTCTGACCTCTGATCGGATTGCTGCCGATTTGATCGTAGCGAGCGACGGTAGCGGTGATTTCACGACATTGCAAGCCGCCATCGAAACGATTCCGGCCAACAACATTGAGCGCATCACTATCTTTGTTCGCAACGGAATCTACGAAGAAAAAGTCTTGTTGCGGCAGAAGCGTGTCTCGATTATTGGAGAGAGTCGCGACGGGGTGCGACTACAATTCAACGCTCCACGCAGCGAATACGACCGCCGTTACGACCGAATTGGGCCTGCGGTATTGAATGTTTTCGGATCAGACAACATGGTTCGCAATATGACCATCGAAAACACCCAGCAAACTCCGGAGCATGCTTTTGCGATCTATGGTCAACCACAACGGTTTATTCTTGATGATTGTGACGTACTGGGTGTCGGTGGCGATACTCTTTCGCTGTGGAATACGTCTTACGGCATGTATTACCACCGCAATTGTCGATTCAAAGGGGGGGTCGATTTTGTCTGTCCACGGGGATGGTGTTTTGTACGCGACTGTCACTTCGAGTCCGCTAGCCAAAGTGCTGCCTTGTGGCAGGATGGTCATATGGACCTCGATATGAAGTTCATATTGCGGAACTGTACCTTTGATGGTCCACCTGAATTTTGGCTTGGTCGCAATCACTATCCATCACAATTCTATTTGCTCGGCTGTCAGTTTTCGGAGAACCTTGCTGACAAGCCGATAGGAGTTGTAAAGGATTTGAGTGGAGTCGCAAATCCTGAAGTTTATGAGCGAAGATACTATGCTGACTGCCACCGTGAAGGGGGTGACTACGCGTGGCACTCGGACAATCTTGAGACGGCTGCTGGGAGTCCCACGCCGGATGAGATCACTCCCGCATGGACCTTTGATTGTCGTTGGGACCCTGAATCTTCAACTGCTCCGATAGTTGTTGAGAACGAGTACAAGGGGAACGAGGTTTATCTTCATTTCAGTGAATGCGTATCTGGAGCCGAGTTGGCTGAAATCTTTCGAGAAGATGGTTCTATTGCCACCCTGAAAAAAGGAGACGGAGCGGACTGGCTCGTGTTTATGGGTGGCAATGCTGATTCGATGCCAGTTCGGCTGGAAACCAAAGGTGATGAGATCCTGGGAACCGTTGCCTCTCTTGCGCCGAGAAGGATTAATTCACAGACTCTTCCGAAAGCTTCGCCACGCAAGCAAGTTAAGATTGTTCTGGTGGGAGACTCGACGGTTGCCACCTACGATGCAAACCACCCTTACCAGGGCTGGGGATGGGCTCTTGACCGGTTATTTGATGATCGGGTGGAAGTAGTCAACGAGGCGCGAGGAGGGAGGAGCTCTAAGAGTTTTCGCACTGAGGGCCACTGGGATCGGGCGATTGGCCACCAGGCAGACTATGTGCTTATCCAATTTGGCCATAACGACAATCCAGGCAAAGGCCCTGAGCGAGAAACCGATCCAACGCCAGGAGGTGACTTCCGCAAGAATCTCGCCCACTATGTTGAAGAATCGCGCGCGGCGGGCGCAGAACCTATTCTCGTAAGCCCACCGACTCGGCGCGTATTTGTTGAGGGCGCCATAATTAATCCAACCGAAGGGAATCTGCCATATGCGGAGGCCGTTCTCGCCGTTGCCCAGGAACTCGAATGCCCCGTGGTTGATTTGAATCGGCTCACGAGAGAGTTATTCGAGCGACTTGGCCAGCAGTCGAGCGATTGGATCCAGCCAGTGGGAGATTTAACGCATTTTACACCGCCAGGTGCAAAACGCATTGCTGCTACACTGGCTAGCGAATTGGTAGAAGCGGCCCCGTCACTCAAGATCTACATGCGCCCTGATGCTCTGGTATCACCTTGAAGATGAATGAGTCAGATTCAACATGATGTGCTTAACGAGGCTGACTCACATCTTGGAAGTACATGTGGTCAACATGCTCGATAATGCTTGGCTGCGCCGCGTTATAGAATTTGCAATTCTTCAAGTAGACAAAATCAATCGGTTCTTCCGGAAGCCCAACTAAATACAGGGGGTATTTACTTTTCTGCGAAGTAACGTTTTCAATAAAAATATTTCGTACCGTCGGGAAGAATTCGCCACTTTCGCCCCAATATTGCAGGTTGATACTGACGATTGCTTCGCTCACTTCGCCCACATCGATATTGCGGACGAAAAGATTTTCCAGATAACCGCCACGGAGCGAATTGGATTTCAAGCGAATCGCTCGCTCCAGGTTGGGGCTATCCATCTGGCAATCTTCAACAAAGATATTCCGAATACCACCGCTCATTTCACTTCCCAAAACCACACCGCCATGCCCATCTTTCATAGTGCAACCCCGGACAATGATGTTCTCACTCGGTGTGGCTAGACGTCTGCCATCCACGTTGCGTCCCGATTTGATGGCGATACAGTCGTCGCCGGTGTTGAAAATGCAATTCTCAATCAAGACGTTTCGGCAGGATTCGGGATCGCAGCCATCGTTGTTGGGTCCGTGACTGTCGACCGTTACGCCACGAATTGTCACATTCGAGGATAGTACCGGATTGATGACCCACATGGGTGAGTTAACAATCTTTACTCCTTCAATCAAAACTCTCTTCGAGCGATACGGTTGAATGAAGCTTGAGCGAAGGTAGTGGTCCGCGCCAAAGATTCGCTCTCTTGGAGGTACTCCGTCGTCGGCAAGCTTGCAAAGCTTCGCAACATCTTCGATCTGGTCAGAATCACCCCTTTTCCAACCCGTTTCGTCGGCACCGCCCCAATGTCCCTTCCAATTCCACCACCGACTTTCGCCCGCCTGCCCGTCGAGTACTCCTTCGCCCGTAACGGCGATATTCTCTTTCTCGAAAGCATAGATGAGCGGCGAGTAATTCATCAGCTCCGTTCCCTCGAAGCGTGTAAGTACTACCGGCAAGTAGTCCTGTGGATTGGTGCTAAATGCGATGGTGGAATCTTTCTCTAGATGGAGGTTAACATTACTCTCCAAGTGAATTGGCCCCTTAACAAGCCACCGACCAGCAGGTGCTACAACCCGGCCGCCACCTGCTTTTGCACATTCGGCAATCGCTGCCTGAAATGCGGCAAGGCAATCTGTGCTGCCGTCTCCAATGCCACCAAAATCCGTTACGAGAAAATCTCGTTCTGGAAATACTGGAGGATCAATCTGAGCAATTATATTGGAAACAGATTCCCAACTGGGGTCTTTCAGCTCAGCTACCACGACTGCCGTGGCTGTAGTTGAAAACGCCGTAAGGAATAGAATTGAGCTGACGGTTTGCCACAGGAATGATTTCAAAAGGGAATCCTTGCGAATTGGAGTGTGAATGGAACCAACACTCAATTCTACTGGCTCTACAAGCGAATTTCAGCGAGTCTTTTTTGCAAAAAAGTGCGGATCATCATATGGAGAGCTGCTGATTTGCGGGAATGATTTCACTAGAGAATATGCGCTGAAACTGACCAGAATTCCTTTTTCACATTAAGAATTGGCCTCAAACTACTTATACTAAGCATTCTTCATCATATTCATGTCCCTTACATTCGAGTGCCCTGCCGCGGACTTTGACCAAAGTTCGCCGTTCTGGAGAATGGCTGCGAATGTCAGTACTATTTGAGTTCTTGGATGAATCCATCAAGTACTCAGCATTAGACTACGACTTCCAGCATTGTGCATTGAAGATCTGAGTCTTTAGATGAGTTGCCGACCATGATCTTGAATTCACCGGGTTCGACAACATGGTTCATGTCAATGTCATAGAACGCCAAGCTTTCTGGTGTTATTTCCAAAGAGACCGTGCGTTTTTCCCCAGCTTCTAAGGTCACGCGTTGAAATCCTTTGAGTTCTTTGACAGGGCGTGTTACCGAACTGACACAATCGCGAATATACATTTGCACCACCTCATCGCCAGGCAGCTTGCCAGTATTCATTAGTTCGACTTGAACAATCGTCGATTCCCCTACCGCGATCTGTGACCGAAGCAGTTTGGGTGGTCCAATTTCGAATTGCGTATAGCTCAGGCCGAAACCGAAGGGAAATAGGGGTGTGACTTCGTCAAATAAGTATCCGCGTCTGGCAGAAGGCTTGTGATTGTAGAAGCAGGGAATATGCCCAACTGATCGCGGGATTGAGATGGGCAGTTTTCCACCTGGATTCACATCGCCGAACAGTACGTCAGCAATTGCTCTGCCAGTCTCTTGTCCAAGATACCAGCACTCGAAGAGACCGTCCACTTTTTCCGCCAGATTACTAAAAGCCAATGGCCGACCGTTGAATAGAAAAGCAACCATCGGTTTTCCCAGCTCGGCCAGAGCATTTACCAGAGCGTCCTGCTTGCCAAAGAGCTCTAGGCTTGCGCGATCGCCTAGGTGATTGCTCATCCAGGCTTCCCGAGAAGTCTGCTCATTGCCGCCAAGAGCGAGTACAATCAGATCGGCAGCCCGGGCAGCTTCGACGGCATCTACAATACTTCGACGGTCTTCCTCTGCGTCATACGGTACGACCTCGTCTTCGAACCATGACCCTCCCTTGGTAATCTTGCATCCTTCGTGGTAGACCACTTGAGCCGAGTTGTCTAAGTGGTCTCGAATTCCCTGCAGTACGGTCGTTTGGAAACGCGGAAGACCACTATAGCCGCCCAGGAGGCTTCTATCGGCGTTGGGGCCAATCACTGCAATCGTGTTTATGTTGTCTCTATTGATTGGCAACGTCTTATTATGGTTCTTCAACAGAGTGATGGTCTTATGAGCTGCTCGCAAAGCAATGGAACGATGCGCCTCGCTCCCAGAAAGATGCTCGGCGAGTTCTGGATCGACATAGGGGTTGTCAAACAGCCCGAGCTGAAATTTCTGTTTTAATAGCGGACGCACCATCTCATCGAGTTCAACTTCCGAGAGTTGTCCATCTTGAATGCTTTCGACCAACGTTAGATAGCAATCCGGTTCAGGTAGCTCCATGTTGACACCTGCTCGCACTGCGAGTTCGCCCGCCTGTTTGCCGTCAACGGCCAAATGATGACCATAGAGATCGGGCCTCTCGTTGAGTTCACGAATTGCGTAATAGTCTGATACGACGACGCCGTCGAATCCCCATTCGTTTCGCAACACATCGCGCAAGAGCCAGCGATTGGCGTGGGAGGGAACACCGTCTATTTCATTGTAAGAGGCCATTACCGCCAAGGACTTGCCTTGTTGGATAGCTTTCTTGAATGGGTCGAGAAATACTTCGCGTAACACGCGCATTGAAACATTTACGGGGGCACAATTCGTACCTGATTCTGGCTGGCCATGAGCGGCGAAGTGTTTCAATGTCGCAACAACACTTTGGCCATCCGTAAAGGTCCGATCTCCCTGGAGCCCTTCGACAGCAGCGGTCCCCATTGTGGCGACTAGATAGGGATCTTCACCATAGGTTTCCTCCACACGTCCCCAACGCGGATCGCGGGCAACGTCCACAACGGGTGATAATGCATGGTGTCCACCACGGCACCGTGTCTCAGCGGCGATAACGCGGTGAACATTGCGAAGCAGGTCAGGATCGAACGTCGCTCCTAAGCCAATCGGCTGAGGAAAGCTAGTTGCGTCTACCGCCATGAGTCCGTGCAGGCACTCTTCGTGAAAGACCACGGGGATACCTAGCCGGCTGTTCTCGAGAAACCAGCGTTGAATTGTGTTCGTAAGCTCGGCCATTTGGCGAGCGTTTCTTCCCAACGCAAAGTTCTTTCCCGCTTTGCTTCCCGCATCACTCAAGCGTCCTATTTGTCCTAAACCATTCCCATGGCCAAAATGACTCTTGGCACGCACCGGATCAAAGCCTGCTTGCTCGTTGAGCAGCTTATCGTTCTTCTCGTTCCACACGCAAACCATCTGTGCCGCTTTTTCTTCGAGCGTCATCTGCGACAATAGGTCGGCAACCCGCTCGTCAATCGGCTTATCTGCACATTGGTAAATAGATGTAGCAACGGTACTGGAGTCAGTAGACAAAAAAGAATCTCCTAAGACTAACGTTCTGAAATGTGGAAACAATGCTAACCAAGGTTAGTAGGTCAGGTACACTGGCTGGAGGCTACTTTTCGTCACCGACTACCTGTAATACCGAATAAAAAGCAGGTTTGGGCTGGTATTTGCGATCAAATAGCAACGGATAGTTTGTTCTGCCAGAAATCGGCCAATAGTTGCGCCATGATTGTCCGTCGTCGACGCCCCAAAAGGTTACTCTGCCGATAGTGTCTCGATGGTCGTGAAACATTCTAAAGATCTCTTCGTACCGATCAGACAATTGTTTTTGAATGTCATCGGGCAGCCCCGTGGGATACGGATTAAACTCTGGTTGGTCCTGTATGCGCATCGTCACGTCGGCACCGGTATTACTAGACGGACTAGGCAGCACATTCATATCCAGTTCCGTAATCATTAACTTCACGCCAAGTTGACTTAGACCGGTGAGCATCGACTCGATTTCGGTAACCGTTGGATAGTCGAGTCCCCAATGTCCTTGGAGGCCGATTCCGTCGATGCGAATGTTTTTGTTTCTGAGATCAGAGACGATTTTTCCAAAATAGTCACGTTTGCCGAGCTTCCATTCGTCGAAGTCGTTGTAATACAGCTCAGCCTCGGGGTCCGCCTCATGGGCAAATTGAAAAGCCTTCTCGATGTAGTCTGGGCCAATGATTCTATACCAAGGTGTTTCGCGCCAGGAGCCTCTGCTCTCGTCATTTGGATCGGTGACGATGGCCTCATTCACAACGTCCCATCCATGGATTCTGCCCTTGTAGCGACCAACAACGGTATGGATATGGTCCCGCATACGATCAAGTAAAGCATCTCGTTCGAGGGGATTTCCTTGGTCGTCCTCGAAGACCCATTGTGGCGTTTGGCTGTGCCACACCAATGTGTGGCCCACGACAAACATGTCGTGGTTCTCACCGAAATCCACGAATTTATCCGCGGCTTCGAAATCGTATCTATCTGGCTCTGGATGAACACTTTCCCACTTAAGCAGATTCTCAGCAGTGATTGAGTTGAACTGTCGGGCGGCTAACTCCAAAGCGGCTGGTGTATCGCCAAGTACTTGTGCAGTACTCAAAGCAGTTCCGACAAGAAAGTCCTTGTCGAAGGCCTCTTTCAATGTCGCTTGCTGGGCCAACGCGATACGTACCTGCAGGCAAATGCTGCAAATCACAAGTTGAATTAGAATTTGGGAGATGGGTTTATTCATAATCAGATCCACTTTGGAATGGAACCTCATTCTGTCACCTAGTAGCTTGCTTGTTGTCGTCTGCGACGCTGCGTGAGCTCTTCGTGCATTTGCAGTTCAGTTGGCTTATCAATTTTGTAGTATAGCAACGCTCCTACTCCCAGAAAGAACGAGATCGCTGGGAATATGCTCATTAGCAATCGGATTCCCTCGAGGGTATGCTCTGATTGTGCTGCATTGGGAGCATACTGGTAGTAGTCAAGCAGCCAACCTTGGAAGGCACCTCCCAAGCTCAGACCCAGCTTCAATGCGAATACGGTCAAAGCAAAAGTCATGGCGGTCGCTCTGCGACCCGTCTTCCACTCGGTAAAGTCGGCCACGTCTGCCATCATGGCCCAGAGCAAAGGGATCGTGGTCCCGTAGATAAATTGCAGTAGCATCTGCAACAGTAAGATCGCTTGCACTGCAGTGGGTGGCAGAAAATAGAAAGCTGCCATGCAGACGGCAGTGAGAAACAGACTTACTCGGAAGACATCCCTGTTACCGAATCGCATTGCTAGTGGCTTGGAAAGCAATACACCGGCGATTGTGGTCAGGGTTCCCAATCCATTAAACCACCCGAAGAGATCCTGCCAGGAAGGAGTTCTCCCAAAAACCTCACCTTCCCGAATGTAGTATTGGAAGTAGTAATAAGTACTCCCGCCACGCATGGAGAGGCAAATAAAGATAAACACAGTAGCCACAGCCAGCGCCACCCAGTTGCGATTGCCTAACAAGTCAGCCAAGTCTCCGCGAAGTGAACTCTTGAACTGTGGATCAGGCTTTACTCTCTCTCTTGTAGTGGCAAAGGTAATGAAAAAAAACACCACGGCAATGAGTGCCCACAATGCAATCGTCTTCTGCCATGCCCCAGCAGGGTCTGCTTGCCCGCCGAAAGCTGCCACGATACTGAGCGTGTACGTCTGAACTACAAACTGGGCGATCATCGCGAAGACAAAGCGCCAAGTTACCAAACTGCCACGCTCTGCACGGTCACCTGTCATCACCCCGGTCAGTGCCGAATAGGGGATGTTGTTGGCCGTGTAGATCATCATCAGCAGATTGTAGGTAATGACAGCCCACACGATCTTTCCGGTCAAACTAAGATCGGGGACAGTGTAACACAGGACAAAAAGTATCGCGAAAGGTACGGCAGTTATCAGAATCCAAGGTCGGAACTTTCCCCATCTTGTATCCGTTCGATCAGCGAGTGCTCCCATCAAGGGGTCGTTGAAAGCATCCCATAATCGAGAAAGTAGGAAAATGTAGCCTGCAGTTGAGGCGGCAATTCCAAACACATCAGTATAGAAGCCCATCAAGAACATGATCTGTGTTTGGAACACAAAATTGGCGGCGCAATCACCCAGACTGTAACCGGTTTTCTCCAGAACGGAGAGTTCTTGTGAGCCTTGTTGCATCGACACCCTTTAGGATCGGCCTCTGATCGACGTGTGGTTCTTCAGAGTAACACACTCGCATTGGAGTGGAGAGATATCCGCAAGACCTAGAATCGCGGCCTAATCTGTGATTAACTCAATGTTGATCGTATTGCTGCCAAGTTCGACATTGTATTCCAGGCCAGATGTAGTTACTTGCAAGTATTTTTCTGGAACCAGTGGCTCTGAAGGCTCGAAACTGCGTTGACCTTCCGGCACATCTGGTGGGCGGAATGCTTGTACCGAAGCTCGGTATTTCCCAGGTGATAGCCCGGGCAACTTGTTCGTCTTGAGTTCGTAGCCGCCGTTTGAATCGAGATTGCTCACCGAGGGAACAGCGGTGGGATCTTCAGGTACAAAGGTTACGAGGCCAGGAGTAATTGGATTTCCATCGAGCGTTACGACTCCGATCGCCGTTGAACCATATTCGCTACCGCACCCAGCGAGCGAGGCAATAAAAAAAGTTGCGGCCGTGCACAACCAAGCAGAATTGCTGCTGGGCGGGTAACTAACAAGGTAGGTTTGCATTCATTTCGCTCCTAAATCCTGCTGCAATACATTCACTCTTTAGTGGAGGTCTCGCCACGGTTACGGGTCGAAAGCGCACGATAGATCAGGGGATTAATTCCGTCTTGCACGAATGATACCGAACCATCGGTCATCGCAAAATTAGCGCCTCCTGGATGTTTGCTTCGGAAACCCCGGTACTGTGTCCAGCATTCTCTTGCACCCGGATTTGTACAGGCTCCTGAAGTATTTGGATCCCAATTGAGTTTGATCGCCGTGATCGCCCAGTCTCCATCGCTGGACCACGCGGGGCTGTTGCCATCGACTGGGGAAGTCTCTCCAATAAGAAACGTGTTGCTGGCGCCGTCAGTTACTTGCCGCAATTCTACACCCCCGCGGATATAGGTAGTTCTCCAGAACATTCCCACGCAGTCGTCGCCACTGTAGCATTGGAACAGCGGGTCATATGTATATAGGCCGGGAGGTTGTGGGGCGAAGCTGGGTAGGAACTCGAAGTGCGCATCGCCAGCATTACCCTTATAACATGTTGTCGCAACGGTAAGTTCCCTGCCGAAGGGTACGCTATTGTCGGAATATGGAAACTGGTTCAATTGCAATCCGCCGAATTCGTCCGAAGGACAGACCAGTACCTCGGGCTGAGTTTCAACCGCTGCGCGGAAATTAGGATCTAGTGTATAGTTCATTCCCAAATTCTGCCTGTCATTCCAATCACCGTTCAGTCCATGTCCAGGAATGTTAAATCGGTCGTAGAGTGCTTGTTGTTCCATGTATGGCAAGACACGCACTATCCAACCACCACCGTCAAGGCCTTCTTTCGGAGTACCGAATCTACTGCGCGGTTGCCAGGTATAGGTGAGCGAATCTATATCAACTTCTTGAACGGAATTCCCGTCGTAATAGTCTTCGTCGATTGGAAATGCACCTTGCTGGTCGTGGTGGTTGATTGCCGCCAGAGCTATGTTCTTCAAATTGTTGACGCAACTGGTGCGGCGGGCTGCCTCACGCGCGGCTTGAACTGCCGGTAGCAGCAATGCGACAAGAACACCTATGATGGCGATTACGACCAGCAATTCGACCAACGTAAATCCGCGACGAGTAGTAGGACTTGTCATGACTTCCGTTCCCAATTTAGTTGAAAAGCTCTGGCATATATATCTTAGCCAGAGAGCAAGATATTAACGGAGCCGATGGGCTGCCCAACCCACCGGCGCCATGACTTCAATCAGGACCTCTCTGTTATTCGGCGAATGGGCAACGCGCCAGCAGCACACAGCAGGAGCATCCAGGTGGCTGGTTCAGGGACGCTCGCTGAGGCAGCAAGCGGCGGCGCTCCATAGTTGGCCTGCCAATCGGACAAGTTCCCGACGGCAGGATTTCGTTGCCAGACGAGGAAATCGTTTCCGTCCACATCACCATCATCGTCGAAGTCCCCGGCAATACCATCGGGTCGCTCGACAATTGAAAAACGCAGTACTTCAATGCCCAGCACACCCGGGTCATCACCACTCGATTGGATCTGCATCTGGCTGAGTCCGAAATTCTGCAGTCCGTCACCGCCATTAGTAAATCCGAAAGTAGTAACGAAGTCGGTTTCAGATCCGGTTCCCAAGGGAATAGTAAAGGTGCTGAAATCAGACGTATTGAAGTTGGAAGTGTCCACGAAGAAATTGTAGTCATCACTTCCCAAGCCAGGGCCACTGTCGTCTCCGTCATTGTCACCTAAGACCAGATTAAACTGGTCGGCGGTGTTGTTGGGGAGTAATTTGGCCTCGATCTCTATTTGGTATTGAGTGGCATCGAAATCTACGTTCAAGCCGTTAAAGCCAAAACCACCACTGGGCCCACCAGTTCCGGCTGGATCCGCGTTGATTAAGAAGGTTGAGCCCGACGCATCCAGCACTCCGGCCTCGCTAAAAGTGCCAAACGTAAAAGTTTGGGTTTGGGCCTCATAGGTTGTTGTGTTGAATTCGATAAGCAAGGGATCGTCTGGGTCAACCAACTTGATGCTCTCAACATCAATCTTCAAGCGGTTTGTACCACCGAATTCACTTTGAATCTGCATCTGCCGCAGTCCGTAGTTTTGAACCATATCTCCATCCGTTTGCCCATTGGCAGCTTGGCGATAGACCGGACCTGGGTTGATCAACGATTGGGTAATGAGTGTCGGTTGACCAGGGGTTAGACTGGCGAGATCAATGTAGAATTGGTATTCCTCGCCCGTGTCGACTCCGTCGTTGTCGACAAGTACGATGCGGAAGTTGCTGGCGACGTTAAGGGGGTCGACCGTCAGCGTGATCTCTAGCTGGGTCGTTGCTGCAGTGAAGTCGGCTACAATGTCTGATCCCATTCCACCGAAAAGACCGTTTTGTCCATCGATGTCGCTATTGATGTCGATACTGATTGAGCCACCCGAGGTATCGACGGCAAAGAAGTCGTCAAAGTCGGCGAACGCAAACCCGTTGGCATCGAATTGAGCCGCGTCGAAATTAGCAAAAACAGCACCCTCGACACGGGCAGAAGTAAGAATGAATATGAACGCAACGATTACACTGGTTTTCTTGGCATAAGATTTAAACATGATCAAACCTCCTAGTGACGAGTACGTGAAGAGAATCTCGGTTAAAAAGACAACTTAAACGTCTAGCAATTGCACCTCCATTAGATCCTTGACGCTGGTGGAGCCGTCGTGCCACGAATAATAAGTTTCTGACGTAATACTACGTTTTGCAGTTTTTTCGAGGCTGGCTTTTCGATACAGCGCACCAGCATTTCAGCTCCACGATGCCCCATCTCTTTCATGTCGTATCCGACAACAGAAAGAGGTGGAGTCATGTGTCGTGTCATCATAATGTCGTTAAAGGCAATAAGGCTTAAGTCTGTTGGAATCGACAGTCCGTGAGCCCATGCTGCGTGAGTGATTTTCAAGGCTTCTACGTGGCAATACCCAAGTAGCGCGGTCGGTCGGTCATGGGTCAGCAAACGGTCGATTGCTTCATCGGACCCGATCTGCCAGGTTTCTCCTCGCACACAGTCGCCTGCCTCTTCAATAGCTCGGTTGAAACCTTGCCGTCTTTCATCCACGCTCACATGGAAGCGAATTGATTCATCGATATAGAAGGCGATGGATTTATGCCCGAGTCCGATCAAGTGGCGAGTAGCCGAATAGGCGCCCCCCACATCATCCGGAACCACATGAGGCACTTCGTCGCCGAGCTTATCTCCTAATAAGATCGTAGGTAGCCCGCTTTTCCAAATAGCATCCTCGGTGCCTTCGGGGATATGTAGCAGCATTGCCAGCCCGTCGACGGCACCTCCGTAGATGAGTTCCTTCCAATGTTCCTGCGAGTTGGCGGGAATCAAGCGCAAATCATAGTTATGTTGTTGCAGTGACTCAGTAAATGAGACTGCAATTTCATTCATAGGATCCTCAAAAATCCAACTTGGATTTGAATAGAGCAGGCCAATCGTCTGTGTTTTGCGACGAGATAGGGCCCGTGCTCGCCAATCGGGTTGATATCCGAGTTCTGCTGACAGGCGGAGAATTTCCGCAGATTTCTCAGCACTACGTTTCTGGGCGCCTTTCACGTCGCCCCTCAGGACGCGCGCGACCGTCGAGTGCGAGACTCCAGCTTTTCGGGCAATATCATTGATTGAAACTGGCAAGATGTTCTACTCCGATTCCCGTCAACAAATTCTTGGTAGATCGCTGGTGGGCGTGTACCATTGAATCTCTCGACGAGAGGTGCTTTCCAAAGGCGCGAAAGTAACTAAGTAGTAAATGCAGATGAGCAAAAAGTCTTATGTGATAGCGCTGTCAAATAGAAACCACCATTTCACAGCGTGATTTTGATGCTAATCCTATTTTTTGAGAAAGTCAATTAAAAATTTGGAAAATATTTGACAGCGCTGTCACTACATGAGAAAATCCTGCTTGTAGATGTTGAATTAGCCGGAATCCGCGCTTATTTCTGAGCGCGTTCCTGCGTTGGGAATGCTGCAGGCTTGCCATCGAAGGAAGAGTGAAACGACTCTTCTTGAGATGTGCGACCTAGAATGGATGACGGCAATCGTCGACCGGTGTCAAGTAACGTCTCTTGGAACTTTTTCTTTTCTGAGGCTGGTGATTGTAATGGATGGAAACTTACTTGAATATAGAGATTGCCAACACCTTCGAATGAATCACTGGCTTAAAGGCCCTTGTCGCTGGAAGTGGCTAGTATTTTCTCTACTCAGCATTCTCGTTCTACGGCCAGCTGTTGCTGCAGATCTCGTCTTGTCGGATTTTAACGGCACAGGCTTTGACTATACGTTTGGCGGCTTTAATCAGTCTACTGGAGTGAACTCAGTTCGCATCCATGACCCGGTGGATGATTCGGGTGGTGCTGGTATTGGCCTTTCGCTTGACCTCGCTTCTCACGCCGATAGCCGTTTCGTGGTCGATTTGTTTCCAAACGCTGGCAATGGAGTAGACAAGTTTGATCTCGAACTGATTGACTCCTCTGGTAGAACAGGTAAATGGACGTTTGGTGTTTCAAGTCTTGATATCGGCGTTCCCAGTACATTGGTTTCCGCGACTACCCTCGCCAATCCGACGCATGGCGTCGGCGACTTTGCCAATTTAGATCTCAGCGATATCACCACTTGGCAAGTACTTGGTACTTTCAGTTCGCCTTCCCCATTCGATTTGAGCTTCGATAGGGTGGCGATCTCTGATACCGTTCCCGCCCCACCGGCCTACCCAGGTGCTGAGCCAGATGCTCTGTGGCGGACTGAAGCCGCAGCGCGTATCGAAGCCAATCGCAAAGCCGATATTCAAATCAATGTCACAGACTCTCTCGGCAATGCAGTTTCTGGCGCGGAGGTCTCCGTGCAGATGACAGAACATGAATTCGGGTTTGGATCGGCAGTTGTCGCCAGCAGACTACGAGATAGCAACCCAGTTCATGACGCGTACAAGCAGAAAGTCTCTGAACTGTTCAATCTGGCCACCATCGAAAACAATCTGAAGTGGCCACCTTGGGAAGGTGAGTGGGGCAGCAATTTTACTCAGTCTGGTGCTCAGAATGCTGTGAATTGGCTTGCTGGGCAAGACATCAGCGTCCGCGGTCACACGCTTGTTTGGCCAGGTTACAGCAACTTGCCGACACCGATTAAGAATTTGCTCGACAATGCGCCACTCAACGGGGCACAGCAACAACAGCTGCGCACTGCTATCGCTGATCACATAGCCGACATCGCTGGTACGTTTGCTGGTCAACTATCAGCCTGGGATGTGATTAATGAGACTCGCACCAATCATGATGTCATGGATAATCTCTCGGAGGGAGACCTGGCCATGGTCGATTGGTTCAATGCTGCCTTGGCTGCTGACCCGACAGCGAAGCGATATATCAATAATTTTGGCATTCTCTCTTCGGGTGGCGGGACGAACACTTTCAACCAACAAGAATACTTCGACACGGTGGAATTCCTCGTAAACAACAATGCCCCGATTGACGGCATCGGTTTTCAAGGACATTTTTCACAAGGAGATTTGACGGGTCCTGAGGATCTGTGGACGATATTTGATCGTTTTGCTCAGCTTGGACTTGATATGCAAATCACAGAATTCGACTTCGGCACTTCAGATGAGCAACTCCAAGCTGAATATACTCGTGATTTTCTGACGGCGGTGTTCGCTCATGAAGACATTGATGACTTCCTGATGTGGGGCTTCTGGGAAGACGCTCATTGGCGACCAGAAGCGGCGATGTTCAGCAGTGATTGGACGATGAAGCCGAATGGTCAAGCCTATCTTGATTTGGTCTACTCCGATTGGTGGACGGATGAGGAACTGACTTCAGAACTCGCCGGTTCTATCGATCTCAGAGGATTCAAAGGCGACTATGAGATCACCGTGACGCACAACGGGGCAGTTCAAGTTGTTACCGCAAGTCTGACCGACGGCGGACTGATTCTTGATGTCGCGCTTCCAACCCTTAGTGCAGACTTTGATGGGGACGGTAACGTTGATGGAAAGGACCTCACGGTGTGGTCAACATGGTATGGAACTTCCTCTGGTGCAGTGCAGTCGTCGGGCGATGCGAATGGTGACGGAATTGTCGACGGCAGGGATTTCTTGCTATGGCAAAGACAATTTGGCAGTTCGCCAAGTCTGCCGGTCGCAGTTGTACCAGAACCGACTTCATGGGGCTTGATGCTAATACTTGTTCTTGTTCAAGGCAGCTATTTCCTCCGTAATAGGTGTCTTCAACCTGCATGAACGCCGTCTATCGCTTCGACCCCCAAAGGTATATTGCTCTATTAAGCGCCTTGCGGCGCGGACTTCTGCGAGCGTCCTCCATCAGGCAGCGCATGTCTGATCAACTTATGTCGTGAGGTTTCTTATCCCCAAAGCATCAAAGATATTTTAGTAGCTCAACACCATTGGCCGATGACGCGGAGTATTTTCTCGCTGGTGAAACAAACCTTCGAGGCTCACAGGAGTGGCTTCTTAAGGGGCGGCAATGCTGAGCCTTCCGAGTGAACATACGGTACTATTCAAGCCTGATGTGGTAGGTCAGACGCCAATATCGATTTCAGCCCCGGCAGAGCAACTACCCGAAGAGTGCGCCGTGCCACCACCATCGAGTCCATGGCCGTGAAGTTTGCGTGGCCGTCGGCCAACTTACTTTGCCATCGTTTGGCGTTTGGAGTTCTGTTTCTGCAGCGACAAGCGGCAAGGCTCCGAGTGTTGTCGCAATCAGTAGTAAAGCAAGCTTGATCCAACTTGCTCTATGGACGGATATCATTGATTCAACACCAGAATTCACCCACACATTCTGGTGAGGAGGCCAATTCTGTTTGGGGCAGGGGACCAAGAAGCAATCTCACCTGTTTAGGATTGTGCTTGTCGAGTTCTTGATGCACTCGATCCCGCATATCCATTTAATACCAGTGCTAATCTAGCACAATTGTTTGAATCGCTTCAGCTGGTATAGTAAGTGTCGTGTGAAGGTTGTCACATACGAGTTTGTAGCTTACTGCTTTTTCTGTTTGGTTGAGCGCGACCACGGCGATGCTGCCATTGGGATTGCTGCAGGCAGTGACCATGAGATCTTTCGCTTCACAATCGATTCCTAGTCGGATCGCACCAGGTCGAATGAATTTGCTGAAGTGCGCCATCACATAGTAGAGCGGAGTGTAATAGACTTCCTTGGTTTCAGGTTTCACCAGGACAGGCGCGATACACCAGTTCTTCGCATGGTTGGGACCTCCCTTGTCGTCTAGCACGAGATTCCAGTCGACCCAACCGCTGAGCCAAGAGTTGAGTCCTCCGATTATATCTCGGGCATATCGGTAGACGGGCACGTATTTCGGGTGAAGGTGTTTGTCCTCTTCGGGTGCCCAGTCATACCCCCAATCCGTCGCTTCTTTACTCCAGTACCAATCGTCATCTTGCCAATGTGGTATCTCTGCGTCGATGCAACCTTCGGTTTCGATTAGCGGCTTGTCAGGAAATGCTTCATGCACTTCGGTAAGAACTTCGGGATACCATTCGACCGTACTGCTGTACCAATGGACGGCTGTCCCGTACACGAACTTGGCTACTTCGGGGTCGCTAAAGACTTCGGTAACCCACTGCTTCAGATGGTCTCGATTTTGGTCGTAAATGAGTATCTTGGTATCGATTCCATCCTCTTGGAAGCGAGGGCCAAGGTGATTCTTGATGAAGTCAGCCATCGTGGCAGGGGTGTATATCATGCTCTCCCATTGGGCACCATTTCCAAGCGGTTCGTTCTCGACAGTGACCGACCAAATGGGGATGCCCAGCTTTTCATATTCCTGAATATACTTCGAGAAATAGAGTGCCCATGTTGGATAGAATTCTGACTTGAGGGAACCGCCATACCAGAGGTTATTATCTTTCATCCAGGGGGGAGCGGTCCAGGGAGAGGCAATGATCTTGAACTCGGCATGTGGAACTGCCAAGGCGTCCTGGATGAGGGGAACGAGATCATCGAGGTCGGGCTCGACACTAAAATCTACGAGATTGATATCGCTCGCCGTATTGGCATAGGCATAGGTATCGAGTGAGAAATCGCAACTATTAATGTGCGTCCGAGTCAAGGAATAGTTTGCACCTGCAGGGCTGAAGTAGGAGTTGATGACTTCCTTTCTCTTCTCACTATCTAGCTGATTCAATACATACGCGGTGGATTCGGTGAAAGCACCCCCGAAGCCGAAGATTTTTTGAAAACGTTGCTCTTTCTGAATTCGGATAGTGGGAAGCTCTGAGTCATTAGCACTAGACAGATGTTCGTGGGTTCGTTCCATGAGCTTTGCGCCTGCACGTGAGGTCTCAAAAATCTTGATCTGCAAGGAATCCTTCGCATGACAAGGCGCCAAATTTGCTTGATGACCTACCAAGATGGTGACTATACAAAGCCAGAAGGATGAAATAGACATAGAAGTGCTACTTGTTGTGATTGACGGATAAGCTGCAAAGTTTCAGGATTGTAACTATCGACAAGTCAATTTTCAATTAGCGACACCAGCCGATTCGAAATGGCTTACATAAAGATTTGAAGTTGTAGTCCTATCTTGTGAAGCGAATTCCCATGTAAAACATTTTCATGTCCATGTCCTTAATATACACGAAGTCTTCAATGATTCATTTTGTGACATTGCTGAAAAGAACCTCTCATCGCATCAAAGACGCGAAGATGGCTCCCGGAAACCTCGGATCAATCGTCTCATTGTTTCTAATCGCCTGGATACTTGGTCACGATTCGCTAATAGGTTCATCGAATCTTGCTGCCAAGGAGCCGTCGCCAGCACTTAACGTAGATGCGGTTCCGCCTGCACCTGACCTTGGGCCAAATGTTTTCGTATTCGAACCAGGGCAAGGCGAGGCACAACATCAGATCGACACAGTTTTCGCTCAGCAGGAGCGGGCGCAATTCGGTAAGGGTCGATTTGCGCTGCTCTTCAAGCCGGGGAACTATGAGCTTGAAGTACCGGTTGGTTTTTATACCCATGTGGCAGGGCTGGGCGAATCGCCCAGTGATGTGACGATCGCGGGCCACGTTTGGACGGACGCAGCATGGATGAATCGAAACGCTACATGCAATTTCTGGAGGGCAGTCGAGAATCTCACTGTAGCGCCACCGGATGGGGTGAACATTTGGGCAATTTCGCAGGCAGCGCCCTTGCGGCGTACACATATTCAAGGGGAACTCAAGCTGTCCTCTGGAGGCTGGTCGAGCGGTGGGTTCATGGCGGACTGCAATGTGGATGGGAGTGTCCAGCCCGGTACACAGCAACAGTGGTTCTCGAGAAATTGTGAGTGGCGAGAGTGGAATGGTGGTGCTTGGAATATGGTCTTCGTGGGGTGCAACGATGCGCCTGAAGGCGAATGGCCTGATGTGCCGTTTACCGTGGTTGACCAGACACATGTCGTCCGCGAGAAACCGTACCTTGTAGCCAAGGACGACGGGCAATGGTTCGTGCTGGTCCCGCCGCTCCGCCGCAAGGGGACGACTGGGATTACGTGGAATGATGAGGAATCACGAGGGGAACTGCTGCCGCTGGAGAGATTTCACATTGCGCGGCCTGATCGCGATACAGCCGAGAGCGTAAACAATGCTCTACAATCTGGAAAGCATCTGCTCTTCACCCCAGGGGTTTATTCATTCGATGATACGATTGTTGTTACTCGACCTGACACAGTAATTTTTGGCCTGGGTTTACCAAGCCTAACTTCCTCCTCCGGCAAGCCAACCTTACGCGTGGAAGCCGGCGAGGGAGTCATCATTAGCGGAATTCTTTTCGACGCCAGCCCGAAAGAAGTGGAAACGCTGGTGCAAATTGGACTTCCAAATCGAAACGTAGGTCATGAGGAGAATCCGACTTGTTTGCACGACATTTTTTGCCGCGTGGGAGGCAATGGCGAGGGTAAGGCGAAGCAGATGGTGACGATCTATGACAACCATGTGGTTGGCGACAATCTATGGCTGTGGCGCGCTGACCATGGCAACAACGTGGGCTGGGATGAAAACACTTGTGACACGGGGCTGCGGGTCGAGGGAGATGATGTAACGATTTATGCCCTGTTTGTCGAGCATACACAGAAGCACCAGACGGTTTGGAATGGCAATGGAGGGCGTGTCTTTTTCTATCAGAGCGAAATGCCCTACGATCCCCCTTCGCAGGAAGCTTGGCGGAGCGACACTGGCGAAGGGTATGCGTCGTACAAGGTCGGTGAAAAGGTGGTGAGCCACGAGGCATGGGGTCTGGGAGTTTACCATGTGTTCAAAGATGCAGTTGTGATTGCTGAGAACGCAATCGAAACGCCCATTTCCCAGGGCGTCGTCGTTCACCATGCGTTGACGCATCGCCTCTCGGGAGGTCAGCCGGGAAGTGGGATTCTCAACGTGATCAACGGACAAGGAGGCGAAGTCGTCACTCGGCAAAAGGCAACCGTGAAGTAGGAAGAGAGTCGTTAGAGGTTTGAGCCTAGTGAGTTTATGGTGCAAGGCCTGGTACACAACAGAGCGGTTGCCAAGCATACCAATGTGATAGAATTAGGTTCTGGAACTGTTGCCAGGTACTGCTCTAAATACAGCGACGCGTAATGCAGTTTTTCCATGGGATTGGCACCATCTGGCGATAGCAGCACATAGATGGGATCGCTGTCTCTTATCATGCTGGGCTGATTGAGATCTGTAGGAGACGCAGAGAGGCGGAACTCAAGGACGTGGATTTCGTTCGTCGGATGGCCATCGATCGAGTAATTCACCAAGATATCTGCGATGCCCGTCTGAGGGACTGAGGAGCTAAGCAGTAAAGTGCCAAGCGAGTCGGTAGTGACGGTGGTACCCGCTTCAATGCGGATCACTTCCCCCGGGTCGAGCGGCCGGAGGTGAGGAATCGTTCCCGGCAGTGGCATCATCGGCGGATTGACCCACTGCGATGCACTGAGGAGTTCCAAAGTAACTTCATGATCCTTCAAAATAACGAATGCAGTGCCGATTTGGATCTCGTAGTCTGGCAAGAAGGAATTCGCGATAGGGCCCAATTCTGGTATCGTAGAGTTCTTCCAATGATCATGCATAGAGTTCACATAGGGCCTTGTCGTGGGAGCTCCGTCCGGCTCGCCCGTATTAATGCCTTGGACCTGGAGTTTACCGTTGACGACTTCGATCGAAAATATTCGGCCTTCGTGACTAAGAGCGTTATCTGCTGCCGCGAACCGAAAAAAAAAGAGAACACATACCCCGAGTAAACGGAACAGAGTGAGACAATCATTCATCGAAATCACCCACGTCGACCAACTTTCAAAGTGTAAGTTCCGATTGGCCATCCATTAAGTTTGCTTGATAGGCCACAGTTCCCCCGTATGCATTATATCCAACGGGTACGCCTTTCGAAGTTCTTCAAAAATCGAAATGAACTCCGGCTTGAATTCGAAGACTCAAAAAATCGCCTTCAAGTCGAACAATGGTCCTTGAAACAAATTTACATTTTGAATTATCGTCACGTTACTGACTCTTGGCCTGATTGCTTTCCTTCTTGTAACCCGTTGTAAGACCCATCAGAAGTGATCACAATGACCATAGTGAAGATTCTAACTCGCTTCAGATCTCTTAATCTCAAACTTCTTGCTGCTTCCCCTCTATCGAGTAATAGGATTGGTGTGATTATGGCTACTCGTCTCTCAAGGTTTGCGATAGTGCTGTGGGTCGTATGGGTTTGGTCTCTAACTAATAGACCAGTACTTGCTGATGAACATGTAGTTCCTGAGGGAGCAAGTGTCGATTCTGCTGAGCATGAGTTCGTCTTGCGAGAGTTCACTCCTGTCCTCAAAGACAAGTGGATTGGCCAAGGCATATCCTACGGCCCTTATCGTGAGGAAGAGTCACCGGGCGGCCTTCAGCCAACGCGCGAGAAACTAACCGAAGATTTGAATTTGCTTTCTCAACATTGGAATTTGCTCCGGATGTATGGGGCGGGCGAATCAGCCGAGGAAGTTCTCAAGATTATTCACGAGAAGCGTCTCCCGTTCAAGATGATGCTAGGAGCTTGGATTGTACCCGAGGAGAGTTCTGCCAATCCCTTACTGGCAAAAGAAGCAAATAGAATGGAAATTGCTACGGCTATCCGTTTGGCAAATGCGTTTCCCGAAGAGGTCATTGCCGTGAGTGTGGGCAATGAAACTCAGGTGTTTTGGTCAGATCACCGCACTCCTCCGGAAGAACTGATTCGTCACATTCGAGAAGTCCGCTCTGCGACGAACGTGCCTGTAACGACCGCAGACGACTTCAATTTTTGGAATAAACCCGAGAGTAAACAGATCGCCGATGAAATCGACTTCATCGTTACGCATATCCACGCCTTGTGGGCAGGGCTGGAATTGTCAAAGGCGATGGAGTGGACCGAAAAAATCTATGGTGAGGTAAAAAAAGAATATCCCGATAAAATGGTAGTCATTGGTGAGGCAGGTTGGGCCACTCAAGTTCACAACGAAGGAGAGCAAGCAAAACTCATCAAAGGAGAAGTAGGTGAGTCGGAGCAACGTCAGTACTACGAGCAATTTACCGAATGGGCTCGAGAACACAAGATTTGTACATTCTACTTTGAGGCGTTTGACGAACCCTGGAAAGGTGGCCCTCATCCGAACGAAGTAGAGAAACACTGGGGGCTTTATCGAGTTGATCGTACTCCCAAGAAGGCTCTGGCCGGTTCCGAAGAATAGTATTGACTTGATAGCTCTCCGAAGGCCGTCACACATCTAATAATTTGAACTTAGGAAATAGTAGCGTGCCTGAAATAGCCAATCCAATTCGGTCGGGTTCAGTCGTCGGTAAGTTCATTCAAATCAATGGACAAGATTTCTATCAAATCGAGAACTACGACAAGATGCCTCCGTTTCTCATAAGTTTGGTCAGTGTAGGTGACCAGTGGATGTACGTATCTTCCACTGGTGGGCTCACTGCTGGGAGAGTGAGTGCCGAGAACTGTTTGTTTCCCTATTTGACGGTCGATTTGTTGCATGACTGTCACTCTCATACTGGACCACTCACCTTGGTGCGACATCAGGAGACCGGAGGGCAGTATTCATTCTGGCAACCCTTTGAAGAGAGTCTTACCACAGGTTGTCGGGGTTCTCGAAAACTTCTGAAACATGTCGCAGGGGATCAGCTAATCTTCCAGGAGACGAATGAACGTTTAGGACTTGCCTTTTCCTCGAGTTGGAGAACCTCAACGAAGTTTGGATTTATTCGGACAGCGACATTGGAAAACACGGGTTCCGAAGAAATAGAGATCGAGTTGATTGATGGATTGCAAAACTTGACTCCAAGCGGCGTACCGCTGACCACGTATCAGCGAGCAAGTTGCTTGGTGGATGCCTATAAGCACAACGAATATGATGCTGCGTCAGGGCTTGGGATCTACAGTCTGACTTCTCAGATTTTGGATCGGGCAGAAGCAGCCGAGGTTCTGCGGGCCACGACAGTCTGGTGTCGAGGCTTATCCAATGACCACGTTTTTCTTTCTTCAAAAGGGCTCAATTCTTTTTGTGCAGGAGAAACACCTGAACCGGAATCGCTTTGTACTGGTCAACGCGGAAATTTTTTCACCTACACGACATTGAAGTTGGCTCCAGGCCAGTCCCATTCATGGTATCTGGTCGCAGATGTGGGGCGTGATCACCAGCAAGTTGCAGAAATACGCCGGAGGCTCGGCGACGAAGCTTTACTTGACGAATCATTAGAACAGGCAATTCACGACGACCATAAAGAATTGCTTCGAAATGTTGCCAGTGCGGATGGCCTGCAATCGACAGGCAGTCAGCTTGCCACTGCACATCACTTTGCCAATGTGCTGTTTAACAATATGCGTGGCGGAGTTTTCAGGTCGAACTATACGATTGAATCACATGATTTCATCGCGTTTGTCGCTTCGCGCAATCTTCGCACAAAAGATGTAATGCAGACTTTTTTGCGTTCACTCCCCGAGCGGATCGATTCTAAAGAATTGTTGAAACTCGCTCGAGAGCAGCGAAATACTGATCTGGTGCGAATTGTGTTGGAGTACCTGCCTCTTACATTTGGCCGGCGTCATGGGGATCCCAGTCGTCCGTGGAACGTCTTCGAGATTCACGTTCGCAACGAGGATGGCTCATGTATTTACAACTATCAAGGCAACTGGCGAGATATTTTTCAAAACTGGGAGGCTTTGGCGAATAGCTTTCCTGCTTTCTTGCCGAATATGATCGCCAAGTTTGTGAATGCGTCTACAATCGATGGGTTCAACCCTTACCGCATTTCACGTGATGGAATCGACTGGGAAGCACCCGATCCAGAGGATCCCTGGAGCAACATCGGCTACTGGGGCGACCATCAGATCATCTATTTGACAAGGCTCTTGGAGTCACTGCAGCACTCTTTTCCAGGCCAAATAGAGGGACTTCTTGAAGATCAAATATTCTGTTACGCTAATGTTCCTTATCGCATTCGTCCCTATGAGGACATCGTTGAGAATAGCAGCGAAACGATCGACTATGATCGATTTACTGCTCAAGAAATTGCACGGCGCGTCGAAGATTTAGGTGCCGACGGAAAACTGGTGCTCGATGCCCAAGGCGACATTTACTATGTAAACTTGATTGAAAAACTCCTAGTTCCCGTGCTGACTAAGCTCTCGAATTTTGCCTTGGATGGAGGGATTTGGCTCAACACTCAACGGCCTGAATGGAACGATGCCAACAATGCGCTAGTTGGCTCTGGCCTGTCGATGGTCACTGTCGGCTATCTACGCCGCCATTTGAACTTACTAATCGGATTGATCCGTGAAATCGGCGACCGGCGGCTTTCTATCTCCATCGAGGTCGAACAATGGTTCCGTAGTATCCGCAGCCTGCTGCAAGAAAATCGTCATCTGCTCCATGAGACGACCATCACTGAGAAAGCAGTGTTTCGGATATTGCAAGTTGCGGGACAGGCATTCTCTGACTATCGACTGAAAGTCTATGATGAAGGATTCTCGGGTAAGCACACTATTGGCAGTACCGAGCTGGTAGAGTTTTTCCGCCTGGCCGTCGAATACTTGGATCATTCAATTCGAGCCAATCGTCGTGCGGACTGTTTATATCATGCTTACAACTTGCTAGACCTGAATTCAACTGACCACTCTGCGAGTGTCAATCCACTTTACGAAATGCTCGAAGGACAGGTGTCGGCACTCAGTAGCGGCCTGCTTGATGCTGCCCAAGCGGTGGAACTGATTGATGCGATGTTTGAGAGCAAACTATTCCGTCAAGATCAGAGTAGCTTCATGCTCTACCCTGATCGCAGCCTGGACGGTTTCTTACTCCGCAACAGGATTCCCGAGGAGCGGTTATCCTCGGTTTCGTTGTTACGCGAAATGGTGAAGTCCCATAACAGATCGATTATTGTTCAAGATGTTTTTGGCGAATATCATTTTGCCGCTGCAATTCAGAGGCAAGCTGAGTTGAATGAACAGCTTGATAAGCTGGGCCATGACTCGCACTGGTCTGAATTGGTGGCTCGTGATCGCAGGGAAGTGATAGAAGTCTTTGAAGAAGTGTTTTCCCATAAAACCTATACAGGTCGATCAGGGACGATGTATGGCTATGAAGGTTTGGGGTGCATTTATTGGCATATGGTTTCGAAGCTTCTTTTAGCGGTTCAAGAGAATGTCTTTAGTGCTATTGACCGACAAGCCTCCAAGAATGTCATCGATGCCCTGGCTGATGCCTACTATTTGGTTCGGGCGGGACTTAGTTCAGATAAGACACCTAGCCAATACGGTGCGTTCCCCACGGACCCCTATTCCCATTCACCCAAGCACAGCGGTGCCCAGCAGCCTGGCATGACCGGACAGGTTAAAGAAGAAATACTTACCCGACAGGGCGAACTGGGAATTCGAATTCTCGAGGGCCGACTCCATTTTGATCCAGTCCTCCTGCGTCGCCGCGAGTTCGAAGAGAATTCACATGAGTTTCACTACTTCAACCTTACGGGCGAAGCACAGTTACTCCAGCTTGGTCCCATTGCACTGGCATTTACTGTCTGCCAGGTTCCAATTGTGTATTATCTCTCCGACGAGGACTTCTCGATGGATGTGCACTTTGCAAATGGCAGCAAGGTATCCTTTGAACAGGCTTATCTCGATGCTCACCTGAGCTTAAAGCTATTCGAACGAACAGGTGAAATTACTCGGATCGAGGTGCGTATTCCTGAGCAAGCTGTGCTTCGTGCCTGAGAAACTGCAAATCCGTCAGACGGAGTCTCCCTCTGCAACGAGAAGTTCTTCCGGTTTCCCTCGACGACGTTCTAGTTCTGCACGTATCTCGTAGGCCCGAGCTTCTGTGATTTCGTACGTTGATATGATCCATATCGCGACGGCAGAGCTTATCAGAGGAACGCCAACGTCAAATACTCTCAGCAACCATAAGGTGCGTTCTGATTGAGAAGACTCTAGTGCAACATCAAAACCTGATGCTTCCAACATGACTCCAGTCAGGAGTCCTGCCAGCGCCATCCCTACCTTGACCATCCACCAATAGATGGCCCCGAAAACCCCTTCACGACGCTGATAGCTCTCGAGTTCGTCGTAGTCGCATACGTCGGCCACCATCGAACCCATGAGCGTGAACAGTGAGCCGGTGCCGAAGGCCACAAAAGGGCAGGAAGCCAACAGCCAATACGGATGTTCCGGATTGTAGCCGACCCACTTCAATGCATAACCGACTAGTGAGAGAGATATCGTAATCAAAAACGTTTCGCGTTTGCCAATTTTGGTCGAAATCCAGGCGGTCAAGGGAATGACTACCAAGGTGCTGACGGCGGTGAGGGTTCCAAACCAACCAAACAAGCTACCGGCTTGTTTGTCATCTCCAAAGAATACGTAGTAAATAATAACGTAGAGCGAAAAGGACGCTCCCAATTGGTAGCCATTGAATACAAGAAACGTTGAGGAGCAAAGTTTTGCGAAGGGGCGACACGAGAGCGCCGTGCCGATGCCCTGAAAAAAATCCTTCGAATGGCCCCAGAAGCCTTTGACGTTGTCCTCTTTATTTGAGAGAGTTTGTGCCGGCAGCGGAACGATCTTCTCTCGGCAGAAGATAGCTGGAAAAACCCCCAGCAGACAGATGGCCCCTCCCACCCAAAGTGCCAACACGCGGGCACCATGCACCGTATTGTCAAACAATTCGCTCGCCATGATCGCATAGAACCATGGAACCCCCAACCAAGCGAGTTGACCGACGGTATTGGCAAAGGCTTGTAGGCGAGTTCGCTCATGATAGTCGGGCGTCATCTCGAAGCCGAAGGCAACGAAAGGAGTTGCATAGATGGTATAGGTGAGGAAATAGAGGATCGAAGCGGTCAGAAATGTCCAGAAGTAAAAACTCTCCGAGTGGCCCGGCGGAAGTTGCCACATCGCAGCGAAGACAATCCCGGCAAGAATAGCGCCGGCAAAGATGTAGGGCCTGCGTCTGCCCCAGCGGGACTTTGTATTGTCGGAGATGTATCCCATCATCGGATCAGAGAGGGCATCGAAGATGCGGGGAGCAAAGCCGATGATGCCTACCAGAACCGGGCTCATGCCGAGCCCCAGATTGAGAATGACAACCATCGCGGGGAGCGCAGCCGCCTGTAAATTGTTGACTAGCATGCCGACTGAATAGGCAGATTTTTGGATCAGAGAAATCCGATCCTCAGGCGGTGTCTGGTGATGTTCAGTCTGTCCCACAAAATACCTCAGATATTTCCACAGTTTAGAACCTGTAAGACTTGCTCTCTTAATAGGGCGAAATTCTCAAGCTCCGGTGTCGTGTTCCTGGGAACAGCTGATTTGACAAGATGGAAAGGTCGATTATGATGGCCATTACCAAGAAACAGTTTCTGAATCGTTACAGGATACTACTACAATGCCCACTATTCGACAAGTTGCTGAGCACGCAAATGTGTCAATTGCGACTGTTTCTCGGGTAATTAACAATAGTTCTTCTGTAACTCAGGAGATTCGCACCAAGGTCTTAGAGGCTGTAAACCGCTGTGGTTACGTTCCAAATGTATCTCGTCGGAGCACTTCGTTTCTTGGTCTGATTTACACGGGTCCTTTCGCGTTGGGTTCCACCTACGACATGTCTTTGGTCGAGGGAATGGGCCAAGCCATGACTGGGGTCGAATTAGACTTAGTAATCCTCGACCCTACCCGGGATAGAGGTTCAGACGAGACCTATACTCAGTACTTTCTCCGCAAAGGTATTCGCGGGGTCATCCTACGGTCGACTGTCGAAGGGCGTAAAGTCTGCAAGCAAATTGCCGAGGAAAATTTCCCCGCTATTGTCGTTGGCGACCATTTTGACCACCCCACGCTGAATTTCGTCTACGCAGATTCCTTTACGACCAGCAAGCAAGCGATTGAGCACTTGATATCTTTAGGTCATCGAAAGATCGCATTTGCTGCCAATGAGTTCGACGATGGTGACCACGTCGATCGCTATCGGGCTTACGTTGAAGTATTAGACAGGAACGGAATTCCACTGGAAAATAGCCTTGTTTTTCGAATTCCCGCCCATCGTCCCGATGGAGCCCAACTGCTTCGTAGCTTGATGAGTGTGCCGAATCCTCCTACGGCAGTGTACATCACGGATCCCTCGGTAGCCGTAGGGCTGTTAAATGAAGCACACAGTATGCGGCTAAATATTCCTCGCGAGTTGTCAGTGGTCGGTTTTGACGATCGAGATATGCGTGACTTCGTCTATCCAAAAATGACCTCCGTTTGTCAGGATGCCAATAAGCTCGGCTCAGTCGCATTTCTGCAGCTCGCCAAGATGGTGGACAACGGCATGAGCCAGCGGCCCGATGATCGTATCGAGACGAGTTGGTTTGAAATCAATGGAACTACGGGCCGAATTCCCGAAGAGCAGGTAAGAGTCCTGCCCGACGGAACTAGAATTCGATTGGATTCAGCCTGAAAGAGGCAAATATCCGTATCGAAATAGGCCAGAAAAAAATTTCCGATTTTGCTTGACATGTCGGTCGCAACGATTATACTGAAACTGTACCTGAAACAGTTACATGCAACGGGTTAGGTTTGGGGGCAGGTTTACTTTTTGGTCCTATTCGCATTCGCTCTGTAGAATAGAGACAGTCGAACCGGCGGTTGCTCATAACTCTTTTCAGATTCAGATAGCGTGTTCTTGTTTTTTGGTATCCCCTCGAGTGTGGGGGGCCTTGTCCGTTCTTTTTTTTTGAGGGAATTGCTCATGAATCGATTTAAATCACTCGCCTGTTGTGCCATTGCAGCTGTAGCTGCTCTAGGAATGCAGGCACAGGCAACAACGGTCAAAGTTGGACAATCTACGGCACCTTGGTTGGGTTTCATGAATGTCAGCAACCTACCGGCACCGGATGGTGACGGTGCTTATCAATTTGGGAGTGGATGGGCAGTTCCAGATCTTCCCGTGTCGTTTGACGACGCGAACTCGAAACTCACATTCTTCCCCAATTCAATCAACGATCCCAATGAGTATTGGTACCAATGCACTGGCAGCGGTAGTGCCCCAAATTGCGGAAGTCCTGGCGCCCTGGGCAACAAGATTATGGAAGCCAATATGTACATTGAGGAGACCGACGTCCTTAATGGCCAAACCGTGACCTTTGAATACAATATTTTGGCTAATACGTTCACGTCTGCTCATACCGCGATTGCCTTCATTCGCGACTTTGCCCCTGACTATTCAAGCTCTAACGATGTCTATTCTGCTCCGCTTACCCCTGGAGCGTCCAGCATCAGCTTGGCAACCGATGCAGCAGCTGGGCGGCATGTGCAGTATGGCTTCCAGGTCAAGGGTGTGAATGTTTGGATTACCGATATCGCTCCATTTGGCAATCTGATGGTTGGCACGGTTCCCGAGCCTGCCTCACTGTCACTCGTCGGAATGTGTGGCTTGGCGTTCGTTGGAATGCGTCGCCGCAATCGGAAGTTGGTATAATTGAAGAAGTGCGATTGCCCGCCCCTTGGGCGGGCAATCGCCGATTTACCTGGGATGGCTTGCTTCAGTGGAATGTCCTGCAGCAGCGGCCATCAATGTTACTGAAAACAAAACACAATTACTTCTTTGAGAAACAATCTCTCACTACTTTGAATGGGCTAGACGGTTGCGAAGTTCGTCACGCTTCAATAGGCGAGATGCTTTTGAGATTCATTGGCTTCTTCATTCTGTTGGCAGATGCCTGACGAGTTCACTGCCGGGGCAGCTAGCCCTATTTATCATTTGCAATCTGGTCCTGATGTTGCCAGTCAATCAGCATCTGACAAATACCTTTAATAATTGGGAAACGAACAATGAAACATACACTGATAATCTTGATGGTCGGTTGTGCTGTTTGGGCCACATCAAACCTGGTTCATGCACAAGTTACAGTTGGCGTAGATATGGGTGAAGAGTGGTTGGGTTACATGAATGTGTCGGAATTGCCGGCGAATGGTGGTGCATTTCTATGGGGCAGTGCCTGGGGAACTGCCGACTTGGTCGCAGAGTTCTCTACTTCTCCTTCCACATTGACTCTCTCTCCCAATACGATCGATGACCCCAACGAGTATTGGTACCAATGCACGGGCAGTGGTAGTGCCCCAAATTGCGGAAGTCCCGGCGCTCTGGGCAACAAGATCATGGAAGCCAATATGTATGTCGAAAAGACTGACACTCTCGCTGGTCAAGTCGTGACCTTCGAAGGCAACGTACTTTCGAACTCGCTCTCAGATCTCTTTGGTGACTATTTGACTAAAATATTTATCAAGGACTTTGCCCCAGACTACTCCAGCTTCAATGTTACAGAAGAAATTATCGACGTAGGTGATACGGGTGCCTTTAGTATTTCGCTGTTTACCGATCCAGGACTTGGTCGTCATGTGCAATATGGTTTTGCCACGACTGGACCCAATGTCTGGGTTACTGACGCACCTGCCTTAGGCACGGTTGTTGTTGAAGCTTTCGGAACCCCTCCAGGGACAGCCGGGGACTTCGATGACGACGGTGACGTGGATGGCAATGACTTTCTTGTGTGGCAAAGGGATACCGCCGTGGGCAGTCTGACTGACTGGCAGGATAACTATGGCTTTACACCGCCACCTGTTAGCGCCGTAGTGGGTGTACCGGAACCTAGTAGCTGCGTTTTGGCCTTGCTAGTGGCCGTTGGCGCAACCAGCCTACGACGTCAGCATCGTGGATACTGCTAAAAAGTTTCACCCGTTCATTCAAGCTTTTCAGATGGAGTTTTGTCATGTCCAGGATTACTGCTGGCCGCCAGCGTGGCTTCACCTTGGTAGAGCTTTTGGTGGTTATTGCCATCATTGGCGTGTTGGTGGCATTGTTGCTGCCAGCGGTGCAGGCGGCACGCGAGGCCGCACGGCGGATGTCTTGTGCGAATAACGTGAAAAACGTGGCCTTGGCAATCCATAATTTTCATGATTCTCGAAAGCACCTTCCCTTTGGTATCAACTACAACACGAACTTCGGGCGCGAGGTTTATCGGACTGCTTCTGGAGATTCACCTGCTGCGGTATCGAAGTACGTGGCAGGTAAGAATACGAACGGCAAAGGGTGGATCGTGGATGTGCTCCCGCAGCTTGAGCAACAGGCCATGTACGACGGCATGAAGCCCGGATTCGATCCGTCGAATCCCGACAATCGATTTATCGTCACAGCGACCAATGGTCGCGGGATGGGTCGACCTGAAATTCGTCAGTATATGGAGCGGCAATTGCCCGTGTTGACGTGTCCTTCAGATCCCTCAGCAACCCCTAGGGAGGGTAACTATCACTGGGAACCTGCGCTGACCGCAGTCACTAGCTATAAAGGTGTGGCTGGCGATACGGCACTTGGTAATGTCTTTGGTGCAGATGGTTTGTGGAGCAATGCCCAATGGGGTAGTGTTCCCGATTGTTTTGAGACTTTGGGCTGCAATGGGCTTTTCTGGAAGATGAGCTACTACGATCCCATCCCTTTTAAACGCATCAGCGATGGACTCAGCAATACGTTGATGATCGGCGAAGCAGTAGCCGAGCAGGACTTGCACGGAGCTGCCTATTTCTCCGATGGCGACTGGGCTGCTTGCAACATGCAATTGAACTACTTTTCCCCGCCGGAACTAGTTCGGGACAATTGGTTCGACGTCCGCGGTTTTCGCAGTCTTCATCCTGGTGGTGTACATTTTGCAATGGCAGACTCCTCAGTCCATTTTGTGAACGAAGGAATCGATCATAACGTTTATCGTGCGTTGTCTACCAAGGATGGCGGTGAATCCACAGGCCTTAACAACTGATTGATTATTCCTAGATTTGTCTCATAATCAGGACTTGCCGCTTTGGTTTGTGAATCCAGAAGTGTGGCGTCTTTTCGGCAGGCCTATCTATGGGAGAATCAGTAGTTATGAAAAAGATTTTCAGATCTTGCGAACGAAGTCTAAGCGTAGTTCTTTGTGTCATTGGCGCTCTGCTGCTAGTTGGGTGTGGAGGTAAACCGGCCAGTGTATCGGGCACAGTGACTTTGGATGGCAAACCCCTGGAGCGTGGAGTGGTAGGTTTCGCGCCTGTGAATGGTGGGATGCGTGCTGCGGGAATGATCCAAAGTGATGGTAGTTATGTACTCAGTACCAATCGAGATTCCGGCCTGGAAACGGGTGATTACTTGACGACTGTTTCCTCGCGTGAACCCGGGACCGTGCCTGCCCAGGGAGGACCGCCGATGCCGGGCCCCTACATCACACCCAGACGCTATGCAATCTCTAGTACCTCGGGGTTGCAATTCAAAGTGGAAAAGGGAAGCAACACGATTGATATCGAACTCTCATCTGAAGGATTGGATAACGCAGGTACGACAAATCGAAAACGTTAAGAGTAAAGTGGTCGTAGTATTGTGCTCTGACGCTTCGATGAACAAACGAATCTATATGAGGCATTTGATGACTTTATGCGACGGTTTTTCTCTGCGAGCCTCTCGCGTCGACTTCTTGCGACTCTTGCTCATTACGTCACTAGTGTCAGCAAGCTCGTTGACAGTCCACGCTGATCCTGCAGGTTGGGACCTTACTTGGAGCGATGAATTCGATGGCACGTCGCTCGATATCTCCAAGTGGGATCCGATTTACTGGAACACGCCCCATAATAATGAGCAGCAAGCCTATCGACCCGATCGAGCGACTGTCTCGGGTGGCAATCTCGTGCTGACCGCCGACCATGCTAATAACGGCGGGAAAGACTACACCTCCGGAAAAGTCGAAAGTAAGATAGCCAATCAGTATGGCCGCTGGGAAATTCGGGCGAAATTGCCCGGCACGCAAGGCACTTGGCCAGCCATTTGGTTATTGCCCGATACGAATACTTACCCTTGGCCTACCCAGGGTGAAATCGACATCTTGGAGAATCGCGGAAATCAGCCGAATCTCACGAGCAGTGCATTTCACTACGGAAATCAATGGCCACAGAATCAATTCCGATACAATGAACAGATTACCTCCAAGCTTGGTCAACTGGATAACTACCACGACGAGTTTCATACCTATGCTGTCGAGTGGGATAGCGCCAAGATCCGCTTTTTTGTGGATGATGTAAACTATTATACGCTCTATGATCAGGATGTTGGTGGGTACATCAGCAATCAAGCTCCAATGGAGGTTAATCTCAATGTAGCCGTTGGTGGCGACTTCCTGGGGGGTGCTCAACCCAACGGTTCAAGTGTCTGGCCGCAACAGATGCTGGTCGATTATGTGCGGGTTTATGAGAAGAGCCAAACGACGCAGAACATTCTCTTCAAGAACGGCGGATTCGAGGAGAATGGTGGCTCATTAGCTGGCTGGAGTACGTTTGGCAATGAATTGCAACCCAATCCCAACGTTCAAATTCACGACGAAGCAGTCGACGAAGGCATAGCGGCTTTGAAATTGTTTGGCCAGTTCAACAATCAGACAAACTACTCTGGAGTCACTCAGGGCATTTCGGTTTCGCCAGGTGATTCGATCTCCGCTTCTCTTGACGCTTATATCAGCTCAACTGATAGTATCGCAGGATCGGCAAATCAACTAGAAATGAAATTCGACTACTACAAGTCGTTTCATGCGAAGTATGGCAGTGGTGAGTATCTCAGTTCGAAGTCGATTATCATTGCCGATGGTTCCACGACGAACAATGCCTGGCTGGAGCACGTGCTTACGGATACAGTCCCCTCCCAAGCGGTAGAAGCCCGTCTCTCCTTAGTGTTTATTCAACCCAACAATCAGGGTGGTGCCGTTCACATAGATGATGTGAGTTTTGTGAACTTGAGCCTTGCCCCCAGCGCCGATGCCGACAGCGATGGAGATGTGGATGGTGCTGATTTTTTGTCCTGGCAACGAGGGTTCGGCACAACCGGCGCAACGTCCATTGGGGAAGGAGATTTCAACTTCGATGGCATGGTAGACGCTGCCGACTTGGACGTCTGGAATTCCCAGTATGGCGTTCCTCTCGATGTTGCCGCCACGGCGGTTCCTGAACCGAGTTCGGTGGTTCTCATGGTGGTAGTATACTTGTATTTTGCAGCATCGCGGATGAAATCACAGAAATCTGCAACTCTCGAAGTTTGCGAACTTTAGAATCCATATTCAGCTTTTTTCGAACTACGCGAAGTGCTCCCCCCCCTCAAAATCGGGATTGCGACTCAAGGACCGCTGTTTATAACATTAGTAATAATGCATCAACCTTGATTTCAAACCGTCCAGCAAGAAATACAACTCATGAAGCTTCTACGTGATTTTCAGGTTCTGTCCATCTTGGCGATGATGCCAGTCTTTGTCGAAAACGCTTCGGCCAACATCCTTTTGAATCCCGGATTTGAAATTGGGACTGGCGACGACGCGGACGACTGGCTTGAAGTTGCCGGACCGAGCGGCAGCACGACCCGAAGTAACGCCATGCCCAATTCGGGCAGTTTCTCCGCCTATATGATGGCGGACCATATCAACAATCCTGCAGCCCCCACCCCCTACGCCATCGAGCAGATTCAACCTGTGGGAAGTATTGACAATGGTCTGAATTACAATCTTTCGTTCTCTGCCAAAGTTGACTCGCTCAATTTCGATGGGTTTGATATGTTTTACCAGATCCTATGGCTTGACCAGGATGTTAGTGATGGCGGTGGTGTCAAAGGTGAGACGCTGACCCAACTGATCCCCGCCGGAATCAATACGAGTTATCAGTCGTTCGGGCTAATTGATATGGATGTCCCAAGCGGCGCCGACTCATTTCTGCTTCGCATCCAACTCTCTCCGGGTGCCGTCGGGGGCATCGCCAACGGCCTGTACGTAGACGACGTTAACCTCTCCCCTGTGACATCGGGCGGCCTACTGGGGGATTTTGACACGGATGGAGACGTGGATGGAGCAGACTTACTCAAATGGCAACGCGGGGAGACGACCCCCGCTTTAAATGCTACAGACCTTGCCAATTGGCAATTGAACTATGATATGCAGTCCCCTCCCATAGCCGCCAACTTAGCCGCGATACCCGAACCAAGTGCATTTTGCCTGCTGAGTCTAGGAGTTTACTCTTTGCTATGTCGCAATTTGAATAGAGCTTCATCTTGAGAAAGTATGTGCATTCTTGGCCGTGTTAGGTTCATCATCTCGTTGTGAATCCAAAAGCCTGGGGGAATTCCATTCGGTGGTTTGTCCTGTTCTTGCCATTGGTCGAAACTTTGTGCAGGGGTTTGGCTGCGTGATCAGTTAGAATCATTAGTGCAGCGCAGAAAATGAATCGCAAAACAATGTCACTCTATTGCCGTCGCTTACAAATGGAGTCTCTCGAACCACGCTGTCTGTTGGCTGGAGATACCTATCTCGTCAACTTCCAGTTTGATGAAGTTCTCACACCCACTCGGTACATCCGGGATGTGGGAGCCGTTTACAGTAATCAGGGAGGAGGACTGACCTACGGTTGGTCAAGCGATCATACCGACGTCTCACGTGATCGAGGCATCAATGCAGATCAGAGGCTAGATACCCTGATCCATTTTCACCAAAATCAAAAATGGGAGTTTGGGCTACCTAATGGAACCTACGAAGTCACCGTTTCTGTTGGGGACCCTGAATTCGCTAGTTCGTACACGCTCAATGTGGAGGGGGTGAATTTCTGGAGCAATTTGGCTCTTGGAATGAATGATTTTCGCGAGCAAATTCAGCAAATAACAATCGCCGATGGCCGGCTCACGATCGATCAAGGATCTGCAGCCGAGAAGGCTACTCGCATAAATTTTGTCCACATCGTCGGACTTCCCAGTGGCCCCAACTCCTCGCCTTCAGTCCCATCAATTACCGAACCTGGGGTGCCTGGGCAAGTTCTCAACCCGACCGATGTTCACATGGAATCGGTTGGGTTCTTCGATGTGGACGGCAACTTGCATAAATCATCCGACTGGGAAATCTGGCAAACCGACGTCTCCCCGCAGATTGTCTGGCAGACATTGGGCATCCAAGGAGTTGAGCGTTTGCACACGCATCTTGGGGACGGAGTATTCATTAATTCTCATGCAGGAAGAACGGATTTGCTGCCGAACGCGAATTTTGAACTTCGCGTTCGGTTTCGGGATGATGATGGTTCGGTGAGCAGTTATGCTATGCGCAATTTTCAGACTGGTTCGGCATCTGCAACATTTCCTCTGGAACTGGCAGATGTGGCGAATAGCCCCGTGCCCTCTTGGTCGGATGCTGACACGCCTGTGTCAGTAATCCTCCCTGCCGCAAGTCCTAATCAATCCGAACTACGTGTCGAATCCCAGGCAGGTGAGTTGCTTTTGAAGTTTATGGGGAACAACGGCATCTCGAACACCATGATTAACCCAGCGGAGTTAAGCGAGCATGTCAATGTTCGTGTAGCCATAGTGGCCGGTTCGAATGGCCTGATGCTCGAAAGTTCCAATCTTGATTTCAGTGATGATCACGGGGGCCCCCATACGATCTTCCTGCCGGAGATTAATTTGACTGCCAACCACCGACTCGATCTCTGGGTTTCCAGTGATGGATCTACGTACTACGGCTCAGCTGGGCAAACGTCCCCTGATTTTTCCAATCTGGCTCGTGCAAGTGAGACGTCAGTTGAAGTTCCCTTTACTGCGTTTCAGCCCGGTTATGTGGTGGAGGAGGTTGCAGGGGGGCTTCAGCTTCCGACGAATATCGCCTTCGTTCCCAATCCCGGGCCGAATCCTGGTGATCCTTATTTCTACGTCACAGAATTGTATGGCACGATCAAAGTAGTGACCCGCGACTTTAGTGTGAGCGATTACGCCACGAATCTACTAAACTTCAATCCGACAGGTTCCTTTCCCGGCTCCGGCGAACAAGGGCTCACTGGGATTGTTGTTGATCCTGTCTCAGAAGATGTCTTTGTGTCACGTGTCACGGCCACGAACCCCGCCGACCCTAATGGTGCCCATCATCCACAGGTCGTACGTTTTACTAGCAGTGACGGGGGCCTAACTGCTTCGAGTAGCACTGTCATTCGCGATATGATCGGCGAAAGCCAAGGGCAGTCCCATCAAATTTCGAACTTGACGATTGGTCCTGATGACGGATTGCTCTACGTTCACAACGGGGATGGATTCGATGCGGGTACTGCTCTGAATCTCGATTCCTATCGTGGGAAAATCTTGCGGATGAATCTCGATGGAACGGCACCAACCGACAATCCTTTCTACAATGCTGGCAATGGAATCAACGCGCGAGACTACGTCTATGCCTATGGGGTTCGCAATCCATTTGGAGGCGCCTGGCGAGCCGCCGACGGCGAGCACTACGAAGTCGAAAACGGACCTAGCACTGACCGCTTTGCCAGAATTCTTCGTGGTCAAAGTTATGGCTGGAATGGGTCCGACGCTTCCATGTCTATCAATGCCATCTATACCTGGGTTCCTGCTCATGCACCGGTGAACATCACTTTTGTTCAGAACGAGACTTTCGGCGGCAGCCAATTCCCACCTGACATGCGAGATCGTGCATATGTCAGTGAGTCAGGGCCGACCTATGCACTGGGACCGCAAACGCGGGGCAAACGAATTGTCGAATTCAATGTTGATACCGATGGCAATCTGATCGATGGCCCAACAACGCTTGTTGGATACACGGGCAACGGACGTGCAACTGTCGTCGGGCTCATCGCGGGCCCTGATGGCCTCTACTTCACCGAGCTCTACAAAGATCTTGACGCGGCCACCCCAATCGAGGCAGGGGCACGAGTCTTCCGCGTGCGATATGTGGCGCAGCAACCCGGTGACTACGACTATGACGGAGACGTTGATGGCCGAGATTTTCTGCAGTGGCAACGATCGTTCGGTTCGACGAGTGATCTCTCTGCCGACGGAGATCGCAGTCGTATCGTGGAAGGGAATGACTTGGGCATCTGGCAGAGTGCTTATGGATCCGGCCCGCTGAGCACTAGTGTGGTCGATATGTTACCTGCAGCCATGGCAACCGATCCGCTGAGTGGCTGTTCCGACAGCTTGAGCCCTGCGGTAATTGCAAATTTGGCCAGTGAGGGGATACCCGCAAGTTTGAACGGTGCCAGCGTGACTGGCTTCGAATCGCCAAGTACGACTCCAGACGAGAGAAGTGACCAAATAGAAGCTGTCGAGCACGCTCTGGAGCAACTCTACGCCCCGAATCTCTCTTCAAATCAGTTGGCAGAAGTCGCCAGCCCTATCGTACAGGAGAGCGATGATTCGACCTCCGATACAACGTGGGACGATGTCTGGGGCAACGATCTGGAAACCAAACTTTAACGCCGCTGGCAAGTCACTGCTGAGGAGCATCCCTTTGCGATCGCAATTTCTGAATCGAAGAGTTTGCCTACGGAGCGTACTGAATTACTTTAGGTCTATCTTGCTATCTTCCGGTCGATCCCGTGCAAGCTGATACTCGATTGGTTATTCCTGAAGATTACAAGGGTATGTGGTCTAGCCGTTTACCTGTTACCAAGTGTAACATGTCGTGATGAACGACGATTCAGTGGAATTGATCGCAGGCGACGATGATAAGCATGCATGCAACTACGTTGCCAATAAGCGTCGTTCCTACTTCATACTTCTTGTGTACTCTGCGATACTAGGCATCAGATCCTGCTTTCTTCCTGAAGAGGATACGTTGCTCGATTTCATCTTGGGATTGCCACTACTGATATTGGGGATAATGTGGTGCTATGTTGTTGCAGCGGAATGCGGGAATCGTATCGGGTGACTGACGCAGCTTGCCCTTGTGCTCGTGTTTCTTGTTGGCTTTCTAGTCTATATATTATTCGGACACGTGGCATTCGCGGCTTTCAGACGATTGTGTATGCTCTGATTCTTGTTGGTGTCATGATTGCCTGCATGGTTGCGGCGGAGTACGTGACATTGGTTATTGGTGAAGCAAATGGACTTTGGGATCTCAGTCCATGAGACCATGACTGTACATTTGCTATTGTTGATTACAGCGATATGTAACTTGGTTGAGTTATGCTTCGATCGAGATAGCTTCCTGACTCATGACACCTTTTTCAACAAAGGAATCAATCATGGCGGAAATTCCCGTTACATCTTTTAAAATTCACGCCGACGGCCTAGACCATCCGGAAGGCGTCTCGCGTGGTCCCAATGGCTTAGTTTACGCGGGTGGGGAAGCGGGCCAGATCTATCGGATTCAACCTGGCGGAACCGTGGAAATGATCGCCAACACCGGCGGTTTCATTTTGGGACTTTGTCTTGACGCGGAATGTAATGTCTACGCGTGCGACATTAAGAATAAAGCCGTCATGAGAATAGATCCCGAGGGCACCGTTGAAGTCTACTCAAATGGGTCCGACGCTCGGAAAATGATCACTCCGAATTACCCCGTCTTTGATACGGCGGGCAATTTGTATGTGGCCGATTCGGGAAGTTGGCATGAGAGTGATGGGTGCATTTATTGCATTCGACCAGGTGGAGTGACCGAAATCGCAAGTAGCGACTTTGCAGAGTTTCCCAATGGACTGGCCATCAGCCCTGACTCAAAGGAATTGTATGTAGCCTTGTCCAACGTGCCCAGTGTCGCGAAGGCGGATTTTCTCCCCGATGGAAAACTAGGTGCTCCTGAGATGGTAGTCGAGATGCCTCGTATCATTCCCGATGGTTTAGCGTTCGATGCTGAGTGTAATCTTTATATTGCCTGTTACACCCCAGATATTATCTATCGCTTTTCACGTGAGGGTAAACTCACCGTTTTCGCTGAGGATTGGGAGAGTACCACACTTTCATCGCCTACTAATGTGACCTATATAGGCGAACAACTTCAGACGATGGTTGTTGCCAGTCTTTCTCGCTGGCATCTGGCTCAACTAGATGTTGAAATTCCTGGTTGTCCTTTGAATTACCCTATCATAAACAAGTCAGGGGAATTTGTGTGAGGTTTGAATTGGCCCGCTGTTTTTACAAAACGCTGTGCAGCCTAGCACTCTTCTCTATCGAGGTCGCTAGATGCAACAGCCACCGTCAATTATATGGACTCCGCCTGTAGTAAATGTCGACTCATCTGAGGCGAGGTAAACGGCCAATTCTGCTACTTCTTCTGGTTTTCCGAGTCGGCCCATAGGTTGTCGCTCGACGAACGCGGCAAAAGTCTCTTCGAAGTTGCCATGATTTGCGATGCGCTCTGTGAGTGATGGACTGTGAATTGTTCCTGGGCAAATCGCATTGCAGCGAATGCCTAGTTTTACAAAATCGATGGCAATCGATTTGGTAAGTCCGATTACGGCTGCCTTGCTGGCACCATAAGCGAATCGATTGGGAAAGCCTTTTGTGCTGGATGCTACACTGGAAACATTAATGATGTTCCCTTGGCCGGCCGAGAGCATTAATGGTAAGAAGCTTTTGATAGTGCGATAAAAAGAGGTTACATTGATGTCGAACGACTTGGTCCAATCTTCCTCGGTGCATTGGAGAATAGTCCCTTCGTGGACATATCCTACGCAGTTGAACAGGATATCGACAGCTTCTACTTGGGCAGCGATTGCTGTGATGGCATCCTTGTCTCGTACGTCTAGTTGACGACAATCTAAACTTGGCGCTTTTTGTCTCAGGGCATCAAGTAGTTCCAAACTGATATCAGTCGCCACCACGCAAGCCCCTTCGCGATGAAAGGCCAAGGCAGTAGCTTTGCCAATTCCCTGGCCGGCCGCTGTGATAAAGGCTTTTTTTCCATCGAGTCGGTTCATTTGGGGCCTCAATTTGCGTTTTTTATTCAACGGCTTTGTGATGCTGATTTGCCATAAACGGATTCCATCAAGCCCTTCAGATAGCCAATCGCAAAGCTGTGTCCGATCATTCCGTATCCGTCGTAGTCACCAGACTCCGTCGCGAGAAGGGGAACATGATCTACTCGGATGAATCCCCCATAACCGATTTCTCGATAGGTCTTGATGACCTTCAGCATGTCGTTGGCACCATTGTCAGGAAAAGTTTCATGAAAATCAGTAGGCGTACCAAAGATATCACGAAAATGCGCGAAATGAATGCGATCTTTGAAATGTCGAATGGTTTCGACAAGGTCGCACCCCATTTCAGCGAAGCAGCCTTGACACAATGTCAATCCATTCACCGGGGAATCGACGATACTCAACAGACGATCAAAGTTTGCCACATTTCTCATGATGCGTGACAGATTGCAGAGAGGCGATAGGGGAGGGTCGTCTGGATGCATCGCCAGCAGGACTTCTTCTTGTTCGGCGACAGGTACAATGCGTTTTAAGAAGTATTCTAAGTTATCCCACATCTCTTCATCGGTTGTGGGCTGCTCATCGTGAACGATGTCCTCATCTCGTAGATCGGCTTCTCGATACTGACTCGTATAAGCACCGCCACGCTCCTCAAACACTGTTGAAGTACGCACGACCATCGCAGCACTTGTGACTTGGGGCATAAAGTTATAACACAACACACGAATTCCCAATCGCCCCATATTTCTTATCGACTGGATGTACTCTTCGATCTGTTGATTGCGCCTGTCCTTGGCCAATACAATTTGATCGATTACCGGTCCCCCCTCGATTACTGAAAGACGAAGTCCATTTTTTTGAACTAACTCTTTGACAGCCGAGAGCTCTTCGAGAGTATCGGGCATGCCCTGCATACTGTAGTACACAAAGTCATCGACGCCGAGCTGTTTGATGAGCTTTAGGTTTGTTTCGTTAAACTGTTTGGCCACGCCGGCAACTTGCATATTCTGTTTTCCAACGTACGCGTGATATTAATCTTGAACACTTCCACCGATTTCCAGGCCTATGCCTCCATCAATCCGTATGGCCTGGCCAGTGATAAACGAAGAGAGGTCACTCAGCAAGTAGGTAACTAACTGGGCGATCTCCATTGGCTCGGCAATTCTTTTCGTGAGATACATATCGCGACATTCCTGCAGAATGGCTTCTTGGTCGGGTAGTTCTGAAATCGCATCGGCCAACATGGGAGTATCGACTGTGCCCGGACAAACTGCGTTGCATCGGATCGAGGGAGCATGGTCGACAGCGATTGCCCTGGTGAGACCGATAATGCCCGCTTTACTAGCGCAATAAGCAGCGACGCGTTTTTGGCTCATAAAACTCTGCACGCTTGCGACGTTAACAATCGAACCCATTCCCGCGGTAAGCATGTGGGGGACAACTTCACGTGCACAAAAAAAATAGGATTTTAGATTAACGTCCAGCACGCGATCCAATTGCTCATCGGTCGTTTCAACTACAGTTCCATAGTGGCCAATGCCTGCATTGTTGACAAGCAAAGTTGGCAGGCCAAGTTGCTCTGTAATCTTTCTGATTGCCTCACGTATCAATGAAGAATTACTGACGTCCAATTCATAGGCAATACATTCTGACCCTGCCTCGTGAGCCAATGAATTTCCCAACTCGTAGTCGAGATCTAAGATTGCGACTTTGGCTCCTTGCTCTGCGAGAATCTGAACACACGCTGCTCCTATTCCTTTCGCACCTCCTGTTACGATGGCAGTTCTGCCTTGAAGTCCGGGATAGGTTTGGCTTGCCATGTTGCTATTCCTGATAGGTAAAACTTACCCCGTCGGCATTGCTGGAAATATCAAGCAATCGATTGTCAAAGCGAACATTTAAGAGCTTTCCTTTAAAACCACGGTCGATGTCCGCTTCGTAGAGTTTCAATTGTTGGTCTGCTTGGGGTCGGAAGCCGAAAAGGGTACCTATTATCATCTCAGCAAAAGCCCCTCCGCCTACACTCTCACGCATGCAGGCCCCACGCATGGCAATACGGACCGGTGCATCGCGATCGCCGCGATCTTCGCCGTAGAACTCTCGTGACTGACCATACACACCTTCATACAACACATCTTGCGTGTCGCAGAGAAATTCGAAGGCGGGTTTCCAGGCACCCAGGATGCACATCGATTCAGCAGTTAGCGCTGGCCATGCGTCATAAGCTCCCATCGGTCCATGGTCGGGGCGATCCGACTCGGCAGCCGCTTTGTCCTTCGGAGACATGGCACGCATCCAGTGATCTGTCAAAAGTTCGCGTTCGACAAAATCGACCATTTCTTCTTTCATCCGAGGTGTCAGATCCACAGGCATGAAACGGCCGATACAGACAAAATCGTAACAGTGCCGAAGTTCCACGCGGTCTCCATTTCGGTGCAAGGCGTACCAGACACCTTCGCCTGGTTTATACAGGTCAAGCACCGACAGTGCGAACTCGTTTGCCCAATCTCGAAGTTGATCCGCTCGCTTCATGTTCCCATGTTGTTCGTAGAAGTCAGCTGTGGCACGCATCATCCACACATTGGCCGCGTTAAATGAGGGAACACGATGAATATAGGCCGGTGCGCATTCCAATAGATTTCGATTTTCGCCATAATCGGCGAGCATCACGCTCTTGTCGCGTTGCAACTTTTGCCAATTGGTAGCCAAAGAATCAAGATGCTCTAGGACGGTCTTGACGCCAACCTTTTCGTCAAGAAAAGCCATATCGCCCGTCACATTGAGATACTCAGTTACAAATGTGAAGATTGTGGAATCGTTTGCTGCGTACCAACCCTCCCATTGACGACCATCATCCATTCCGAAGACAGGGCCTTTGTGAGGGTCACAGGAGAGAAATAACTTAACGTGCTCCTTCATGCCTTCGGGTTCAAGCAGAGCAAAAACCTTGGACCACATGGAAGTGTCCCAGAAGAATACGACACCTTTGTCTCGCTCTCCGCTAGTGACAAACACACGGTCGCACATGGCCATATTAGTTCGGTGAAGAACTAAGAGCGTGAGAATGCTGCGATAATAGATGTCGCTTAGTTTTTCGTTTGAAGTGACGAGGGTTGGCAACCAACCCGAAAAGTGGTCATTCTCAGGATCAAATACATCGTTCCAACGATCCTGCCAACGTGACTTCACTGTGTTCCAGGTTTCCTCAAAGTTGGAAGCCCAGGCAGTTGCCTTATTGACTGTTTCTTGTGATGGAAACTTCTCGGTATTTTGACCATGAGACATCACAAGCCGTACTGTTGCAGTCTCGCCGGGTTTCAGCTCTCGAATCCATCTCGCTCTAACTGCACCTGGCAATCCTTCAATCTGATCAGGCTGGTCGGCGAAAGCGTGGACCATTTCTAGTCTTGACTTCGCGCTTTCAGGTTCTGGAGTGGAATCGCCAAAAGCGTGGGCAGTTTCAAGTTTCTGGTCGTCTGACTCATACGCGACGATCGGTTCCTCAGTGTCAGAGAGCTTGATCCCAGGGACCTCCAATAGAAGTTCTACCGACTGATCTTCGTTCGAGCTATTCGACACCTTTAATTTATAAAATAGCCCAGCTCCTTCAAACTGCATGCGAACCGTGGTTTTCAGATCGAGACCCTCGATGCTGTGTCTCCTAACAGCCTGATGGGGATACCATCGGCACGTCGTAGAGTCGTACTCAATGCCATTGACCTTTAACTTCAAGAGAGGCAAAGTCAAATAGCGAAACCAGCGAGGACCCGTTGGCCAATCAAATAGTTGTCCGTCAGGATTGTAATTCACACCCACGAGGTCCGGCGCGCATGCGGCCATGTCATGAAAGTTGTGCAGTGAAGGCATGTGGGCGATTTGGTCCACTTCAAGCCATTCGCTGGCCATTTCGTCAATGCTCGGAACTGCTGATTGGTTGTTAGTAGATTCAGCCGGCAAGCGAGAGTCCATTTGGGTGACCAAAGCGATTGACGAAATCAGCATCAACCGATAGAGCATTCTATGATGGGGATTGATAAGAGTCATAGGTCATTTACTTTCTAGGGAGCTTTTGATGAACGCCTTGATAACCTTAGCAGGACGCTGACCGAGATTGACGAGTTTGTATGATTTGGCAGCAGCAGGAACGACGAAGGTTTCAGCATAGTAGAACTGTTCGACCATGCCTTGGTGAGTCAAAATTTCTAGAGAAGAGCCTTCTACTAACATAAGTACATGAGGAGAACCATCTGTGTGGCCCATAACCTCTGATTCAAATTCATAGCGATGAACGTCATAAAAGTGGTCAGAATGTGTTGGCAAGTGAACAATACGCCAGTCCTGTCCCTGGTCGATGATATGGGGTTGGCTTATCAATTGCCGCCTTGCTTCTTCGCCTCTACGATCGAAATCCAGGTTTTCGAATGCTCGCGCAATATTAAGAGGTCGGGCAACTCCGTCGAGGCCCAATCTCAACCAATCATACATTTTAAAGGTGAAAATATATGGTGTTGCACTTATCTCTAGCACCAGAACGTTTTCTCCCGAACAGTGAATGGTACCGTGAGGTATCAAGAGAAGGTCATGCTGACGGGCCGACACGGTGTTGACGAATTGTTTCACATCCACGGGAGTAGAATTTGTGAAACTGCTATCTAGTTGAGTCCGAAATGTTTTAGGGTCGATGGTCTGTTGGAAACCCAGGTAGACTTCAGCACCTGGTTTGCAATCAAGAATGTAGTAGGTCTCATCTTGAGTGAAAGGCTCGCCAAAATGCTCCTTGATGTATTCTGGGCTGGGATGACACTGCAGTGAGAGATTACCTCCGTCGAATGTATCCAGAAAATCGAACCGAATGGGAAATTCATAGCCAAACTGATCAGCACTTCTGCCAAGGATTTCGCGATGGTTGTGGTACATGAACCAATCAAAAGAGACTTCAAGCGAATACTCTCCATCAGTAAATGCCAGTCCATTTTCAGGCGTGATCAACTCGAATGACCATGCATAGTTTGGTTCGTGCTGGGGTAGCTGCGGAACGATTTCCTTGAGTCGCTGCCCACCCCATGGTCCAGCTTCGAACCACGGTCTTGCTCGAAAGACATTCTGACTCATTCGATTGAATGCATCTCGAAGTACTGCCCCGGCAACAAAGGTGGGTTCCGTGGGGCGTTGGCCGTCAACAAACCAATCTACTCTGTCGAGGATAGTCTGCTTGTGACGATTGAGTACTTGCCAATCTACAAAGTAGAACTGCTTATATTGCTCTTTAGGAGTGAGGGGGCTCGGCGATCCAAGATTTCGCACCCTTCCAGCACGGGATCGATACTGAAGCTCATTCTTGGGTAGATCCACGTAGAGCAGAGGACCTTTCCATTGGGCAAGAAAAGCCCCGCAACCGTACAGAATCGAAAGTGAACAGTCTGGATCCGGCTGAAGGGATTTCAGTTGGTCTGGATCAAAGTAGTCCTGAAGAGAGCCTGGAAACCTCTTGCCGAATAGCGGGTCGTCGCCACCAAGATAGGGTTTGACCAGCGCTTCAACCATCGAAGGTGGCTTCATAGCTTGTGATACATCAATCCAGATTGTCTGAATATTCCTCGAGGCAAAAGTCGCTTGGAGTTGTTCTCGAAATGATTCCCAGAATATTCCAACAAAGCCGTCAATGCGAATCTGACTGTAAGTAGTCAATAGGTCAGCTAGAGATTCAAAGCCGAATCCCACGCAACCACCTTCCAAGGAAAAATCCGGGAATAGTCGATAGGTTTCCGCCAAGCCATTGCTTGGGTTTGAGGGAGAAAGAATCTGCTCGGTCTTGCGAAACGAGCCAGTCTTTTTCGTTCTTTCCGAGGAGTGTATCACGTTGGCTAATTATCTTTCTTTTTGTCCACGCCTTGTGGAACATCCACTGCCAGAATAGGCAATCTCTAAGATACCAATTCATGGCCCAAACTCAATACATTTAGCATTGTAAGAAGAGTCCAATCAATGAAAATTGAGTTGCAAAATGATGGTGCTTATTGTATGATGGAGAACCTGTGACTCATCATGTAAAATACATTTCTCTTCCCGGCTCTTAGTTGAGTAAACGCCCATGATCACCTGGCTCGACGGTATCGATCCTAAGAAGCCTCGCTCAAAACAGGTATATGAAGCCATTCGTGAGCGTATCGAGGGGGGGCAGCTCGCTTCAGGAGCCAAGCTTCCGACAGAGCTGGAGTTGATGCAGCATTTCAATGTCTCACGGACTACCATCTCGCGTGCTTTGCGGGATCTGGAGCTGCAAGGGTTCATCCGTCGTAGGCGAGGATCAGGCACCTATGTGAAAGAAATGGCAGATGCAGTTGAGCAGTATGACTTAGCTTTTTTCATGCCTTGGATGGAGTCGGGAGTAGCATTGCCCTACGTGGAAGGATTGATTCATCAGGGACTAGCTGACTTGGCCTCTCGCCGGCATTCAACGCTGTTGCTCAAATGCCTGTCAGGTGATGGGTCATTCAAAGAACGTGTTTTGAACACAACGAGGTCCTTGATCGATTTAAGAGTTGATGGAGTTTTCTACTACCCGGCTGAATTGCCTGGCGACCAAATGCAGTTGAACCGAGTCGTCGTGGATATGTTGGCTGAAGCTGGCATAAGCGTGATCCTGATTGACCGAGACATCGCTTCATTCCCGAATCGTAGTGAATTCACGCGAATTGGATACGATAATCGTCGGGCTGGCGTGATTCTTACAGAGCATCTAATTCGAAGAGGCTGCCACCGAATAGCTTTCGTAGGAATACCCGAAATATCAACGGCTGTGGCTGATCGACTAGCAGGTTACTTTGAAGCACATCGGATGCACGATATGAGTGTGGATAGTGAACTGGTGCATATGGTCGATGAATACGAGCTAACACGCTCGTTCTGCGAAGACCTAATGCAAAGTGCCAAGCCAGACGCTATCATTAGCAAGATGGATCGGTTTGCAGCTTTGATCGGACGTCATTTGATCGAACAAGGGCTGCAGATCGGTCAGGATGTGAAAATGGCAGGCTTTGATGATGATCCGATAGCGGAATTGTTGCCGGTAACGCTGACCACTATTCGGCTTCCGATTCGCCCCTTTGTTAAAGCCGCGTATGAAGCAATGTTGGACAACTTGAGTGGTTCAGATAAGAGTGCCAGGCAAATTATCGTTGACACCGAACTGGTGGTTCGCAGTTCGACGGACTTTAGATCTGAGCAAACATTTGAATTGGCCCATTCAACCGCTTCAGAGTAAATCTTTTCAACAACGGGCTAAACATCACCAAATGGACTACCTCCTATGGGCGAACAAATAGTGATCGGTATTGATGGAGGTGGAACGCGCTTACGCGCGGCATTGGTTTCTCTCGAAGGTGAATTGCTTGGACTCGGGGAAGCGGGGACAGGTAATTATCATGATGTCGGCTTGGATGAAGTGCGACACAACATTGAGTCGGCTATTAACTGCGCTTGGTCGGATTCGCAAATGGTCCCTCGGCAGGCCAAGTCTATATTCTTGGGACTGGGCAGTATCGTCACCAAGGAAGATCAGGAGAACATCCAAAAGATCGTTCAAGAATTGGAGATTGTTCCGGAGGGTGCAATCGGAGTTGATCATGATCTGCGTGTCGCCCTGATGGGGGGGGTAGCAGGTGAACCGGGGATCGTTCTGATTGCTGGCACAGGTTCATCGAGCTACGGTCGGGATAAAGAAGGCAACAGTTGGCAGGCAGGTGGCTGGGGACCAATACTGGATGATCCAGGCAGTAGCTACTGGCTGGGGCGTCAAGCGATGATTGCGGCTTTACGCGACTTTGACGGCCGGGGGAAACCAACTTGCCTGCGAGAGCGCGTTGTGCAGGCACTGGGACTCTCCGCGATGCATCATATACTCCGTCGAGTAGAATTAGAAGGAATGAAACGTACCGAAATCGCAGTGCTGGCACAGCTAGTGACATCATCGGCGGCTGAGGGTGATGAAGTTGCCTGCAGCATTATTAGGAGAGGGACTGAAGAACTAGCCATGATGGTGGCAGCAGTTGCAAACAAACTGGTGAATCTGCAGTCCTTGTCACAGATTCCGGTTGTCGTGACTGGTGGCTTGACCAACGCTGGCGAAGTCTTCATGAGTCCACTCTCAGAAGCTTTATCGCGCAGGCTGCCTCAAGCTAGTCTGAAAGAGTCCTTGCTGCCGCCCGTATTGGGGGCGGCGCTGCTGGCTAGTGAGTTGACTAACAACTCGATGAAGTCGGACGTGTCGGAACGGCTCATGGCAGCGTACTCCGCTAACAGAGAAGCATGCACTGTCAATTGAGTGGTACGGCCCATTCTGACTCGATCCGCTGAGGAAGAATCGCTTGTTCCGCCAGGGTGGATGATTTCGAGAGAATTGCTATGTCGCTGCATTCAGAGTTTTCAATTCGTAATGCGGACAGGGATGACGCCAAAGCGGTCAGGATGTTGCTCTCCTCGCCAAATGATGCGTTTGAAACTCAGTTGGTGGCCGTGTGTGGCAACCCGTCTCGAATCGTTGCGGCAGGGGGATTGACCAAGAGTGAGCGGCCAAAGCCACTCGTTGGACCTGGAATAGTGCTGCAAGTCATCGAATCTGCTCGCAGTCGTGGGATTGGAAAAGCACTGCTGCAGCGACTCGTTGATCGTGCGATGCAGCGAGGTGCAGAAGCAGTTTACGCCACACAGAAGGTGGCTACTGATAGCTGGGAAAAGAGGGCTTGGGAAGCACTTGGGTTTTCGGCGTGCGAGACCGTTGAGTACCATGAGCTACCGCTTGAAGAGTTCGAGAAACAACTCGCTCCGCTATATGATCGCATGCATCAACGAGGAAAAATTCCAATCTCTGCTAGAGTACATCATTTGTATGAGGCGGATCTTGTCGAAGTTGCCAAGTTGCACCTTGCAGAACTTGGTGGCGATCTCTCTTCACTCATGAAAAAACTGAGCGGAGAAGTCCCAGGTTCTTTTGCGCCGTGGTATTCTCGCGTTTTAACATTCGACGACCGGATAGTTGGATGCATTCTTGCCCATCGCAAATCGCACGACATTATTCATGTTGACGCGAATATCATCTCGCCGGAAGTTCGCGGAAGATGGGCAAATGTCATGCTTAAGCTTGAAGCAACGCGAGGTGCCGCTGAGCGTGGAGTCAAGAAGTTCGTATTTACCACGTTCGATCACTATACTGATACCCGTAGTTTCACAGCGAGGATGCGCGGCGAAACGGTGAGAAAACAGGTGTTGATGTACCTTCCACTGAAGTCTTCTAGTGAGACTGTCGCCGAAGTCGAATGACTTCCTTTCCCTGTTTCCTGCAAGACTCGGCTCGGTTCGAATCATTAAGCTGATGTTTGTAGACATACGCCATCCAGCGGTAGGGAGCTGCAGCCCTTGGTTCGACTGCTGCCCAAGTGCGCAGAGCTCCCAAAGCGTCTTGCGGCTTGTCCAGATAGTGCAGGGCAACTCCCAGGTGATAATGTGCTTTTCCTTGTTGCCTGTTCTTGTCGATTGCGTCTAGTGCATGAAGTGCTGCTTCTTCGTACCGACCGAGATGAAGTTTGACGCTAGCCAGACCGTCGAGAGCCTGGGCCGAGGGTCCTTCCGCTGCAATTGCTCCCAGGTACGCTTTTTCAGCGGCGGCGAAATCACGTCTTCGCAATTGAATATTCCCTTCCAGGAGGTAAGCACCAGGGTATTCTACTTTGCCACGTCGCGTGCAGGCCACTTCCTCCAAGGCCGTATTATACCGGCGATCCGCAAAATCATTGGCTGCCGCAAGGAGGTATAGCCGACGGCTCTCAATGCCCTGACACATCAGTGAATTGATTTCCTGTCTAGCAGCACCAAATTGCCTTGATCTATAAAACGCCTCAGCGAGAAGAAAATGAGCTCTGCTTGAGTCGCTATGTAATCTGGTACTGTCTTGGAGGACTGAAATTGCATTATCAATCAATCCAGCGTCAAGTAGAGAAATTGCCCGATTCAATACAGTCGTAAGTCGACAGCGATTCACCGACGCTTGGGCTGCGATCTCAAGTGGATCGACGTACCCCAATTCTGTCAGGTAATTCACTTCACGGGTCTCATGAGATTCGGGAGGCAACTTCTCGTGAAATTCATTTGAATCGGACTGTCCCAAAGTCTGTTTGCTAGATGATTGGCTTTCCCAAGTTTCGACAGAGGTCTTGGCTATTTCAGGTTCGAAGAGTCTCACCAATGGGCGACCGCCCATATCCTCGCCGAATGGCAATCCAAACATGGCCAAGATCGTGGGAGCCAAATCTAGTACACTTCCAAGAGCTGGACTTGCTAGTTGTCGCACTCCAGGACCGCTTATCACGGCCATGCCGGTGCCAAGAGTCGCAGATCCAGCTACCTCTAAACTTGCTACTCCCGCTGTAGAAGGAGTTACAGCTTGGGTCCCAGCCGGAGAGACCACTATTACGTGAGTCGTATCGTCAACCTGTGACAAGATTTGCCCGAGCAAGAGATCATGGTGCTCATAACTGCCCGTGATTAATCGATCACATATTTCACCTGTTGTTGGTGACATCTTTCGAAGCCACTCGGCAAGTTGATGTGCGCGGCGAATCCCGGGAAAAACACCAGCGGTAAAGTCCCAGGGCTGCGCATCAAGACACCACCGGATTGAGCGGAACAGTGTCGCCGACTGCGCAAGGATATCTCGACATACAGCCTCCAATCGAGAATATTCACGGAGTCCTACGATATGATGAGGAAGCAGCTGCGTAAGTGCAATCTCTTCGGCATCAATGGAGCTGACTCGCCGTTCAGATATGTGTGACTGTGCCTCAGGAGGCAGCACTGCTGAGCCATCCTCTTGAGAGAATGACGGTGATGCTGGTTGAGCAAGAGCAAACCGATCTGAAACGAAAATCCCCGCCAGCGATTCGGCAGGATGCGAAACCGGCCAACCGATAACATGGGTCCGCATCCCCTTGCGGTGGAGCATGCTCCACAGAGCACTTGATTCTCTATTGAGACGTGAGACGGGATGTAGCTGATTGGCACTGGCAGATGGACTAAACTCGTGAAGCACACCGTGCTGGTGAGGACGTTTTCCTGTGGCCAGAGATGTCCATGCTGCTTCAGGAAAAGCAGGCCGGGGCACAGTAAGCTCAAGACATGCTCCCTTTTCGAGCAGGGATCCCAAATTTGGCAGCTGCCCCTCTGCCAAAAGTGTACGAAGAGCCCCCAGCTCAACGCCATCCCAGCCAATGAGCAACAACCGATTAGCCAATCGGGTGGCGTCGCCCATAGCTTTTTCATCCTTCGGGATTGGTTCCTGATGCAGGTCCACGCAAGAGATGTTCTCAGGATCAGTGTGCGGCGTCTACTGCTTGGGGCATCTGCCCGGGAATAGTCTTCGTGCCGCGAATCCGCTCAGCAAGCAAAAGCCGCCCACAGCGGCCGTCAGGAGTGATCCTGGTTCAGGAATAGCTGTGGCATTGGCTAAAAGTGGTGTGCCGTAATTTGATTGCCATTGTGTGAGAGCTGCAGGATCCAAGGGAGGTGTAGTGTTTCCCCTTTGCCAAAAGAGGAAATCGGCCCCATCGACATCGTTGTCGCCATCAAAATCGCCAGGTTGGCCAATGGGCGTACCAATATCTCCGGCTTCGATAGCGACACCCGGTGTAGTTTCGTAGGCCCAGCCAGTGACGGTACCGGTGGCATCAGCATCATTGTCGATTTGAATTCCAATCCACCCATACCACCATTGATCTGGCATGGTATTGAACCCGCTAGTAGCGTCGTTAAGATCGACTCGGACACCGACGAAGCGTTCTTCACCATTATTGCCAGTGAAGTCATCAAGATCCGGGAATTCCGGTTGTTGTCCAAATGGCAGGGTTACCGCAGTTCCTTCGTTGATATCGATCTGTCCTTGATCTTCGTCGATCAACCGATTAGCTCGGATCGTAGTGCTACCGCCAAGAAAACCAGTTCCCTCTTGAAAATCCCAAACCGTTCCGGCAACTAGGCTATCGGAACTAGCCCCGGTCGCTCCAATCATATCTCCTGCTCTTAATCCCACTGCGTAACCACCAAGATCATCAAAGCTATTGGTAAAAGCCAAGTATTGCGAATCACCGTTTTGCACGGTACCGTTTAAGGGAAAAGGTGCAAAGTTGTCGATTGGCAAGGGATTGGCGGCGCTCGACACATCGTTCTTATCAATCTGTAGATAATCAAGAATGGTGCCATTCAAGTCGACTCGGTCGTGGTCTATCTGAAAATCAACTTGACCATCCATGTTGAAATCGATGTCCACTTCCTGATTAATACCGATTGCTTGTGGGGTAGTGTTCGATACCACAGCTGCTTCGACTTGCGAAGCCAAGAGAGCCCCTGCGCCACCTGCTGCCATGTAATTCTGCAGCCGCCTATCTAGAGCTGATTGTAGTAAGCTCGCCTCTTTGTGGTATCCGGGAATGTCCATGCCGAATTCTCGCAAACGCATATGAATGAAAAACGAATGTGTTAAGACTACACAACACTGCAGAACGAAACCGACATAGATCGTTCCGCAGCGAAAAGGCTACTGTCATTTACAAAACAAGAATTAGGGCTGACTACTTGTTCCAGCCGCACTTAACTCGTCTCAATAGGCGACCTCCGAACAGGGCCGCTGCAGCAAAACCGGCTGTCATGATCGTCGCAGGTTCTGGAATTTGCCCTGCAATGATTCTGTTACCTGAGGTCTCATAGGCATATCCGACAACCGAACCCGTGGCGTCTGCTTCATTGTCGATACGGATTCCAATCCAACCGTAGGTAAGTGGATTTGGATCCCCTTGCAGTTTCATCTGAACTCCGAGGTAACGAACCTGACCACCCAGACCCAAAAAATTAGGACCGTTGGTAGGAATGGCAATATCACCAGCAGCGGTTCCTCCGAGTACCATGTCGACTTGTCCGGCATCTTCATCGATGAGTCGGTTGGCACGAATAATCTGGGATCCGTTGAAGCCGCTACCTTCCTGAAAGTCGAGATTCGACGTCGGCCCAATGGAGGTGCCTGCGGTGAGGGCTGCAGGATAATCACCTTGGGTGCCAGTTGGTGTGACGTATTTCGCATCAAAGGTACTATTGAGTGGATTTCCATTGGCGGGAAAAGTATCAAAGATTCCCGGGATGGCCAGTGGATTTGTTTCGCTCGTACTGTCGTTCTTATCTACTTGCAAATAGTCGACAGAATTACCACTTCCCAAGTCAACGCGATCATGATCGATCTGATAGTCAATTTGACCATCGCTGTTGAAATCAATGTTCACATCGCCATTGATGCCGAAGGGCTGTTCAGTCGTAGAGCCGACGATAACAGCCTGCGCTTTAGAAGAGAGAGCCGTTGCCATGGCGCCACCTGCAGCAAAGTAGGCCGCCAATTTTTCGTTAAGACACGATTTTGTATCGTCATCCACAGTGGTCGTTCGATCATTGTCAAATGTCAGATTCATTAGAGCACCTTCCAAGAAGATTGAGTAGTTTCGAAGCACATCAAAAAGGGTCGAAGCGAGTTTACAAGGCAATTGAAAAGTTTGGCGCAAATCCGCTGCCAACCTCTAGTATCAATGCGTACTCAAGATGCGTCAAGCAAATTTGGTGATTATTTCATTGTTTTGGTCCTATATGTTACATCATTTTGAAGTAGCGGGATTGGGCTATTTAGATCTCCGAACTGCTTGAGTTTCTAGAACGTGATATACTGTGGGAAGGCTTAAAGTCAGACTTCTATCCAGAGGCTCTCGCTGCGCACTACAAGGCTTTTCATGCACTACCGAATTGAGACGCTTTTTTGCTGCCTGCTAATCTTGTCGAGTAGTCAGTCGACGAAAGCTCAAGTATACCATGAGATTCAAGTGCTTGACGCGCAGTCAGGCCTCGGAGTGCCGCTGGTAAAACTGCGAGCCAACGGCCAAGATTATTACACCGATAGCAATGGTTTGCTGGCGTTTGGATCACCAGGGGAATTGGATCAAGACGTTGCTTTTTCACTTACTACTTATGGTTACGCCACCGGTAACTGGCAGTTGCACACCACGAGCGGTACAGCGAGTCAACTCACGATCCAGCGCGAGCAGTTAGCCGAGCGACTTTATCGCGTGACAGGGAAAGGCATTTACCAAGAGACCGTACTCTTGGGATATGGTGCGCCCATTCAAGAGCCGCTGCTCAACTCCAACGTGAAGGGTCAGGATTCCGTTCAATCGGTGATCTACAACGGTCAGCTGCACTGGTTTTGGGGCGATACCCTTTACGAGGATGGATTCGGAAATCTCCGCACTTCGGGAGGAACATCACAATTGCCGGGGCAGGGCGGGCTCGATCCAGCCGTGGGCGTGGATCTAACTTACTATGTGGACGCGTCGGGGTCTTCCAAGCAAATGATGCCGTTGACACAACCTGGACCGGTGTGGGTCGATGGACTGTTCACAGTCGAAGACACCAGCGGTCGAGAACAAATGCTGACCCACTATTCTCGGCGTGATCCCAACAATGCACTGGGTGCACAAGTCGAGCACGGCCTGGCACGTTTTAATGATTCGCAAGCAGTTTTTCAGCGGCATCAAGTTTATCCGATCGACGCCCCCATCGTTGCGGCTGGGCATTCGTTCGAGCACTCGCTAGGTGGGCAAGACTATATCTACTTCGCCGAGTCGTATCCGAATATTCGCGTGAAGAAAACTTGGGACGCCGTAAACGATCCAAATCAGTGGGAAGCCTACACACCATTGATCGAAGGTTCGCTTTACGATCCAGGAAACCCCCAGTTGGAATTAGATTCACAAGGAAAGCCTGTGTATGGGTGGAAGAAAAACACTTCGCCGATGAATACCGATATGATGGAGGAGCTAGCTCAGAAGGGGCTCATCCTGCGCGAAGAGTCACCATTTCGGCTTAAAGATATCCAGTCAGGAAATAATGTCCGACTGCATCGGGCATCAGTCTACTGGAACGAGTATCGCAAGAATTGGGTCATGATTGGAAACGAGTTGTTTGGTGATAGTTTTTTGGGAGAAGTTTGGTTTGCTGAAGCTCCTACCCCCGAAGGACCGTGGGAAAATGCCATAAAAGTCGCCACGCATCACAGCAGCACTGAAAACTACACTTTTTACAACCCGAAGCAGCATCCTTACTTTAGCGAAGAGGGGGGACGTTATATCTACTTCGAAGGAACTTATGCTCAGACTTTCTCGGGCAATCCTAATGCAACACCCCTGTATGATTACAACCAGATTATGTATCGCTTGGATTTATCCCTGATAGACCCACTTGCTTCAGCCGCAATTCCGGGCGACTCCAACCATAACGGCTTCGTTGATGGTGCCGACCTGGTTCTTTGGCAGCAAGGGTACGGCGAAACCAGTGCGGGTGATGCAGACGAAGACGGTGACTCCGACGGGGAAGATTTCCTTAACTGGCAACGACAATACACAGATTCTCAAAAAGCGGCGACAATTGAACTGCCAGAACCCTCGAATGTAGTTTCCGTGATGATTTGCTTTGCGTTGATAATAGTAAACTCAAGGTGGCCAATGATTCCAATAGCCTAAGTGTAACGAGTCACCGGCTCTTAAGATTAAGGACAAAACTCGGATTTCCCTTCTCGGTCTCATATCCAAGCGTCGTTTGCGTGTTGTATTTTTCTGGAATAGACGCTTCGGGGTGGGTTACTTCCACTTTGTACGTGCCATAGTGGACACCCAAGAGTCCATGATCCGATGCAGGAGAATCCTCGTCGCGGATGTCCATAGTGGCAGTGCCACGTCCGTTAGTTGTTCCATAAGCAACATTCACATCATCCCCCAAATACATCTCAGGAACGAGCTTGATTTGGGCTCCAGGCAAGGGTCGCCCGTCTAAACGCACTTGAATGCGCAGGCTCGTCACACCTATCTGACCAGAGACCAATGAATTAAGTTGCTCTTCGAGTTCTTGCTGTGAAACGGACCCATCGCTGTCTTTATCGTACAGCTGCAGATGCATCTGAATTCCAGGACATGCGGCAAGCTCGGTGTCAGACAATTGGCCATCGTTGTCTGTGTCATAGAGTTCAAAAGCTTGTTTACTCGACTCGACCGGGTCCACTTCCGGGACGTGGACGGCAGCGGGGCCACGACTACAACCTTCCAGCGAAATGAGGGTGAACGCCACAAAGAAGGTTAGAAGCCAAATACTCCGAAACTCGCAAGCTCGAAAACTCACCGAGAAAGTGGAGAATTTCATATGTAACGAACTCGGGTGAAAGTTTGAACGCGTAGTAATAGTATCCTACAAAACGCTATTATAGCTCGTAGATCAGGGAGCAGTAGGCGGGGTTTGGACTGGTAATAGTCCCCCCCCATCACTTCGATGGCTAGCGCGACGATGCACTTCTGGGTCAATGTCATAAGAGACGATTTGGACGGAACCATCACAATTGGCCATATTGAATCCACCCGGATGCGCACTTCCAAAGCTGCCAAAAGATTCTTGTCCTAGACGGTCTTGAAGTGGAGGATCATTTACACTGGTCCAGCGATTCACATCCCAGTCAAATCCCTGATACATGCTGTGATTATCCCCGCCGTCAAACGTGCCATCGGACTCATAATATGCAGGATTAAGGTATTTTTCCCCTACCGCATAGGTGTTGGAGGAACCATCAGTTATATCTTTGAAACCAATCTCGGCGCCCTGATAGTTTACTCCTGTCTGACCCTCAAGCGGAGGCCATTGCTTGCTCCCTATAGTTTTGTAGTCAAAAAATAGCCATTCCAACTTGGTTTCATATTTTTGTTCGTCCTCCAACCAAAACTTCATTCCCTCCTCTCCATCGCCAGCATTGGCAGCGTAATCGCTGCGGGCCACGAATGGTGCACGAGTCCCATTGCGAGGAGTCCATGAATTGGACAAGGCATAGGGCTGTGCTTGCGCAGGCCTACGAGAAGGACAATTGAAAAAAGAAATTGCCTTACCTTGCAAGTCAATGGATTGCTGCTGTTGCGCAGCAGTGATATTCAACTTATCTCCGTCATCGGTGATGTCATAGATCGCTTGCTGCTCTACGAAAGGTAGAAGCTGGTAGATCCAACCCCCCGGTTGCTCACGTCCGGTACCCATAAGTGGATCTCCAACATATACGGCAGTCCAGCCTGAGCAGGGTAGAATTCGGTGAGTCGATTCATGATTCATGAACCCAAGTCCCATTTGCTTTAAGTTGTTGACGCATTGCATGCGGCGCGCTGCCTCACGCGCCGCTTGAACGGCCGGCAACAACAGTCCTACAAGGACGCCAATGATGGCAATCACAACCAAGAGTTCAACAAGTGTAAAACCAAGCGAACGATGTGAACGGTCCACAATAGGAACTCCCAACTAGTTAGGAAACGAAAAGAAGCAAGACGTTCTTAGCTAAACGGCGAAATAAAGCAGAGCGCGCAGGCAGTTTTTAGAAAGAGAACTCCTTTGCGTTGGCTACTTAGATTATTGCTAATCCTTTACCTTAGGTCAAACCAAATATAAAAACTGCTGGTCATTTGCAGTAGCAAATGTGACCCCGTCTAAATGTTGTAACAATTGGCTGTTGTCGAGATTGGTATTGGGTTCGGCTACGAGATTGTGGCTTACCGTGTCGCGCATCTACGCTGGCAGTTCGATCGGGTTCTATTACAATGAGCTTTCGATAGAGTGTGATCCGGAAGTGCCTGGTGGGTTTTGTAGCTTGCCGAGATACTACGTGGACTTGCTTGACTTCTCTAGGAAGAAACTTATCTGTCGTCGAATTGGCGCTAACGAGAGGACGAAACAATAGATGGCGCTGAGAAGTATTAGCGGAATGGCGATTGTAGTGATCTGGGCCTTTGCCTTGCTGCAGGCGCGTGCCGATGTAGTTATCCGTGAGGAACGCAGCCCACTGAAAGTAACGAGCACCCAGTACGAGGTTCAGATCGCACCGGACGGGTGTTTGACTAACTTGAGGATTGGTGACCAAGAATTTCTAGCGCCAGGTGTGTCGATCTCCCGTGGAACCTATTTTTTCGCTGGTGGCCCACTACAGCTCAATACGGTTGAACAGGTTGCAGACAACGTTGTTACCGCCAGCAATGAGACCGCTGCGATTCGCTACGAATTTGGTGAAAAGGAGATGACATGGGAGTTGACGAACAAATCCGATAGTTCCCTGGTATTTTTCTTGGTACTTTCAAGGGATGTGCAATCCGCCTTCAGTCAGGCCGGTGTGGCGGTTGCGCTGCCGATCAATGAGCAGTGGACTAAGGTCGTAGTGGTAGCGGGAGACGCACAGCTCAGCATCAATGGTTGCGACAAGTTATGGGGACCATGGCAAGGCCCTCACCAGATATGCCAGGTATCGCTAGATCCTAAAGAAGAGAAGTCTCTCAAGTTATCCGTCGGCAAGGTGTCCTCCGAGCGTCTTTCGCAAGTTTTCGCACTTGTTCCCAAACTGACAGAAGCTAAGCTCCAACTCTATTCGCCTCAGGAGCATCAAGTTTTTCAACGGACAAGTGTTTCTGAGGGGACAATCCTCTTGAGCGGGCACACGACAACAAACCCTGATTCCATTCGTGTTCGCTTTAAGGGTAAGTCAGTGGATGGCAAGCTACCCGGCAAATGGCAATCTGTGGAATGGATACCTGAAACGCGCAGTTTCTCAGCCATGATGCATCTCCCTGCCGGTGGTTGGTATTCACTAGAAATAGAAGCACTGAAACAGGGTGAAGTATTGGCCGCCGAGAAAATCAAGGCTCTTGGTGTGGGGGAAGTGTTCGTTGGAGCTGGGCAGTCGAACTCGACCAACAGCGGCGAGTTTCGCACACAGCAAAAAACGGGGATGGTCGCGTCCTTCAGTGGCACAGCCTGGCAAATTGCCGATGACCCGCAGCCTGGCGTAGCTGACAAGAGCCAAGGAGGTAGCTTCTGGCCCGCTTTTGGTGATGCGATGTACGAAAGGTTTGGAGTTCCCATCGGCGTGGCAGCCACCGGCTACGGCGGCACAAGCGTAAATCAGTGGCAGCCAGATGGTGACTTGTTTCCCTGGATGATGACACGCATTTATCAACTGGGGCCGCTGGGATTTCGCGCGCTTCTTTGGCATCAAGGCGAAAGCGATGTCGAAATGCATTCAGAGGAGTACTATGAAAAACTTAGACACGTGATCCTCTCTTCCCGAGCTCAAGCAGGTTGGTATATCCCGTGGTTTGTAGCGCAGGCTTCCTATCACAATCCGGAAAAGCCAAGCTTCGATACCGTGCGAAACGCCCAAGCGAAACTCTGGCAACAAGGCATAGCGTTAGAAGGCCCCGACACAGATACACTCATCGGGGATCGGCGTGACTTGGGGGGAGCCGGGATCCATTTCAGCCCCAAGGGCCTTTTTGAGCACGGGCAGATTTGGGCCGATCTGGTTGGCAATTATGTGGATGAGATACTTGGTACTGTTACGCGAAGCGAATTATCGGCCACTGCCTGGCCGGAAGCGGATGTGTTGTTCCATCGCGATCCGAATTGGCTGGGAGGTGATGACGCTTATTCGCTCGATTTGGGAGATGGGCGTGTTGCCTGGTTCTTTGGAGATAGTTTCGTGGCTCCAACAGTCCCCGGTGAGCGCCGTGGTACGACTATGGTCCGCAATAGCATCGGGATTCAATCAGGATACGATCCCACGAGTGCCAAATTCAAAGCCTATTGGCAAGAGTTCGAAGGCAAGCCGCGATCATTTATTGCCGACGAAGCTGAGGAGTTCTTTTGGCCGGGTGGTTCCTTGGTAGTCGACGGAAAGATTATCATGCTGTTGATGCGCGCCCGCAACGCCAACAAAAAGATGGCATTCGAAACAACGGGGTGGGGCGCAGTTTTGATCGACAATATTAAGAGACCTCCTGACCAGTGGCAAATCCGCAAGTTGGACTGTCCGCAAAATCGTTTTGACGTATTGGTGGGGTCAGCAACGCTTATCAAAGACAGCGAGCATTTGGTCGCATTTAGCGTGGCAAGTGAATCGCATGATGTCTATTTGGTTCGATGGCGACTGGTCGATGTAGCAGAGGGTGATTTATCTAGTCCTGAGTGGTGGACAGGCTCAACAAGTGACTGGGTCGCTCAGGACAAGCTAGTCGAATTGCCCGAACCGGTCTTCGAATCGGGTCAAACGGAATTCACGGTACATTTTTCCCGTGAGATGAACCGCTACGTCCAAGTCCAGTTTTCGGGTTTTCCGTTGACACCTATTGCATTAAGGACCGCGCCTTCACTGACTGGCCCCTGGACAGCGCTTGAAGAGTTTTACAGTCCCGAAGAAACAATACCAGGTAGTAGCAAGATCGATGACTCTGAGCGTATGCTCTATGCTGCGAAAGCACATCCGGAGTTGGCTTCGGAAGGTTTGGCTTTGACCTATTGCTCTAACACTTACGACATTAACCACCTGTTTGACGGACTAGACTTATACTTTCCCCGTTTCCTGCAGGTAGATTTACCTGAGACCAAAGAAAAAAAGTAAAGTTTGTCCACCGTCTTCGACAGCTTTTCCCCAAAGGACCAACCTCTGTGTCTACTCTCGATGCCGTCATCATCTTCTTGTTCTTCGTCGCACTAATCGGAATAGGAGTTTGGCAGCAACGACGCGCATCCAAAAGCTTGGACAACTACTTTCTCGGGGGACATCGCATTCATTGGTTAGCTCTTGCCATGTCGGGATCGGTATCGACTTTTGACATAAGTGGTACCATGTGGATGGTAACACTGATTTACTTGTTTGGAATGAAGTCAGTCTGGAACCACTGGATGTGGGGCTTCATGATGGCCGCTTTCTTCATGTCCTACATGGGCAAATGGGTCCGGCGATCACGAGTGATGACTGGCGCCGAGTGGATGATTACTCGATTCGGGGATAACGCAGATGGGCGTGCGGCACGCTATGCCTATGCCTTGATGGCGGTGATCACACTCGTTGGACTCACCGGGTATGGCTTCGAGGGTATTGGGAAATTCTCGGCCGAATATGTTCAGACCGGTTTGGATCCGGAGGATAATATTCGACTTTGTGCATTCGTAGTCTTCGGCATTACGACGGTCTATACCCTGCTAGGTGGACTGGAAGCAGTTGTCATCACCAATGTATTGCAGACGTGTATCTTAGTGGTGGCCAGTATTGTGATCGCAGCAATCGCTTATGTTGAATTGACGCCAGAGGTACTGGCGGCCCTCACGCCGGTCGATGGAGACAGCTTTACCAACCTGTGGCCTAAATGGAAACTAGATAACGTCGATGCCCTGCCAACTGGCTATCAGGGCTATCATATGTTTGGCCTCTTGGTAGTCGCTTGGGTAGCGAAAGGGTTCTTGTTGAATCTTGGTGGGCCAGGGCAGATGTTCGATTTTCAGATGTTTCTCTCGACACGTGATCCTCGTGACGCAGCCAAAGTAGGAGCCGCCTGGAGCGCTTTCCTCGTTGTCCGCTGGGCGATGGTGATGGGGATCGCATTATTGGCTATTGCCGCGGGGCTTGAAATAGTTGACGGGTCTGGATCGGTTGATGCCGAGATTGTGATGCCTCGTGTGCTGGCGACCTATTTGGGGCCCGGCGTGCTCGGATTGGTGTTGGCTGGTCTTTTGGCCGCTTTCATGTCCACCTTTGCTGCCACAGTGAACTCGGGCGCGTCCTACCTTGTGCGAGATTTATGGCAGCCACTTTTCCGACCTCAGGCTGACGAGAAGCATCTAGTGCGAGCTAGTTATGTCGCCACGATTTCAATCGTCACCGCGGGAACACTCATTGGGCTCTATGCCAGTTCGATCCGGCAGGTGTGGGACTGGATCATGATGGCCCTGGGTGCGGCGTTTATCATTCCCAACGTCTTTCGTTGGTATTGGTGGCGATTCAATGGAATGGGCTATGCTGCAGGCACCCTAGTCGGCTTGGCCGGGGCGATGCCATTGTTGTTCATGTCGCTGAAGGGAATCGAGCCGCCAATTTACATTACTTTCCCGGCATTGTGTGGGATCTCGTTGGTTGCCTCGATTTTGGGTACTTTCTTCTCACGCCCAACTGACGAGTCGACACTTATTCAGTTCTATCGCAATGTCCGACCCTTCGGCTGGTGGGGCCCAATACGTGATCGTGCGGGTCTCACGGCAGAAGAGTTGCAAAGCCCTGGTGAGAGTGTCTGGTATGCGGTACTCAATGTAGGGCTAGCGAGTCTGGCAATTTTTGGCGCTTATGTGGCACCCATGTATCTCGTGGGACACTGGCACTGGCAGGCACTCTGCTGGGCTGCCGTGTCGGTTACCGCAATCATCGTGCTGAAATACACTTGGTATGAGCATCTTCCACTACCAGAGGATCCGAGCAAAGTGAGCTGAGTGTGCGACGAGTACTCATTTGAATGTCAGTTCAATCATTTGAGGCACATAGGTGGCCGAATTCACGAAGGTGACGTAAATGATCTTCCCATTTTCCCTTGCTAGTTCTGGATGCTCTTTAGCAGCATAGATGAGATCGCCATCTCCGACTTTATCCGGACGATAGATGATTTCTGCTTCACTCCAAGGCCCCGTAATCTGAGGGGCTGTACGCATCACTATCTTGTTGTCCCGTAGAAGTGAGTGAATAGCCAAATAACAGCCGAGATGTTGATTGTAAGATGCCGACATTTCATTTGGTACCGAGTCAAAAAGAGAAGCGGTCGGCTCGAAATATTTTGACCAGATAGGTTTCAAGTCGGGATCGTTTACAGTCGGGGCCGTGACAAGATATTCGTAGCTCTCACGATTGGCAATCTCATCCGGGCGCGTGCGGGCTAGAAACATACCAGTAATGAGGCTTCCCCATACGTAAACGTAGTCCCCTTGCTGCTCGACAAAAACGCCGAAACTGGGTTGATCGCCTTTCCAAAAGAAATCAGTCCCATCGGGAGCCGACAACCGTTTAAACTTCCAATCCCCTGTTTTAGCCTGCGCAATGCCCATGCCATCCAATTGGAAGTTTTCAAAGACGTCGACCCCAGGAATCAGCGATATCCGGTGATAGAATAGGTAGAGCTTCTCAGCTCGACAGGTACCATGGATTGGCCAGATACGTTCCGCTGCAGGATCTTCATCGGAGGCATAGGGAACGATCTGCAAAGGCCGCTTGCCGTCTGGTTGGGTAAGAAACTTAAACTTTTTGATTCCGTCGGAAATGTCTTGCTTGGGTGCGATGGCCGCCGTGTTTGAGAGCTTGTCCGCGAGTGGTAGGCCACGTATCGACTCGAACGGGCCCTCAATGGTATCGCCAAAAACCCAGAACGATTCGCCCGATGGTAGTACGATGCTTGACGCACAATCCAAGCCAGTCACCCTTAGAGGGTTATCCTGAAATTGACTTCCAAGATTACGAACCGCAGCAACGTGATGCGATTGACCCGTTTCACCAAATGCCGCTTGAAGTTGCCAAAATGTACTAGTGGCCAGTATTCCTCCGGTGGAACGGGTGAGCATCTGACGTCGAGATAAAGAAGGAGAGTGATGTCTTGTCATGATGACTTCCTACGTCGAGGAGGTGGAAAACGTTACTTTGCCGCGACGGTTTGCTGTTCTTGTTCTCCGAGGCCAGTTATCCCCAACCGAACGGTTTGACCTGGTTTGAGAAACACCTTGGGATTTTGCCCCATTCCGACACCAGGAGGTGTACCGGTGGTGATCACGTCACCTGGCAGGAGCGTCATGAACTGACTGACATAGCTCACCAGCGTCTGCACACCAAATACCATTGTGCTCGTGGAACCATTCTGATAGCGGTGGCCATCGACTTCAAGCCATAGACGAAGATCTTGTGGATCACCTATTTCATCGCGAGTCACCAGCCAAGGACCCAACGGTGAAAAGGTGTCACAACTCTTGCCCTTGTCCCACAAACCACAACGTTCCAATTGAAAGGCTCGTTCCGAAACGTCGTTGACAACACAGTAGCCGGCCACATGGGAAAGTGCGTCCTGCTCAGAAACGTACTTGGCTTTTTTTCCGATTACGACCCCAAGTTCCACTTCCCAATCCGTTTTCTCGGATCCACGAGGGATTTCGATGTGGTCGTTTGGACCTGAAATCGAAGTTGTAGCTTTCATGAAGATTACCGGTTCCGTCGGTATCTCGGCACCTGTCTCAGCAGCGTGGTCGGCGTAGTTGAGCCCGATGCCGATGACTTTGCTTGTCCCAGCAACGCAGGGACCCAAGCGAACGTTTGGTTCGACCAATGGAAGCTTGCCGAAATCAAGTTTGCGAATCTTCTCGAGGGACTCATCGGAAAGTACGTCTCCTGCTAGATCGGGAACCACTCCTACAAGTGAGCGAATTTGATCTTCACTATCTAGCAGGCCTGGAATTTCAGATCCGACATCACCGTAGCGCAATAACTTCATGATACTCCCTCCCTTTGATGGATAGGTATTTCGAAATGCCTTCCGAATAGACTGATTTTAAGCGATTTGAAAACGGAAGCTACTCGATACTAGTGAACCACATGTTTCGAGTATTGCAAGCGTTCCTATTCCTTGCAAAGGCTCAGCTGCATTTACGCTTGGAAGGGCAGGGGGCAGGCCAGCCGAGTCTGTTTGATCCTTTAGAACGAGCCAGATGCTGGGTTTGCTAGTGTATTACCGTCTCATTTTTCAGAATCAACGTTTGCGACAATCCAACTTGCAGTACTAGGTGCAACAATCTTCGTTTCCGAACGCGAAGTAATCACAGAACTGGGCCTCAATTCACCGATGTCGATATTGATCCTCTGGGCTCTCAAGGAGACTACAGCGTCCGAGAGGTCGAGCTGTACTTCGACCGATTGAGACGAGTCCGTCTACAAGCTTTGATCGTCGAATGCGAATAACTCGACGGCTACAGATGTTCTCACTGCTTGAAGGGTGGCTTCATATTCCAGAGAACATTGAGTTATCCTATTTTTTTACTAGTGATAACTCTTGAGACGAATTGTGCAGGACGCCGTCGTGGCAAGTTATTTGTACAGAGCGGGTTTTTGCTGCTAATAAGTACAGACTCGAGGGTAATCTCTAGGATTATCCAATCGTTACAACTATTATAATGTTGCCGCATGGTCGGTTAGGCATCGGCCCGAGATAAAACAACTTTCTCAGGGAATCTTACTCGATGGTTTTGATAGTTGAGCACATTAATCATGCCTCCGAGTCATTCAGGTTGCTCGCTTGGTCAAAATCCATTTCACATGTTCAAGTCGTCGGACCGCTGAACAAACGCAGGCACGCTTCTGGCCATGGTGAAAACTGGCATGTGCATGCAGAAGTCGAGTTGACCCTATTTGAAAGTGGCCAAGGTACTCGTTTTGTAGGTGACAGCATCTTGCCAGTCACTGCCCCTGAGTTGGTACTGTTCGGACCTTATGTCCCGCATTGCTGGAATTGTCCCAACGAATCTCGCGGCGTGGCTTTACAGTTTCTGATCGACAAGTCTCAGCCGCTGCGAGCTGCCCCTGAATGGGAGAAGTTATCAAAACTTTGGCAGGGCTACAATCAAGGAATCTTATTTCCCACTGAGGTTGCTCATGAAGCTCGTAACTTTATTGAAACGATGATAGCACAAGATCGCCTTGCAAGGCTTGGCAGTTTCTTACAATTGCTTGAAGCTCTGAGTCGCTACCAAGGCAAGCGGATCTCAAGCAAGTCATACAGCGCATCTGATGCAACAAAGCATTTTCCCGCGATACAGAAAGTCATCCTGGAGATTCTTAACCGATATCATGAGACATTGGAATTACAGGAGATGGTAGAATTATCACATATGTCTCGAGCTACTTTCTCTCGAGAATTCAAAAACTACACAGGAAGATCGTTCGTTGAATTCATAAACGAGGTCCGCATCGATGCGATTTGCCAAAAGCTGTTAATGGGCCATCAAGCTGTGAGTGACATCGCATTCGAATCCGGATTTGCAAACCTATCTCATTTCAATCGGATTTTCCGCCGCTTAAAGGGACAAAGTCCTCGAGAGTTTCGCTGCCAAGTTACCAGTGCTGAGTAGAATCCAAAGGAATTGGTAATTGCTTTGCTGAAATGCCATACGCTTTGATTAAGTGTGATAATAGCACATATTCAGACCAATAAGGGAGAATATGATACGATAGTATCACAATCGAGACGCGACGCGTAGAGACAAACCAATTCTTCAAATTAACATGACAGACATATAAGTCGCAAAGAAATAGGGCGAGATGTTCGGGACGGCTGGCAGCAGCGGCGGGTGCATGCTGTGTGACAGGATTTGGCGATTCTCAAGGACTATATAGTTTTGCTGAAGCTGCCAAACTTGCAGGAATTACTGAAATCTCTTCTCCGGAAAAAAATACCATTGCTATCTCTGCAACCTCAACTGCATCAGATTCATTTTTTGACACCAGGAGTTCGCTGGAATGAGTGAGCCGTATCGGTTTTCCTTCGGTCCTTGGAATATTCATGGCGGCGCCGATCCATTTGGTCCTGCCACGCGCAACGAGATTGCCTTCGCCGTAAAACTGCAGATCTATCGAGAGCTTGGATTTGAAGGAGTACAGTTGCACGACGACGACGCCGTGCCGAATCTTGACAGTAAATCTGCCATTGAAATCTCTACAGAGGCGAGACAACTCAAAAATCTACTAGCCGACAGTGGCTTAGTGCCTGAGTTTGTTGCTCCTCGGTTGTGGGAAGATCCTCGTGGAATCGACGGCGGATACACTGCGAACGACCCTGAGTGCCGAAAGTGGGCGCTGGACCGTAGTAAACAGGCCATCGACATTGCAAACGAGTTGGGAGTCAATCTGCTGGTGCTCTGGGGTGCGAGAGAAGGTACCTACATTCGTGAAGCTAAGTGTGCCCGTACAGCTTATTCGAGGCTGTTGGAAGCAGTGAATACGCTACTTGAATATGAATCTAATTTACGGATTGCAATCGAGCCGAAACCCAATGAACCGGTCGACCAGGCGTATTTGCCAACGATCGGTCATGCGCTGGCGTTAGCAGGGCAAGCCAGTGATCCAACGCGGGTAGGAGGACTTATCGAAACTGCCCATGCGCAACTTACTGGACTCGACCCCTCGGATGAAATGGCGTTCGCTTTACAAATGGACAAACTTTGGAGCGTTCATCTCAACGATCAAAACGGACTAAAATTCGATCAGGACAAGACTTTTGGCAGTGTGAATTTGAGAGCAGCCTTTAATCAGGTGCGCGTGCTGGAAGAAGCAGGTTATGCTCGTACAGGGCGCTTTGTCGGATTGGACGTCAAAGCCATGCGAACTCAGTCGCAAGAGACGTCTCACTTGCACCTCGCGAACAGCAAACAGGTGTTTCTGAAGCTTGTCGAGAAGGCACGCAGCCTGCCACAAAATGCGGTCGAAGAGTGCAGGAAGAGTCACGATTACGAGTCTCTCGAGATGATTGTTCTCAACCATCTAATGAGTGGTTAATCACGAAATTTGGTTACATACATGTTCCAAGAGCAGATCAATCGAACGCCCTAACTTGTCGCCATAAAAGCAGCAGTGGCTTGCAATACTTGGAGTAATATCGAACAGATTACTTCTCTCATTTTTATATTGTGCATAAGAACCGGAGATTGATTATGGCGGAAATCGACCGTCGATCAATTCTTGGTAGTTCATTGGGAGTTGCCTTGGCATCAACTGGACTTTTTGGCAGCGCTGAAACTCTCACAAGCAACCCCAGCGAGCAAATTCATTTTGCTTTGGTCAACCTCCACAGAGAGTCTGCGATCTTGCGGTCAGTCTGTATCGAGACAACCGAAAAACTTACGATGTATGCAGCGTAGAGTACTTGTTCGATGGGGATGTGATCGTTTGCTTCAGTCAGGATTTCCATCAAGGCTTCAACTATCAAGGGAGCTACGGCGAATTGCTACTCGGCACTGAAAGTGCCTTGCGTATCACCTCGGAACAGGAATTGTTTCACTATGACAAGTCGAAACGTGCCCACAAGATTCCGAATGAGGAGATTGGAGACGAAATTCAAATTGCGGGCGTGTCAAGCCTAAAGGATGAATTAACCAAGGCAGAGGAAGATCGGCAGGGCGGCGGACTGCGTACGTTTAGTTACTTAATCGAAATGCGAATCTTCGTTGATTGTATTCGCAACAATCGTCAGCCAGCTTGTTCCGGCGAAATTGGCCACACGCGGTCGCTTACACGACAAGGGGTGCCGAGGCACAATATGCCAATGAATTTCGAGAGTTTGACGAGGAGACTTTCGTCGAGATAAACTAGTCTGAGTGATCTCTTCGCTCAACTCACTTGCAAGCGGGGACATGATATGTCTGCGACAACTTGTGGGAGTGTCCAATGAATGCTCACAGCAGACGCAACTTTCTGGCCACGTGTCTCTCAGGAATGACACTTGGTTTACTGACCGGTTTCAAGCGATTTCATTGACATGTTGCTGAATTTGCTCGTCCATCAGGCAAACTTGAAGGTGCGAATTTCTCCTTCATCCATTTCTCGGATACGCACATTGATCCTCGCCCAAGTGGACTAGTTCACAACGAGGATGGACGCAGTGTGAAAACGCTGAAGTGGCTCGCCCAGTGTAGTAGTGAGCCGGTTGTTCAGGAGATCTATGGAATAGAAGCGGATTTGCCAGCGTTTGCGATTCACACTGGCGATGTAATGGAATATGGCCCAGTTGGTTTAGCTTGGCAAGATTTCGAACAGGCGATAGCTAAGATTGCTTGTCCCGTTAGCCTTGTGCCAGGCAATCACGACAACACCTGGGGAGAAATTAATCATCTCTTAAAAGGGACCTATGGCGACGATTCGTACTCGTTTGACATTGGGGACTGTCACTTCCTCTGCATCAATTCTTCTGGACTATTGGATCCCTTGCCTTGTTTGGACCGTCGTACTCTTGATTGGATAACAACTGATTTAGAAAAGATTCCCAGAGATAAGCTTTTGTTCATTGCAATGCATCATCCCCTTTCTGGTAATGCAGGCTATGCGAGCGAGTTCGATAAGCTCAGGTTATCAAAATTACTCATCGGTCGTAGGGTGGCCTTAATCATGGACGGTCACTGGCATACGGTTCACTGCCAACGCTGGCAGGGAATCGACCGAGTAAATGGAGGCGCGACTTTTGGCGAGCACACGGGCTACAACACCGTAACTATGGTAGACGGCACGCTCCGAGTGATGTTCCGCTATGAAAAGGAGTCCGTCGAAAGGCTCCAGATTGTGCCGCTTCTAGAAAAAAAACTTGAAGACGTAGCCTCCATTTCTGAATATTCTCTGGGAGTACCGAATGAACCCATTTCAGGTGGCCAACTGCCTGTTCAGATTCCTAAATTGCCACGTCATGCACGCCTACGTATATGGATTGATAGTGACCTGGAGCACTCTCTGCAACTTCCCAAGGGCTCAAATGCCAACAACATCTTGCTCGATACTGAAAATCTTTGCCCAGGCTGGCATTTCGTATCGGCTCGCATTCGGGGCAAGAAGAGGCTAGCCATCACGACTGCAGAGCGTTTCAAACTGCTCCCCGTCAAAGATGCACCTTTTCTAATCAGTGAAGCCAATCTTGGAGCGGGGGTTAAGGCCCGTCCCCTAGTACAAGACGATCTGATCATAGTTGCCAACACCTCAGGTCTAGTCGTCGGCTTATCACGAAAGCTTGAAAAGAAATGGGCGTATGATACTCACAGTCAAGTCGTGCATAGTCTCACTGCAGCGGATGACCGCATACTGGTGGGCAATATTTCCGGAGGGTTGCATTGCTTGCGAGCGACCGACGGAAGAAGTATTTGGAAAATATCGCTTCCTAACTCACTCTATGCTGCTTCGGGAGTGCATGGAGGGCTCGCATATCTCGCTGACGGAGCGGGTTGGCTTCATGCGATAAGTCTCAACGACGGACAAATCCGGTGGTCGCGAGAAGTGACCAGTTATGCATTTGAAGCCCAGCCACTTGTTTTCGAGGACCGACTGTTTATTAGTAGCTGGGACGGATTTATCTACGCAGTTGATTGTAATACAGGCGGCGTTATCTGGAAATCGTGGTCTCCCAAAGGACACCAGGATGTTAAAAGCCGTTACTATGGGGCAGCAGATAATCCGATAGTCGCTATCGGAGGATCTCTCTTCGCCAACAACCGTGCGTGGATGCTTGGAAGCTTTGCGCTCAATGGCGATTTTCAAGCGGTCCTCCAAGACAAAGTGACTTCGATTGCCGCAGGTCAATCAGATCACTCCTTGTATGCAAAAACCCTCGACAACCGTTTAGTACGAATAGATCGTAAGGGCAATCGTATTTGGGATGCTGAAGTGCCGACGGGGCGAGTGCCGAATCAACCAGTTGAATGTGCTGGACAGGTGGCAGTGCTCTCCGACACTGGAATCCTAACGCTTCTCGCTTGTGATTCCGGTCTGCAGACCCTCCAGTATTCGATTAGTCCCCGTCTATACTGTCTCTCTGGAATCGGAACTGATGGCATAGATACTCTTGTCGCTGCCGACATGGACGGTACCGTGACTTCACTGCAGTTGCTGGACACTTAAAAGCAAAGGCACGAGTTCTGTTAGAAAACGCGACTTGTATTTCTCGCTCGGAATGCTCCACCTGCCAGAAGACTAAAGACCATATGAGTTAGTGCATATGGTTCAGGTACGGTTTCCAGAGCATTCGCGGTGGAAGAGATCATGCCATATTGGTTTTGCCAAATAGCTAAGTCGACTTCGTTGACCAGCCCATCACTGTTGGCATCGCCTTCCGCCAGTGTATCACCAGTGAGATAATTACGCTGCCAGATAAGAAAATCGTTGCCATCAACATCGTTGTCTGCATCAAAATCGGCACTATCGACAACCGACAATGATCCCAAGACATCGATCTCCCGAACAAGCGGTGAAACATAAGCGGACTCAAAGCCGTCATCAATACCTGTGAACGGATTAATGCCGTTAAAGGGGTCAAACATCACACCATTTACATTCGACACAGCGTAGAAATCAAATCTCAAATGAGTGATATCAGTCGCTAGTGCAAGCGCGTCGTCGCGAAGAATACGTACGAGAGTTGAGCCATCGGGTCCACCAGGAGTATTACTGTTGTTATTGAATCCCGATGGATCGGATTGGAAGTATCCAAGAAACTCAAAGTTTGATCCATCAGTAGATGTCCAAATCCCGGTAGTGGATAAAATTCGTCCATCAGATCCATTATTACCAGTGAAAATGCGAATCTCATCGAGGTCAAATGCTGCTCCTAGTTCGTACTCAATCAGCTTGGCCGGAGAGCCAGAGCCAGGGAAATCATTCAGCAGGCCAGTCAAGCCGGTCCCAATGTCTCCCTCTCCGTCGGTAAAAGCTGGAAGGCCGTTGGGATCATAGGAGCCATTCGATGAAGCAGGATTCGCAGAATGCCAGCCGTTGTCGCCTTCACGCTCCGTGGCTATCAAGCCTTGCAGAATATCGGTGGAGCTAAAGTAATAACTCAAAGCATTATCATTGGCAGCATGCTCAGTAATGAAAATTGTTCCTCCGGGTTGAACAATGTTATTCCTTCCAGAAAACTCATCGTAGGATAGCTTGTGCACTCCATTCCCATGGACGATACCCCAGGCGCCAGTCCCGTCATCTACCCACTGGTACCAATAAGTGCTGCTCACATAGCTTTGACTCTCCAAGAAGTCGTAGGCGGTTGCCATGTTGTCGCGTTGTAGTTGCTCTGTATTGCTCCCGACGGTTTGCCACCCGAATTCAGTAACTGCAATGGTTGAAAGATCGTTATTGGCAGCTTGCGTAGATCGAACAGCATCAAGATAGTTGGAAAGTTGGGATTGCGTAACGAGACCACCCTGGCTGATGTAGAAATGGTATCCAAAGTCCGTCCAGGGATATTGCACGCCTGTATCGGATTGAAAGTTGCTCCAGACTGTGGCTTGATCGTATACCTGTTGAAAATAAGGCATTGCAGTACTAAAACTGCCGCCAATATCGTGAGCCAGAAGACCTCCCGTGGCAAGCGAGATATTGAAGTCATCGAGCAGTGTTTGCCCGCCAGTGTTTAGATGACGGTAGGTTTCTGAGAGCATCTGAGCATAGACACGAGGTAAAATGTAGGTGCCACCCGCGTTCTGTGGGTCACTTTGATAATTCGGATTCGACCAGGCATTAGGCTCGTTCCATATTTCGAATTGCTTGATGTCGTTTTTGTATCGATCTACCAGAAACTGAGCCGTATCGGCAAAGTCGCTTACGTAAGAATTGAAACCGTCCCCATCAGGATCGTCATTCCAGCTTGACTGCCCGCCCGAAACCGTTTCATTGGAGAAGAGCCCAAGAATCTGAAGGCCCGCGTCTTTTGCGTTTTGAATTACTTCATCATAAAGATTCAATTGCGTGGTGTTCCAAGAAGTAGCCCCCGAATCGAGTCGGAAATTGAGTCGTATAGAATCGGTGCCCGTGGCTGCGAATTGTGCCGCTTTTTGAGATGTAAACTGGATGGATCCGTTCCAGATCGGTGCCCCGGCATTGAGTCCATAAAACTCATCACCGAACGAGAATGTAGCCGCCTGCAAAGCGCAACTATATGCGAGGCAGGTGAAGAGCCTACTCAGGCCAGTTCGATAAGATAGTTTAGAGATCATTGGTATTTTGGCTAGTTAACTGAATGTACTCTGAATTTCACGATGGTGCATTGAATAACTTCGTCTATTTTAGTCTCAAAAACTGGGACTTGCATCCTGCCACTAAGTCATGGTTGCGTTTCGGCACGAATCTGACCGGGAGTCTTACCCGTATTGCGTCTCATAACAGCAGTAAAATACTGGACTGAAGAGATTCCAACGCGCTTGACGATTTCCTTAATGGGAATATTGGTGGTCGTGAGCAATCGCATGGCTAACTCAACTTGAACGCGGTGGATTTCTGCATGGATAGATCGGTTTAACGCTTCGCGAAATCGTGCTTCAAGGGTTGATCGAGAAAGCTGGGCCACATCAAGGACATCTTGCACCGTGATTGGGTCAGTGGCATGTCGACGTATGAATCGCAGAGCCTCGGAAACTTCTGGGTCACCAGTGGCAAGCACGTCGGTTGATTGCCGGACAACAAGCCCCTCAGGTGGAATGGTAGTATGTTTATCCTCAGGAATTTTACCACTCATCATAACGTCTAAGAGAGCGGCAGCCTCAAATCCAATTCGCTTAGTACCTTGTTCAATGCTCGTCAAAGGTGGATTCGCCAACTCGCAGATGACTTCGTCATTGTCAACGCCGATGATGGCGATATCTTCAGGCACACGTAATCCTATCTCCTTACAAGCCTGCATAACATGGCGGGCTCTCCCATCGCGACATGCCATCATGCCAATCGGCGGTTTTAAACTAGTTACCCAGTGTTCTAATTCCGCTTGAGATTCACGCCACCTTCTCGAAGCTGCGAATCGCCCTGTGTAAACTTCGCAGTGAAACCCGGCCTCGTCCAGAATACTCTGAAAAGCATCGGCCCGCTCACGAGCCCAACCATTGGAGCGATTTGGAGGCTCACTGCAAAAGGCGAAGTTCCGTAGCCCTAAGTTGATTAGGTGCTGGGCAGCAAGTTCTGCAATGGCTCGGTTATCGGTGCGAACATAAGGAATCGAAGGATTTTCTTCGTAATATCCATAACCACCACCGATTCCAACTACTGGAACTTTACTACCTGACACAGCCTTAGCGATTCTGCGATCATCGAAATTCGCTAGAATGCCGTCGCCTGCCCAAGCCTGCAAATCGGGCAATCGGAGAATGGGATCCTGCTCAACATACAGCGACCAATTGCGTTGGTGCTGGGTCACATACGAACCTACTGCCCGGATTATCCGCCGATCATAAGGTTTCGCCGGATCGACGATCAAAGCTACTTCAAGACGTGACAAATGGCGTGACATGCCTGAAAACTCTAAGTAGAATAGGTGTATACATCATCTCTGCCGAAGCTCCAGGACTACTGGGAAACTTCTTGATTGAGGAAGCAGCTTTCATGGCTAATACGACAATTTTGGCTAATTACTTCCTCAGCGGGAAATCGACGGTCCTGAGGGAGAAACCTAGCGGGAAGTCTTAGGCGTATCAGCAAAATGAAGGCTCGGCTCCTGTAACTAAATATCATAAAAAGATTACACAATATTGCAACAGTTCTTGGATATTATGAGAGTAGTAGTTTGGTTGGGCAGCCTAATTCAGGTAATCACTCGTCCTCAGAAAGCAAGGCGCCTTGCCAAGTTGTGACAGTTCTTTGAACTGCCACATCCATGCTCACACCAGATCTTTTCACCGCAATGATTCGAATGCACCTAGAGAGGAGATTGGCTTAAATGAACAGGCAAAGTGGAATCGCGTTGACGTTCTTTTTAGTGGTTGCATTATCGACCACGCAGTTGCATGCAGCGATTACGGTGGCTACTGATCATGGTCCGAACCCCAATTTCGATGAGACATTATTTGATGGAATGCTGTCCAACAACGATCTAATTCAAGGCATCATTGCGACCGAACTGGCTGGGGACCAGGGATGGCATCCGGCGAATACGAACCCTGCGGACCGTTTGCCTGCCTTTACGGATGGTCTTGGGGGCACTAATATCTTGACGGGGCTGCTCAATGATTTTCCTGGCGAGAGTGTTCCGACCAAGGTAATTCAGTATGATCTCGCTCAGCCTTCTGCTATCGGCAAGATTAATATCCTTGCGGGGAATAAGAACGACGTCGATGGTCGAATTTTTTGCACGGTTGTGATTCGATACTCCACGGACAACGGTTCAAACTTCTTGCCTCTAGGTGGTTTCGTTCCGGGACTGGGAGCTAACTCGAATGGCTACTATGCCTCAGATAATCCTCTCACGATCAACCGGCCTGGTGGTGCGGGCGATATTCCTGCGAACTTAGAAACGCTTGTCAGCTTTATGAGTATTTTTGACGACGCATCTCCGATAATTGCTTCCTCTGTGACCAACCTTCAATTTGATTTCTATGCCAACAATAATGCTGATGGTTGGGAGCGAGACTCCTTTGATGGAGAAAATCCTTTTACGGGTTTCGATGATGGACAACCACCAGCGATTTCCTCACCACTAATCTGGGAAATTGATGTTTTGGAAGGTCCCAGCGTGTCGGCCGACTTTGACATGGACGGCGATGTAGATGGCGAAGATTTTTTGACATGGCAGCGAGGTTATGGGATCAACGATGGTTCTGCACAGCCTGGCGACGGAGATGCGACTGGCGATGGCAACGTTAACGGGACGGACTTGGGTGTTTGGCAAAGCACGTACGGTCAGGGATCGCTCACTGCGGCCAGTGTTTCTGTACCCGAGCCCTATACCATGGCCATTTTGGGCTCCGCTCTGATAGTGTCCATGGGTCTCGGGAGGCGTATGGGTTGCCCCGTCGGCAATTCAAAAGAGATTTGTCAGGTTTCGTAACTGTTTTGTGTTTCTTTTCTGGTTTCTAGTAACTTTTGAGATGGGAGAACGACTAATGATGAAGTTTTCAATGATACTTGCAGCGCTTGCCATCGGCATCGCGGCAACCAATGCTCAAGCGGCAGTGACCGCGAAGACCTTCCACGGTGCAGGCAGCAATGATCTTGACGGGAGGCTCGCAACCAGCGACTTGATCTCGGGGCTCATCGCCACCGAGCTGCCCGGCGATATGGGCTGGCATCCGGCGAATACTAATCCCGCCGATCAGTTGGTCGTATTCACGAATGACTCCGGCCAGAACGGCTTGGCCGGTCTGCTCAATGACTTTCCTCCCGTCGGACAGCCGACCAAGCGAATTCAGTACGATCTGGCGACGTCTAGCGACATCGGCCTGATCAGGATTCTTACCGGCAACGACGGCGGTGACGGGCGCATATTCTCCACCTCGCGAATTTTCGTATCAACCGACAACGGCTCCAACTTCAACCCGCTGGGCGGATTTGTGCCATTACTTGGATCCAACGCCTTCGGCTATTACCAATCCGATCCCTCGGGAACTGTCAATAATTCTGGCTCTTCGCCTCGATATAATTCGACAGTCCTGGAGATTTTCGACGACCAAGGCGGATTACTCGCCTCGGGCGTGACGAACATTCAGTTTGAATTCTTTGGGGTCGACAATTCGCTGGGAGAGATGCGGGACCCCTTCGACGGTAATAACCCGTGGACGGGCGTCGACGACGGATTGACCGCTCCGAATACTTCACCGCTTGTATGGGAAATCGACGTGCAAGTGCCCGAGCCTACTTCCTGCCTCCTGCTGCTGGCCGGTTTGGGAACTGCCTTATTGGCTCGCAGAAGTCATTAGAGTTTGAATCCAATTATGCAGAATTTGGGTTAGCTTCCGGTAGCGCGAGTCGCTGCCGGAAGCGACACTCATCTGAGTGTATTCCTCGGAATTGAGAAGGAACTAATTAAGCGAACTTGTTGGGTCAATTTGACGTTGCAAGGTGATTCACTTTCAGGGAGAGGTAGTGGAATTGAGATTCTGTCAGAGAATAATTCAGAGGAGAGTCTCTGGTTTTACCCTCGTGGAACTGCTAGTCGTCATCGCAATTATCGGCGTACTAGTAGCGCTGTTGTTGCCAGCTGTCCAAGCCGCGCGTGAATCAGCCCGAAACATGCAGTGCAAGAACCATCTCAAGCAGCTTTCTCTCGCCATGCTCCAGCATGAATCGGCGCTTAACTATCTTCCTGCGGGGGGCTGGCTAGGAGATTGGGTAGGTGATCCTGATCTTGGAACCGATGAGAAACAGCCCGGTGGATGGGTCTATAATCTGTTGCCTTACATTGAACAGCAAGCAGTCCACGAGATTGCTGCTGGAATGCCAAATGGATTCCAGAAGAAACGTGTCCTGGGTGAGCGTGACACGATTGCAATTGCTGTCATGAATTGTCCCACGCGTCGACCTGCCAATTCCTATCCTAATGCCGCGAGGCACACTCCCAAGAATGGCTATCTATCAGAGACCCACGGTAGAGCTGACTATGCTCAGAACGCAGGAGATATCAAAGAGCTAGAAAAATGGTGTATGGATTGTTCGCCAAGAAACATCAATGCTGGCGTACTCTCTGACTGGTATCCTACTGCAGACGAACATACGGGCATTGGATTTTGCGGTACAGCGTTGAAGCTACGTCAAATCACGGATGGTCTGAGTAATACCTATGCCATTGGCGAACGTTTCATTGAACCGCAACATTACCAAACTGGGTTGGCCCATGCTGATGATTGGCCGATGTACACCGGCTATCAGGACGATCTCTATCGTTCGGTGTGGTACGACGAGACAGATCCCGCGAATGGAGAAGCTTATCTTCCATTGCAAGACCGTGATGGAATCGTGGGGGCTTCTGAACGCTTTGGCAGCGCGCACCCGGGGGGTTGTAATCTTGCCAATGTAGACGGCTCTGTTCAGACGGTTTCTTACGAAATTGATCCCGAAGTGCATCGCAAGATGGGGCATCGCTCAGATGGAGGCTCGGTCAGGACCTACGAGGTGAAAGTCGGTATTTGTACCAAGCAGCCTTAGAGTTCAATTCGCATTGGACTCGCGTCGTCGACGTGTGCCTGACGCTCCAGCGTAAAATTTAGTTGGAAACTCAAATTGCAACTGTCCATGTATTGAATTGAATTTCACTCTTTTATTTGCATCCTGTGACACAAAATCGCATAATTTTAGGAGTTCTGATTTGGGGAGTTACAGCTTGGATTCCTCCTTTAGGCTCTGATTTGTGGGCTAATGGCGAGAGTCTTTATGGTGTGCATTGGTGGGACTTCAACGGTTCCCAAGTTGGTGATGGTGCTGAAGGGGGATGGAGCACGGAGACAGTGCTGACCCACTCGGTACCATGGTGGGGGGCAAACTATTTTCAGCCCCTCTACCAGTCAATCTATGCCAATCAGGGAGCATCGATCATCACTCGGATCGACTACGACTGGGGGCAGACTATACCTGCACCGACGAATCCTGATCGGGCTGACTGGGCAAATTCCGTGCTTGATGTGGTTAATACGTTGGGCGGTCAATCCAATGTTTGGATCCTGGGTAACGAACCAAACATCATTGGAGAAGGCACAGGGTGGACGGATAACAAGATTACTCCCCAGGGTTACGCCGAAGTTTATCATGAAATCTGCACTGCAATCAAAGCCGTTCGACCTCAAGATGAGGTACTTGTCGCACCCCCGAGTCCCGGCGGTGTGATCGCAGGAGTGCGCTGGATGGCAGGCAATACCTGGCTTTCTCAAACTATCCAGGCGATTCAAGCGATCCCCGGTAGCGGGATCGATGGATTTGGCCTGCACGCATACGGCAATCCATTTGCCTCGGCTAGCAACGCCGTGACAGAATTTCACAATTCCTTTGTCTCTCAATTGGCCGTTATCGATTCCTATGGTGAACACGATACTTCAGTCTACATAACCGAATGGGCCCGCTCTACGGCTACAACTGGCAATCAGGCTATCAATGAGGCAGTCACCGCAGACTTCATTCGCGGTTCCTTTGCGGATGTTCACGCTTGGAACCAGACGCCTGGCAATCACAACATCATTTCAATGAGTTGGTTTGTCCACAATCAAGATTATGGCGGTTGGAATGAGTACTCGCTGGAGTATTGGAAGGGAGTTGGCAATCCGGTGGGCAACTCAGGTGATCTCTGGACAGCATTCATTGAAGGAGCCAGCTATCCAGCGGGTCTCAAGGGTACGCGACCGTTCCCAACGGGACCTGCCATCGGCGATTTTGACGACGATGGCGACGTCGATGGAGCGGACTTTCTACGTTGGCAACGCGGCTTCAATCTCACCGGAGGTGCCTTCGCTCACCAGGGAGATGCAAATGGTGACGGGCTAGTAGACGCAATTGACCGCGAGATATGGCAGAACTACTATGGCTCGTCAGGGCCCCCGAGTCTTGAAAGTGTTCCAGAGCCAAAGGATCTAATATTTCTGTCTGTTTGGATGACTATAGCGATAGCACCGAGGTTGTTGAGGTATTACTTAGTCCTTGTCTAATTTCAAGACGAGCCAGTCTCCAATAGTGTCGCGAGCCACCTCTTCACCCAAAGTTGTCTCAGTATTGTAGGTTGCAGGAACTTTCAGCGTAGGATGAGTGACCTCGATTTTGTAGGTGCCACCAAAGAGACCTCGCATTCGCGCTTTTCTTAAGTCATCAGGCAACTCATCAACCGCTACGGATATCTTGGCAAAGCCCTTGGAGTCGGTCGTACCACTGGCAACTTTCGGGCCGTCCCCCAAATAGCTTTCGGGAACGAATCGCACTTCGGCGCCTTGCAATGGCCGAGCGCCAATCGTAACCTCGACATCGAGAGTACGGATCCCCATGGCTTGATCGTCCCAAAGTTCGACTCGCTCGGTTATCTCGTCGCCAGACACCAAACCGTCAGCATTTTGATCGTATTTATCTAAGTATTTTAGGACTCCGGGCACAGCCGCTAATTCATCCACGTTGAGTGTGCCATCGCCATCCTTGTCATAGAACTCGATCGCCTGATCGCCAGCTTGATCTGCGTCAATATCCACTGGTCGGATTGCCGTAGGACCTGAACTGCACCCAGCCAACGCCAAGTTGCAGATGACCAGTAGAATAACGAAGTCTTGGCAAAATCGCTCATTCATGAAAAATCTTTCGGGCATAGCAAATGGATCAGAAGAGATTCTATCTATTCTAAAAAATCCGCCTCTTTAGAGGTTTTCAGAGACATTTTTATGATTTCAGCCATGTGCAAGAAAGTGCAGGGGTTCAAATGGGCGACACAAGATTCGAACTTGTGACCTCTACGGTGTGAATCTAGACTAGTGCAATGGCACTATTGACGTTTTCCTCTGTATCTATAGTACTTTACTCACTTTCAATGTGCTTTGCAATCCCTTGCACGGCATTGCATTGTTTCTCGAAGATTACGGGTACTTCAGAGATCGGCAAAATGGCAAGCGGGTATTTATCCGCTTAGCTAAGAAGCAGGGCAGGGCGATTGCATCACTCGCCTTCGATCTTGTCCCCACCCTCCCTTGCGGTGTCGGCACATCGATGATGGCTATCGACTGCGAATCATGTCGGGTTTGGACTCGTCTAGAGCGACAGAAGGACACTTGAGTTGCTCACGTCCAACGCCGATCTGACGACTGAATTCGCCAGAGGATTGAGGCCAGATTTTAATCCCGGTTGGGGGGCTTCAGGTACCATCGGCATAGCGTACTAGTTCACCTGCTCCCATTTAGAGGTTTCGCACTCAAGCCACCGACGCCAAAACGCAAGAACGCCTAATCCGCTATAAATACCAGTGATCCACAACTTTCGAGGATTGCAAGGCTTGTTATTCGTTGCCAAAACTCGGCAGTATTTTCGTGTAGTGGGGTAGGGGGAGTATGAAAAAAAGATAGAAGGAAAGACGTCTTTCTAGTTTTGCAAATCTTTCCCTTGTAACCTTAAGAGAGAGAAGTCTACTTACAGTTTCAGAAGGCTCAAAAGAGGTACTTCTTCCGGTATGACTCTGAATTTGGTGCTATACCTTCCCAAATTCGTACTAGACAAAAACCAAGCCATTGCATTTCTATACGATGGGGAAGTGAAAAGTGACTTGCAGCACAGACGCTATTGAATTCATAGCATATCAGATGGAAATTCATGGCTGAAGATCGAAATCGATCTTTTGCTCACCCTCAACCACCTCGCACTTGAGATCGCTGGAATCTGAATTGCCATATCGATCTGGGATCGGTACGTATTTTAGCTGCGGCTCGTCGGATACAGATTTCATGGGACCCTGAGGTGGCTGCATCATTGGGGACGGAGTGTGGGAGGTCACAGTTACCGATGTGTTGGGATCGACCTGGGCCCCAACTACTACAAAGTTTCCATTTTCGATGTTTCCGGAGGTTACTTTACCATTCTTGCTGATGAAGGCGATGGTGCCAGTCGTGATCGGCACGTCTTGAAGGGTCACTTTGCCAGAGATTCTCGCGGACTTTGGCCCACAACCCGTCACCATACTAAGGAGCAGGATGGCTACGAATGTTGGCCAATGTCGACGAAGTGAAATACGGCTTTTACTTAGAATGCTGTTTGCCATCAAGGTACTTCCACAACTTCCGAGCCATTGGCCGTACACAATGCCCACCATGTATCACCATTCATTCCTTCCTGAAGAGTCCGAACACTACCATCGCCCATACCGACGTTCATAACTCCCGGGTGCGAGGACTGGGCGAGTCGTGGATTGCAAGGACCTGGAATTGTAAGACTCTCTCGTTCGTGCGGCCACGGACTGCTCTGAAACATCGACTGATTGCCCTGGATAAAAGCGGCAAAGGTTGGCTGCCAATAGTCAAGCCAGTCCCAGCGTGCCCACATGGTTCCACCATCGGCCTTGCCAGCCGGATATGGACCTGTCGAATTGCAATTGGCATACTTTTCGGCGAAAAAGATCGTGTTCGAAACGCCATCGCCGATCGTCTTGCCGAGCTCCGCTTCACCCCGCCAGTAAGCAAGATTCCGCTCGTGACACGTATTAGTCAATCTCGCTGGATCGGTATTAAAGGCAAAGACTTGGAAGTTAGATGCGTAGCAACTCCCGCCCCACCCCCAGTTTGGTTCGACATAAGGCTGAGAAGAGTCCGTTGGACAATTATACACATCGACAGATTGCCATCCCAGTTGCCGTCGACTGTCGTGTGAACCCTGTTGTTGGGTGTAACTACAGGGGTAGTCCTGGTCGACAGTTGTCTCGATGCGCGATACTTCGTAGAGGTTTGTTTGCTCGACATATGGCAGTAGGTGGAAGAAGAATGTGCCGAAACTCCCGTTCTCTTCGCTACCGAACCAACCAAACTGGGGAGGCAGCTTTCCCCTCGCACTCTGAATATTCTGAGTCGCCAATCCTATCTGTTTCAAGTTATTCTGGCATTGTGATCGCCGAGCTGATTCACGTGCCGATTGTACAGCGGGAAGCAGCAACGCTACTAGCACGCCAATGATTGCAATCACCACTAGTAATTCGACTAGTGTAAAACCTTCTGTGCCTTGCAGCCGCTTTCGGCGAAAGTCTTTTTGAAGATTGCTGAAAAGATTCCAATTCATCGAAGCAGTCCCGTTCATATTGTTTGTCGTCAGCAAACGAAAGGCAACACACAGACTTGCCAGTGAGTTGAGTCTCCAACCATTACCAAATAAACTGCTACCGGGTACAGTCACCGCAACCAGGTCCTCAAGAATTGGCGAGCTACCTAAAAGGCAATTTCATCGTTCATTATCCATCTTTATTCGACCGCCTAAGATTCTGGTCTCCCTTCTCAATTGCAAAATCAAATTCGTTCGAACCTGGAACAACCTCAACAGTCCAACCCGATGTGCTTGGGTCCGCGTACTTTTCTGCAGCCAATTGTCGAATATGGGGATTCCCCCCATCCTTACTGGGAGTAATCTCGGACACGCTGATCGCCACGTCGTACTTTCCTTCTAGGGCACCCTTGGTGGAGCCTGTTTCCAGAATAAACTTGCCTGATCCGTCTACATTCGCAATCGCTGGGGCACCATTTCCATTCGCGGGGAAGAAAAGGACGATACACTGCAAGTTGTCAGAACCACGCACAAGTTCACCATCCAACGCCACGCTTCCCGAGACAAAGGGCAATCGTTGTCCACACCCAACTAGAGACAATGCAAGAAAAACGAGGCTCAAGCGAATGGTCCCAGCAAATGTTTCGCCCCAAATCGGCTTGGGAGGCGTCAAGCTTCTGGTCGTGCCAAATACTCTTGCGTAAGGTTGTGAACTGAACCCAACACTCTTGTAGAGTGAACTACTACACCGCGCAGGCCCATGCTGAGGTCCAATCACAGTGCTTCTCCTTCATTCCGCGTACAACTCGCGCGAAAGAGACCATGGTCAGTAGCATCATCAAGAAAATGTACCGAACCATCAGCGTAAACAAACTGTACCCCACCAGGATGCCTGCTCTTGAAACCACGAGCATTAGACCAATCATTGCGAAACGCCGTGGGGTTGGGAGTGTTCGTTCCATAGTTGAGCGGAATGTTGCAACTGTTCCAGTCGCCATCAGCGTAGAAGGCCACGGAATGACCATTGAGTGCAACAATATCCTCGCCAACCATGGCAGTGTTACTCATGCCGTCGCTAATCGAGCCAATCTTGATAGGTTCTTGGAGTGTTTGACGAAAGAAAATCCCTCGGCAGCGCGTGTCGTGGTGGCAATCTCTTGGATTGCTCGCCGAATATCTTGGGTCGATGGTGTCGTAATTGCCGCTAGGATACCGAGCGCTGTTGTTGTGAAAGACGCTTCCCGACTGACCCGAAGAGCCCAGCCAGGTATCTCCCAAAACCCCTTTGTAGCTTGTAGTTGCTACCTTTCTTGCCCAATTGGGAGGAATCTCTTCTTCGGTTTCAGCGTCATCGCTGGGGCAATGGAGGGAAGCCAATTGAATCTCCATTAAATCACAAGCCGGAGCTGAGCTAATTCCTGCGTTCCGGGGCCGTGGCGGCCGATCTGGGCAGATATTAGTTTTTGGCATCTTCCCCTCGAAGGCACTTGCCGCAGCAAAACGATCATAGAGGGACTGCTGCTCAAGGTATGGAAGTGTACTCAGTATCCAGCCTGCCCCTGGTTGATCAATACCCCCGGCATTGTCCCACCCAGTCCCATAGCTGATAGGGAAGTAGCCACGCGCCGACTCATAGTTAAGTGCGCCTAATCCAAGCTGTTTAAGGTTATTTGAGCATTGGATTCGCCTCGCTGCTTCCCGGGCTGCTTGGACAGCAGGCAGTAGTAAGGCAACGAGTACACCGATGATTGCAATCACAACTAGTAATTCGACCAGCGTAAAGGCGCTTTCACCGGACGTCTGCTTTTTTAGAGAGCCATGATGAACCCTCCCGATCAGCTTCTTGTTCATCAAGGTAATTCTCCTCGAGTTTCATCCAGATATCTGTGATGATCTCGGGCCGCCACTCAATTCCACTAATGCGAAACGACCGTAGCCTACTATTGGTAATCCACGACCAAACCATCCTGACGATCGCCCATGGCATTAAACACGATTAAGTCGATATCGTAGGTGATTTGAGTCACATGGCCATCCGCGAAGACAGCGTTTAACCCGCCTGGGTGAGAGGAGCCAAAGTTAAACCCATAGCCCTGTGGCTCTTTAGCAGGCTGTTCTATATCCGGGCCTGGTTGGTAGCCCGTGTAACGAACAATATCCGGGTCCCAGCCATCGGTCCAACCGATGTCATCGTACGGAGCTCCAATCTGGTATAAGTTGGTAAAAAGTCGCTTCTCGCCAAGCGCCATCGTATTCGAGAGACCATCGGTGATGTTCCTTGTTTTGCAAGGATCTGACATTCCTGTCCGCACGATCACGCCCTGATAGCTGACGGGATATTTATTGTTCTTGAATCTGATTTCTTGTTGGGCAGCACTTAGCACGTCGCCATGTGTGATGCCTTGCCAGAACCACGGATCATAGCTGGGACGGCTGACATCAAGTAGGTTGGCAGGCGTCGAGCTGGCGTAGTCGGTAAGTGCGCATCCCTCTAGACAGGCATCCGGATTCTCTAAAGTCCCTTCGTAGCTAATCACGATTCCACGCTTTGACGGACAATTGTAAAGTGGCACCGGAGTTCCACGGACGACTCGATCGCGCTGCGCATCTCCAGCACCATATCCTTTCGATAGGTTCTGCAATGCCGCATTTTCGACATACGGAAGTATTTGCACCATCCAGCCATAGCCTTTGCCAAAACTTACCGATGCATCGCCCTCATCGTGCCAAGGCTCGGAGCCGCCCGTAGGGAATGCTCCCGTCGCGCTCTCATGATTGAGCATGGCGAGGCCCATCTGCTTGAGCTGGTTGACGCATGTAGTGCGCCTCGCCGCTTCGCGGGCCGCTTGAATAGCTGGTAATAGTAGAGCAACCAATACTCCAATGATGGCGATCACTACCAGTAGCTCTACAAGCGTAAAGGCCATTTTACGATTGGAACTCGGTTTCATCATTCGACTCCGGCGAAATGAAGGATAAATAAACAGGCCAAGTGTAATACAACATCAATACGAAGGACCCAAATAAAGCACCCCTCGTCAAATCAAGTCGCAGCTGAATCCATCCAAGTATTCCTTGCCGACACCCACGGTCGAGTGATGAAAAAGGCTCTGGGACAGATTCACGGTTTGCATTGGAATCACCTAAAAGATCTTCTTCTAAACCCACTCAACGCTAAGGCACTGGTGAGCATCAATGTTAAGGCACCCGGCTCTGGAACGGCTGCAATGATTGGGGCAGACATCGCGGTGACGACAGTCTGCATGCCTGTTGTACCGTAGTTAGTTTGCCAGTCGGCTAAGGCGCCCACATTTGTGTCGCGTTGCCATTCCAAGAAATCCGCTCCGTCGACAACGCCGTCATCGTTAAAGTCACCGGGGCCACCTACAACAGGACTGAGGGCTATGTCTACAGCCCCGGGAACGCCATTGCCGTATAATTTGCTGGCATCTCGATAGCCTTCCAGAACTCCTACGAAATCACCGGGTAGAGTGAGTTGGCCCGATCCAGAAATGTCAATGTACGAGCCAGGCTGAATTGAACTCTGAGTCCCACCTGCATGAATGTTATTCAAAGCCATCAGTCCGCCGTCGAGGATGTTTACTACTGCAGTGCCGCCTTGTGCTCCCGAATCAAGAGCATTAATCGTGCCAAGACCGAGAATGCCTCCTGTTTGGTTGAGAGTTCCGCTAATATTAACTTCAGCAGTTCCTTTCACTCCCCACCATAGATGGTTCGCGACGTTCACCACTCCACCACTGTTGATATTAAGGTAACCGAGTGTGTCACCCGGACCGTCATTGGGGCCCCCCTTGCCAACCCATAGAATCCTGCCAACGTCCACCGTAGCGCCATCATTTACATCCATATAACCTTCGGTGAAGTTATTATTTCCGACAACCACATCTTGGATTGCTGAAAGGACTCCGCCACCATTGACTTCCATGGTCCCAGCCTCATCAACGCCTATGAGAAGTCTTTCGAAAGCTGGAGCCGCATAGTCCAAGGTAACTGTACTGCCTGCCCAGTTTACTCGGGCTTCATCACCGGCGACCGGGACACTTGATCCAGGTTGATCAGGATTGACGCCCCAGCCAGGAGTTATTCCGTCACTGACATTTTCCCATGCACCGCCGGTCCTATATCGAAGAGTCTGTTGGGCCCTCGATTGACTAGCCATCGTAAGGACAGCCACAACAAGAACTGCTAATACGCACACATTATTTGTTCTTTTCATCAAAGCATCTCCCTCAAAAAAAAGTAATTCGTCTTATTTCGCACAACTTCTGCTAGCTGCGTTGCAACTACCTTCGTACAACCCAATCAAACCTCTAAGTCAATGCTTCGCCAAGTGAAGATACGATTGGGAGTTTCGCATGAAAGCGAAAAACACGGCCATACATTGGCTTGGCACCTCCTCTACTTCTCGAAAAGCCATGGCAAGCGACGTAGGCCAAAGTCGGCCGGCGTTACTTCGCCACGTTTCGCGTTCGCTAATCTGCCCCGATAGCCAATCGCGATTTAGTAAACTCTCTGTAAGTTCGTTCAACTCCAAAGAACTAAGTTGCGTATAAAAACTGAAATCTTCTTAGAATCTTATTGCCTGATCCGGCATTTTCGCGAATGCGATGGCCCAAGTGTCTAGTTCTTGAATAACCTGAAAAGCCCGGTCAATTCAGTGGCTGGATTTAGTGCCACCCCCGCGTTCAGTCCTGACTATACCAAATCTGGTCTATGTGTCAAGCGTTTGCCCATTGAAATTCCTAAATTTCCTGATGTAGCTCCATTCGATTCGAGAAGCCGGTGAACGGCAAAAACATCCTCCTGTCCACAACAGCCTCCAAAATATACTTAGAATCAAGGCAAATACTTACTTTTCTCAGCAAAGAGAGGGATCACATATTCTGACGGCGGTCAGATCCACTCAGGATGAGAGCACTGGCAAGCATAAGAACCAGAGTTGTGGGCTCGGGAACGCTATTCAGCGCAGTTTGGGCTCCGGTGACGCCATAGTTGTTCTGCCAGTCGCTTAAATTCCCCACACCAGGGTTGCGTTGCCACATTTGAAAATCGGCCCCGTCGACATCACCATCTCCGTCGAAATCTCCCGCGAGCACGACTTGGACCAAGGTATCTGTCCCGTCGTAACTTACTTGGATGGTGCCAGTTGCACTGTTCGTATAGAGCAATCCATCGGCAATCAAGTTATTAATCTTGGCGGTTGAGTCCGAGCCGACGATGACGATCAGGCCGTCGTCGCCGATCTGAATTCCCATCGTGTTACTGTTCGCTGGGGCGAGATAGGTGCTTAAGTCTCCGTTCGGTGCGAATTTGATATCCGACGTGCGCAGGGTTCCCGTCGTAACGTCGAGCAAGACATCCACATCCATTGAAGTCGTGGCAGGAAGGAGCCCATACCGATCACCCAAAATGACATCCCCAATGTTGTCGACCATGCCAGCAATTGTCACCGTGATATCTTCATCATTCATGAACTGCTGGCCGTTTTGTTTGCCGTCGTGTTGACCGAGCAAGAAATTACCACCAACAATGAGCGAGGCACCTGTCTGGACATCGAAGCCAATATCGCCACTATTAAATGAGACGAAGAGGTTCGATGCGAGGGTCACATCCGCACCTGCCTCAAGATTAAACGTCTGCCCGGCCTCGTCGACGCCAAACAAGAAATCATTGGCGATGATCGTTGAGTTGAACGTCATGTCCGTGCCAGACCGATCAACTCGTGCCCTGTCACTAGGACCGGGGATACGCGGTGGGTCTGGAGTCACGTCATCCGCATTCCAGTTGGCCAGGTCCGTATAGTTCCCGACAAACATACCTGTTGCGGTACCGCGTCCCCACCGAATTTCTGCTGGCGTTGTCGGCGCTGCTTGCGTTGCGTTGCGGAGAATATCAAGATATTTATTTCCATAGCCCTCATAGAATCTACCTTCCGTAAGTTCCATTCCTCCGGGCGTATCGTCGGTATTCGTGGCAGGGCCTATTACGCTTGCTTCGATCTGGGTGTCTTCGTGCCATTCATTAAACGAATTCACTAAAATCAGATCGTTGATATTCACATCTGTATTTGGCAGGACTGCATCTTGAAGCATGGCTTCCATAGCACTACCAAATGGTTCACTCGGAAAATACCGGGCGGCAGGGGGATGCCCAGGTCTGACGGCCTTGTCGTTGTAGCCTGGTGCCAAACCAGGAACAAAGGCGACCCCAGCGTTGTTGGCCACATTTTTAGCTGAAGAATAGATTTGATCTAATTGATCAATTTTTGCTTGATTAACTACACCATCCCCGAAGACCTGTCCGTAAACATCGAAACTAGTTATCGCGTCCATATTTGCTACACCACTCGATACGGAATTAAAGAGATGATCACCAATGATGTAGGGATCGTAGCCATACTGATTCTGCATCGTCGTACGCATATTGTTTAGGGCTGTAGCTCCTGCGGCGTCATCGAAGAACACACGGCTCAGGTACATTACGACGACTGGGCGACCGTCGATCCGCATATAATTGGGATCACTGAAGATATTTGTTGCCAAATACTGGAAATCAGGGATCAAGTTTGAATAGTTCGGGTTGTTATGGTTCCCTAGGCGGCCTCCCGTCTCGTAGTGAATCGTATAGCTGAGTTCCGACGCACGGGGATGAGGAAGGATGTTGTTGCGGATGGTTTGATTCTCGTACGAATTCGGCCCCCACCAACTCATCGACCACATTGAGATGTTGCCCAGGTGGCTTTGGTCGATGTGCGCTGAAATTACGTTCGCGTCTCGGCTACTATATTGAGGCCCTACCGCGGGCAGTTGGGTGTTGGGCGTTGTATGGGCACGCAGTGTCTGATCAAAAGTATGTCCACCTTGACCGGCCCCCCACCAAGGGTAGTAATAGACTCCGACCGTAGGATCCGCTCTGCAAACTCCAGTAAACCCAAGTAGCAGGTAGAGGGGCAATGTCCCTTGGAAGCATCGAATCATAAAATCCCCATCTCTCGTATGTTCTTAGGTCACAGAAACCACTTGATAAGAAGCCAGACAGCCGATACCCTGACTATACCAATATTGGTCTATCCGTCAAGGTTTGGCTTGAAATTCTCCTAGAGCACCAAATTGGCGCAGGCATTCGTCGGGCTGTCGCCCAGATTCGGGAAAGAACGCGTGTTGTTTCCGATGGTTTGATTATACACATCACTTTCTGACAAGACCTGCGAGCGGGCTAATCAAATGGCGAGAATTCGGTAAAAGCTAAGAACGGATACTTCCAGGAAAACAAAGGAATAGAAACTCATGTCGCAGGTTTTCTCGAGACTCTTGTGCACAAGCTTGTTAGTGATCTGCTGCGTCCGTAGTTCTGCAGATAACCCGAACATCGTAGTGATTCTGGTTGACGATATGGGCTACGGTGATCCCGGGTGCTTCAATCCGCATTCGAAAATTAAGACACCGAACATTGATTCGATAGCTCGAGATGGAATGCGATTTACCGATGCGCATGCGCCTGGACCGCTCTGTCACATGTCGAGATATGGATTGCTGACAGGGCGCTACCCATTTCGGACGGATGTGTCGCGCTGGCCCGAGCAGCCGTTGATTGAACCAGATCAGTTGACGATCGCTTCCTTGGCGAAACTTGCGGGCTACAATACGTCGATGGTCGGTAAGTGGCATCTTGGCTTCCAAGAGAACGGTTACGACAAATCTTTACCCGGCGGTCCTACTGATTGCGGGTTCGACTCGTTTTTCGGTATTCGAGCCTCAACAGATATCCCACCTTATTTCTATATTCGAGGCAACGAGGCCGTCGCGCCGCCGACCGACAAGATCGCAGGCCACCACAGTCCAGGTTGGCATTCGAATCAGGGTGAGTTTTGGCGAGCAGGTGGAATTGCTCCCGATCTTAAATTACATGAGGTGCTACCTCGGTTCACTGACGAAGCGATCCAGGTGATTCAAGAGCACGCGTCAAACGATGGTAACAAGCCCCTCTTGCTCTACCTCGCGTATCCGGCTCCTCATACTCCCTGGCTTCCCTCGGAATATTTTGCCGGTAAGAGTGGCGCAGGATCCTACGGTGATTTTGTGATGATGGTCGATGCCCAGATAGGCAGAGTCCTCACAGCGCTTGAAGAAGCCAACATGACCGACGATACGCTGCTGGTTTTCACCTCCGACAACGGTCCCTGTTGGTACGACGTGGATTCCGAACGATTGGGGCACGACGCTACGGGGGAATTTCGTGGGATGAAAGCGGATGCTTGGGAGGGGGGGCATCGCATGCCACTGATTGTGCGCTGGCCAGGGCGAGTCAAGAGCGACACTGTTAGCGATCAACTGGTATGCTTCACCGATTTTCTGGCAACCTTTGCTTCCGTGATGGGAGTCCCACTACCGGAGGGTGCCGGTCCCGACAGTTTCAATTTCCTGACTGCACTAACCGGTCAATCTGCAGACGATACTTCCGTTCGCAATCAGTTCGTAATGCGTGCTGGTAGCCTGCCTTCGATGATGACAATCCGTAGCGGAGATTGGAAGCTAATCACCCAACTTGGTTCGGGGGGATTCTCAAAACCAAAACTCATCGAACCTGTGGCAGGTGGTCCGTCAGGCCAACTCTACAATCTTGCCGATGATCCTGGTGAGACAACAAATCTGTATTTGCAGTATCCAGACATCGTCGCCCAACTGACGATGGACCTGAATCAGACGGTTGAAGAGGGAAATAGTCGAGACTCCGGAAGCGATGTTAGCAGCGTCGCCGTCGATCGTAGCACGCTCACGGGCAAAGTCATGTGTGGCTATCAGGGGTGGTTTAATTGCGAAGGGGACGGTGCGCAGCTTGGTTGGAAGCATTGGGCGAGAAATCGTAAACAACTCTTTGCACCGGGGAACGTGACCGTCGATCTGTGGCCCGACTTGTCCGAGTTTGATCCGGATGAACTGTACGACACCGGTTTTGAGAACACCGACGGCAGCCCAGCCAAGGTCTTCAGTAGCAATAATCGGAAAACTGTGTTGAGGCACTTTCGATGGATGCAGGACTATGGAATTGACGGAGTATTTCTCCAGCGATTTGCCAATGGATTGAGGGACAAAGTGGTGCTGCAAAACTATGACACTGTGCTTGACCATGTCCGCCAAGGAGCCGAGCAAACAGGTCGCTCGTTTGCGATAATGTACGATCTCTCCGGATTGAAAGCTGGCGAAGTGAAAAACGTTCGTGACGATTGGCAGAGGCTGAGCAGCGAAATGCGACTGACCGAAGACGCGGCCTACCAACAACATGATCGAAAACCGATCGTTGCCATTTGGGGCATGGGTTTTGGCAGCAAAAGCAAGCCTCGCGAGTACTCGCTTGCGGAATGTCGAGAACTGATCGAATCCTTAAAGGAAGACGGCTTCTCGGTGATGCTAGGCGTTCCCACAGGCTGGCGGAAATTAGAACGAGATGCGATTCCGGATCCGCAACTGCATGAGGCTCTCAAATTGGCTGACGTGATTAGCCCATGGACGGTTGGTAGGTACCGTAATGAAGAAGAAGTTGCCCAGCATATGAAAAAGCACTGGCGCCCTGACCAACGGTGGTGCGACCAGCACGAGTTGTCTTACATGCCAGTCGTCTTTCCTGGCTTTAGCTGGCACAATCTTCATGGTGGCGACCTCGATTCCATTCCTAGGCAGAAGGGGAAGTTTCTCTGGTCGCAGGCCATTGGTGCAAAGCAAGCGGGTTGTGAAATGCTATACGTAGCTATGTTCGACGAAGTCGACGAAGGAACGGCGATCTTAAAATGCACCAACCAGCCACCGACAGGCAACGGAGGGAAGTTCCTTACCTATGAAGGTTTGCCAAGTGATTTTTACCTCCGACTCGTCGGCAAGGCAGGAGAAATGCTCCGCGGGGAAATTCCAAGGACGAAGGAAATTCCGTAAATTGCTCTTTGACATTTTTTCAGAACTGCACACTCGTCGAAAGTCAATGCACTCATGAATGAGCTTTTTCAAACCCTGATTCGTATCCAACTTCTGTTTGCGGTTTCCGTGTCGGCATCTGCCGAAGATTCGAAACCGAACGTGCTTTTTTTCGCGTTGGACGATATGAACGATTGGGTCGGGGCGTTGGGCCACGAACAAGCTGTTACGCCGAATATGGATCGTCTGGCGAGATCGGGCGTCAACTTCGTTAATGCCCACACGGCTGGAGTCTTCTGCGCGCCATCGCGGTCTGCCATCTTCACGGGACGACATGCCAGCACCACGGGATGCTACACAACACAGGTCTATTTCCACGATCATCCGGAGATCATCCCGCTGCAGAAAGTTCTGCAAGAAGGCGGCTACGCAACGTTTGGTGCAGGAAAGCTGTTTCACCATCCGGCTGGATTCGTCGATCGGCGAGGTTGGGATGAGTTCTTTCTGCGCAACGAGGAGCAGAAGAACAGAGGCTGGCCCCTCGAGAGCTGGACTGTGGATGACCCCGCTTTACCAATTCCCTACCCTAACAGCATTTTCAATCACGACCGAAAGCCAGCAAATGAATTCTTCTTGGAGTGGGGCAAAGTACTCAATGAAGATGAGGAGAAGATGGCCGACACCATTCGCACTGAGTGGGCTTGTGATCTATTGAGGAAGAAACATAACAGGCCGGTATTCGTGGCAGTCGGACTCTACGCCCCACATTTCCCTAATTATGCTCCAGAAAAGTATTTTGATCTCTATGATCCCGACAAAATCGAATTGCCTCCTTCTCGGACCGACGATCTGGAGGACTTACCGCCAAAGATACGCAAGGCGAAAGAGGCACGCGCCGCTCATCACAAACGCTTGGAAAGGCTGGGGGCGGTTGATGATGCAATACTTGGTTATCTTGCATGCATCTCCTACGCTGATGCAATGCTGGGGCGGTTGCTCGATGCGATCGAGTCGGGGCCAAATGCTGACAACACGATCGTAGTGCTATGGAGCGACCATGGCTATCACCACGGCGAGAAATTTGACTGGGGAAAGCACACACTCTGGGAGCGCACTTCAAATGTGCCGTTCATCTGGTCGGGTCCTGGCATTACTCGAGGGGTCGAGGTGAATGCGACAGTCAGTCTGATGGATATGTTTCCTACACTGATCCAGTTGTGTGCCGTGCCGGATGGGATGTCTCGCGACGGCGTCTCACTGGCGCCGGTGTTGAAGGATCCGGCGTTGGCGAAGGACCGCGACATTCTGCTGCCGGGGATGAAACCGGGAGAATATGCCATGATGAATCAAGATTGGCGCTACATCCACTATGCGGATGATGCCGAAGAGCTCTATCACGTAAAGCAGGACCCGAACGAATGGGACAACTTGGCGTTGCATCCAGAATACAAGCACATCAAGAGAGAGCTGCAAGCGGCCGCTCCGCAGGCATTTGCAACACCCGGTCCGAACAGAGGTGAAATCAAGCTCGTGATCAAGGGAGAAGACTTTGATTGGGCCCCCAAGAAGCGAGCCGCTCCATAAGTATTGCCAGATTCACTGCTACTGTCGGAGCAGAATGATTTCAAGGTTGTTGGGGCAGATTTCTAGACGCGATCGGCAGTCGACGAGAGAGACTCGGCTCGATAATCCCGTGTTAGGATTGCGTTTGTCTCGGGAGAGTCCAGGAAGATTTCTTGAGGGCATCACGACGGGTGATGGAGGAAAACACATGCGATCCTTATGCCGAAGGTTGTAATTAGGTAGCGCCAGTCATGGTTGCGCTAATCCCGCATCACAGTGTTTTCGCAAGTACGCGATACTCTTCAAGAATTGCGATCGTTGATGTTGTTGATCGAATTCGTCTTGGTCAGCGCCAGCTTCAGGTTTATCAACGTCCATTGCGTGCCCCTGACGACACAGCCTCAAGAAGCCGATGATTCCTTTCGCCTTGAGGTTGGGGAAGCCTTCCCAGAATTCGTCTTCCAGATACGGGATCGGACGTTGACTATTAGAAATGGTTTCAACGAAAAGCGGCACCCCAGGGCACTGGGTTGCCAGGTGATTGACATACGCTGGAGCGTCCATCAAACCCTCGCCGATGGCGGTCCATTGAAACGTAGCGCCCTCTGCGGACTGCCACACCGTATAGTCACGAATGCTGCTGCAGACCGCGTAGGGGCCCAGCGTCTGAACGTGCTGCATCGGATCTTCCATGGACCACAGCGCGTTGCCAGGGTCCAACATCGAGCCGCATACATCGGTGCCAACTTCCTGAATCAGAGCCAGTACTTCTTCTGACCGCAGGTCGCCCGCGTGGTTTTCGAAGCCGAATTTTACACCCGCGTCCAGAGCGCGGCTCTTGAGTGCTTTGAGTACCTTGATGGATTCGGCGATTCGGGATTCGATACCCCCTTCGCTGTAGCGGTCGTTGATGCTTCCAATTCGGACGTTGACGACAGGTGAACCAACCGTCTTGGCGACATGAATACCTTTCGCGAGCAGCATCTTGGCATCGCCATGTTCATTTGAGAAGGAGGCCGACCTTTCACATATTCCTCCAGCACCAACATAGATCCGCATATTGGCCTTATTTGCTAACTCCTTTAGGCTTAGCAGGTGCGAGTCTTCGAGGCTTTTGAAATAGTTCAGGCCATTGAGTAGTACAGCATCAAGCTTCTGCTCGGCGGCAAACTTGATCAGCGAAGTCGCCTTCCACTTCATTCCCCTCAGCGAGTAACCGTCCAGCCCAAGTGGCACTCTCAAAGTCTTACCGGAGTTGGCGGCCAGAAATCGGCTCGGAATGACAGTCGCTGCCAGGAGTGCTGTTGTACGATAGAGGAAGTCACGACGTCTCATGGTGTGTACTCCGTTATGCCAAATATTATTCAGCCAGTAACCTGAAACTTTTCCTGGAGCTTCATTCGACGACTGCTAGTTGTAAGGTGCACTTGATAAGCCAGTGAATCAATCATGCTGACTCGCCAGAAATTGCTCGCAGAGAAAGCTGAGGAAGAAAAAAGGTTGAACTAAGCCACGCCATAGCTTAGTTCAACCCGATTTTCAGACTATGGCTTGGCCACGTCCAAGGAACCACTCTCGATTAGCGGCGCTTGCTGATCAAGATTCCTCCAAGGCTTAGGCCCAGCAGTAGCAAGGTTGCAGGCTCTGGGACGATGTAAGCTGTGGTGAAGCCAGGGTTCTTAGTCTGGTTGATCGTCAGTGCAGTCGATCCACCATCACCAACAATCTTGCCTGCGTTTGCGTACTCATTCAGCAGGCCCTCAAAATCACCAGGAAGGGTCAATTGACCGGAGCCGCTAATATCTATGCTCGATCCAGCCTGAATTGAGGGCAAACCCGGATTTCCGGAAATATTGTTCAGCGCCATAAGCCCGCCGTCCAAAATACTTACTGTGGCAGTACCGCCAGAGGCAGTAGAAGCGTTACTCGTGCCCAGTCCGAGAATACCACCATTTTGTTGGAGAGTTCCACTGATGTTTACGGTAGCGGTTCCAGTAACTCCCCACCACAGATGGCTCGCAACGTTAACAACTCCACCAGTGTTGATATTGATAAAACCGGTAGAGTTGTTGTTTGCCGCCCACAGAATTCTGCCGACATTCACAGTTCCACCATCGTTAACGGTCAGCGTGCCAGTAGCGTTGGCATTGTTGTTTCCAGCAAGCACATCTCCATTTCCTGTGCTGGTGGTGGTGGAAATTACTCCACCGTTATTGACCTCCAGTGTACCGCTCTCATCCACGCCTATTTGAAGGCTCCTAACATCTGGAGCAGCGCCGGCTAGCGTAACCGTGTTGCCGCCCCAATTAAATCGGGCGTTATCGTTAACGCCAGGCAGACCGGGGGCCTGCCAGCCGAATCCATCTACAGCCACAGTAGCAAACCAGTCGCCACTCGTCTGGTAACGAATGTCTGCGGCGGTCAATTGGCCAGCCATCACCAAGACGGCCACTAAACTCAATAAACTTGCTCTTTTCATGAGCTCATCTCCCTCGCAAAAAAGTAAAAAAGTAGTTCGTTTGACACTAAACCAATAGTGCTACGTCAACTACAGAATTCCTCGCACGTCGACTATTTTTTGGCAAATCACGTCGAACTAATCAGCACGAAAAGTCTTAATATTCCTAGCTAACCGTCAGCCCAGGATCTCGTCGAAAAGTACATGTATAAGTAGTGAAGAAGCAATGAACAAGTCCCACTATACCAATATTGGTCTGCTTGTCAATATTTTTCAGGGGGATTCTCAGGGAAATAGCCAATTTTTACCGATTCGACTGCAATTTCATTCAATTGGAACTACACCAGGTTTGGACCATGTGTAGATGTCAACAAAAACAGCCGTCTGTATTGCCATTGAGCACCTGTGTTTCGGGTTATTCTCTCGGGGTTCTCATGGTGACTTCGATACAGTCTTCCCGTGGTCGGGCTTGTTCGTGCGGATAATAATACAGGTCGATAGAAACCGTGTCGCGCAAGAAGTTTATTTCCCCCAATTCGAGGCGGCTTAGTTTCAAACCAGTTCTCTTCTCAAGATCGGCCACTAGCTCAGCGTGATTCTCAGGTCGGATGAGATCCACCTTCTCATAAACAATCGTTTCTCGCATTTCACTCTTGAATAAGGATATGTTTTCCAACACAGCAGCCAAGCCCATGACGGTGAGGTTGGTAAATGCCAATTCCATATAGCTCATTTTCTTGTTGGCAAGCGAGTTGACCACACCCACTCCGATGACCATGAAGAGATAAGTCATTTCCTTGATGGGAATCGTGCTGGTACGGTATCTCAGGATGCCAAAGATTGCGAAAAGGCCCAAAGCCATCCCCAATCCCAGATCGAACTTCTTTAGCGTAAAGCAAATGAAGAAGACCATCGTGTTGATCATGAAGAAGGTGAATAGGCAGTCTTTATTGTTTGAATGTTTGTAGTAAACGAATCGTACGATTACCGTCACCACAACGAAGTTGAGCAAGTATCGAAAGAGCAACTTGAAGATATCGTCGTCGAAGTACGGAACATCAAGGTATTCTATATTTATTTCAGCACGGGATAACGATGCGTCGTTCATATTTACTTCTAGTTCAGGCAATTTTGCTAATCGAGTGGAGCTTGGATTTAAAGAGATTGCATTTCAAATGGGGCTTGAGAAGTACCGTACCCAGGCAGTATTTACTCACTCGCATCTGCCGAACATGGTGTCGGCGTAGATGCTCTCGCATCGGTGAGCGGCGATCGTCGAACTCCTGTTTGACTTCTGCAATGATGATATTAGGCATGCTGCGCCGTGTATCGCCATCACTGAATGCAAGATCAAGATCGAGGGTAACACGTTCAGGTTGATTGCGATTGACCAGTGTGATTCGGGAGAAGGAGCTCCATAGTTGGGGGATCAGCTCGGGAAAATATCCGGTAACTGCTTCGATAAAACTGCGCGACGAGGGAGAAAGTGATTCTTCAAATCTGTCAATTGCAATTCGCTGTTTCTTGGTCCGGCCTTTGTTATTCTTCGCCTTCACCTCCAGGAAACATGTCCCTGACGATTGATATTGGCGAATCCTGAATTTGTGTCGGTTTAGCTTTCCATTATGATGTTGCCGATAACACTCATGACCGGGTGTGTCAAAGTACAGCGTACTGTAGGGAGAAAGCCGAACGGCTTCGATGCACAGCACACGGTAGGAATACCTGATGCTCTCCAATAGCTCAGGCAGATGGGCAATGCCCAGAACATACTTGGTATCAATGCGATTCATTAACGCATGGGAGTCCATCTCAGCGAGGCTGATCGGATCCATGGTATTCAATGTTTTTTGGACAATGGGCATCTGTAGGTAGGTGCAATGTCTCTCAGTTCCAGCAAAAAGCTCCAATTTCTCTAGGCCAAACAATGACTCGGAAATCTGTGCAACGCAAGGCTATTTGCAACCTCGATCCAATGCTAATCAGTCCTCTGCTCAAGCGAGTTACAGGATTGTAAAATCTTCCTCCAAAACGGCGTCCCAGAATTCGTCGTCAGTTCGCCGGTCATCTATGGTCTCAAAGACTTTGGATTGTGCGGAGTTGGCTGAAATCATCGCCTGCTCTAGCGAGAAATTGGATGTGGCGGGCTGCTGTAATTGTTCAATTGCGAGATCGACCGAGGCAGCATGTTCAAGCTCTGCCTTTTCTGGGCCAGAGGAGAGGGGCGAGGCGATAGACAGCGAGATAAAGCCAAGAGAACCTATTGATGCTTCGCTGCTCAACTCGGATGAGTAATTCGGCGAGTTGTTTTCTGTAAGCCCTATTAGCGCGGAGACTGTAGCCGTGTTCTCGCCATAATGGGATTGCCAATCACTAAGATGGTTTCCATCGTAGGAAGTTCCATATCCCCGAAGCCAAGCTAGAAAGTCGGCGCCATCCACATCGAAGTCCTGATCATAATCGCCCGGTTGTCCCACCGTTTGCATCCCTGGCGTACCATTTCCGGAACTCGCTCGCCAATTACTCGGACTATTGTAATTTCCAGCGGTATCAATCACTTCTAGAGAAGGTCCACCTCCATCAGGACTCGTTGGCCAAGGGGCATCATCGGAATAGGTAAAGTCATGGATAATCTGGTCATTGCTATCGACAAGAACAACATGATCACCACCGTTGGAGAAATCGTTCGTATATTTCCCTGCAATCAACATCCCATTGCCATAACGGGCATCAAATGCGGCTTCATTTTCGACTACTACAACCGTAGCGCCTGGTGCAATTGTAGTGACATTCGACGTACTAAAGTCAAACGATACTCCTTCCATGAATCTCACGCCATTGAGGCTGATCGTGTCGTTGCTTATGTTATGCAATTCGACAAACTCGAAATCGTTGTCCTCGATCCCTGGGGCCATGGCGAGCTCTGCAGGCGTCGGATTTGCTGGGTGATATTGCAGTTCCGTAATACGTAGATTAGTTGCATCCGCGGGGACTTCGATGGAATAGAGCCCCTTCACCAGACCACTCCAACCACCGAAGAAATCGCCCGAGCCTTTTGCTCTAGCGGTTATTTCAGTAGTTTGGCTAATTGGAATGGAGCCGTTGTAAAGCATGGCTCCAGGTTTAATCCCCCCGCCATCGGCCCGTGGATCGCTTCCATCGAGCGTGTAGTAGATATTTGCACCCGGCGCAGAGAGAGTTACGTGAGTATTGACAGCTACGTTGCCAGGTTCAGGACCAAGCGTAGGCGGTGATATAGTCTGAGTATCGATCCAGTTCGCTCGCTGGACCAACCAATTTTCGAGATGGCTAATCTCACCTTCCCAGCCAGTCAGGCCTGGGTCGGCCAGAGGCCCTCCGTTGGGCGCGATGCCGCTGCCCCATCTGGCGGCATTGCGAGCTTGGGCCTGGGTAAGTTGATCAGTATGGCTTTGAAGCGTGGCCCGGAGATTGGCATCGCTAAAAACGGTTTGACGAAGTTCTTGCCAGCGGTCGACCCAACGTTGCTCAAAGTTGGCGTCCTGAAAGAGCTTGTTCCAATACTGAGTAACCCAGAAATAGGCTTCATCCACCATCCATTTGGTGGGATCCTCGGTTCGATCATCTTCATCGGGGCCCATCGCACGATCGAAATCCCAAAGTGGTCCATAGGCCAGCTTACCGCCTCGGTCCTTCGTCAGATAAGTGCTCAATCGCCACGCGTCGGGATTGCCTGAAAAAGCATTGAACAGATGGAAATCAATGGCAGCTTCGGCGTCAAAATAGGCTTGATAGCCTAGATTTGGATCTGTGGAATTGGGGCCGAAAAGTGCGTCTTCAAAATCGTCAATATAATTGCGTATATAGTCGACTTGGGCCTGTGTCATGTCGATTCGTTCTGGTTCGACATGGATGAATTGACTGTTCCCCGAAGGATAATTTCGTGCGGAATCCCAACTAGCGTCATCCGGCTCGGGTTCATCAACCTGAAGAATGTAGCCGCCACTGATGTCCGGCGCGGAGTTTTGTGTGGGAGTAAGCTCAGAGATGTCAACGCGATTAGAATCTCGCTTGATGACCTCCATCAAAACGTAGGTGCCCACATAGTCATTATCCGTGAGTTGACCACCATCGTAGTTGGAATAAACATCGACATATCGAGTGCGCGGAGCCCAGGTGCCGGTCTGACGACTCAGATCGTAGATTAAGGCGTGTCGCACCATGGTTCGATCAATGGTCCATGGTGCGTAGAGAATCCAATCCGACTCGGAAGGCATGCCAAGCAGCGATTCGCTCTGGTCCTCACCAAAGTTGTCGCGCAATTCGATTCGCAGATTTAACTTCGGCTGGCCGAAGGTGCTTTTTCCACGTCGATGTTGGCCGATGACGGAAGTGAGATCGGCGGGTGCTGCCAAGGAACTTAGTCCGGTATTCGGATCGACTTCATACAAGGCCAGAGTGGAGTCCTGAAATTCTCGGTCGGGGATTCCCCGGTTCAAGTTTTCCAGGACGATGATCGGGAGATCCGAGGTCACACTACCTACCGACGAGGAGGCCTTGACGAAGGTTTCGGTTTTATTATTGCCAACTTGTCCCACGGGGCCATACGCGCGAGCTCGAATCTGTTGGGTCGAATTTACCGTAAAGGCTCCGGTATAGAGCGGTGAATTGATGTCGGGGTTCGTACCATCGGTGGTGTAGCGGATCGATTCATTGGGCGCGGCAGTCATATTAAGTTGGAACGAGTTTACAAAAATCCCTCCCGCTCTTGAAAATTGAACATCGGAAGCACGTAAATTGGTATTCGGCAGATTGGGTGTCGGCGAGGCCAAACTGCCTATCACCACTGGCTCGATCACGCCGCCCGAGGTGAGAACCAGGTTGGAGACCGAAAGCAGGTCTGAGCTGCCGCTACTCGTATTGAGCATGTGGATAGCGAGCGTATTGGCTCCGACATTCAGTGTTGAAGAATATTGGCTTAGATCAAAGTTGACGTAATCCACCGCCAGCCCATCCGGGTGATCGCCGGTGGCGACGGAGTTGTATGCTCCCAAGGCAGGTGCATTTGCACTAGCGACTCGAAAGCCATTGATGTATGCGATGAACCCATCGTCATACTTCATCTGCAGCTTGTCCAAGATGGTATCTGTGTCGGGAACCGCAAAAGACATCCGCACGTAGACGGAAGCTGTCCCCTGGGGCACCGAAGTTTGGATAAGACCCGCATAGTCTGCAGGCGAATTCTCGTAGCCAATACTTGCTGTTCCAATCTGCCAACTCAAGTCGTTGAAACTAGGGTCCATCCAAATTGAATCGACAGCGCTATTGGATGGAATCAGGTATCGAGCACTACTGTCGGGGGTGACCGCGTTGGTGAGAGTAGTATCCATCGCCAAGCCATAAGACACATCTGAAATCTGTGCTGGGTAATCGATTCCATTCATGCCAAACTCGGAAACGACACTACCAAACGGATCGATGAGGGCCAAATACTCGCCATCGGCCGAAAGGGAAAAGTTTGTATGAAAATTGCCTGCCGAATCAGGTGTATTGTTTCCCGATGCAAAAACGGTCAGAAAGTCACCCGATCCAAGCACGTTGCTGGGAAACACCCATTTGTTGGTATCAGTAGCGTTGTCGGTTAACCGATACCCGGCGAGATCGAGGGCCTGATCTCCCTTGTTATAGATCTCAATCCAATCGGGCGTTGCGCCATCACCATCTTCCAGCGTATTGCTGTTGGACGCCATGAATTCGGTGATGATAGGGTTTGCCGCAAGCATCTCCCGAGACTCAAGGGTTTCGAAGACCAATTTCCTATTTCGTAGACCCATTTAATGTCCTGATTAGTATCTAGAATTGCCTAATTATCTACTTCCATGAAAGACCACCTTGGTAGTCGTTCCATCACTTAAAACTAAATGGGAGGAATGGCACGCCATGCGGGACGAGAAGCCCAGGGAGCTATCGGTCGACCCATTGGACACAGTCAGAAGAGAATAAGGTAAAAAAGGAATTGCCACCAACTTGCGAGTTCGCTTGATCTATTACGGCCATTCTAACATCAACAAATGGCCAGCATTCCTTAGTGTACCAGTATTGGTATATTTAGCAAGCTTTAGACATTAAGATCTAGTTAGGGTTGTTTTTGCAATTTTCCCATAAAAAAATCGCCAAAAACTTCCATGGAGTACCAATTTTGGTATAATCTAGTCTGCTGGCTACTTGTCGACTACTAGATCTAGATTGGAGAGAGAATGGGCGAGAACTCGCGTGAGAGGTCCAAATGTAAAAGCCCGCCTAGTTTAGCTGATCGCAGGACAACTTTCGAGAAGCTTGAAGACCGGCTATTACTCACAACCGTGACCTTCAATGCGCCCTCCTCCAATAGTGGTGACGGAACATGGGTCGCCGGGCAGCGAGATGGTGTCAACGTTCATGTTGGTCCCGCCTACCTCTATTACAACACGAGCCCGGCAGCTTTTCCCGGTTTCCAAGTGGGCGACTCGATGTACCTGAAGGTCAACTACTTCGACGAAGGTTCGGGAAAGCTCAAGGTTGAGTACGACAGTCTTACCGACAACTTTGACGATACAGAATTCCATACTCGTTCAAGCCGCATCGACACACAGCAGTTTGTCAGTTCTTACCACTTACTGGAGAACGTCCAGTTCGCAAACGGAGGCAATGGTCACGATTTTCGCGTGAACACCAGCGGCGCTCCGATTTCGACGGTAGAGTTGTCCGACCAACCCTTCCCGGACAGCGGCCTGGAATGGGTTTGGTCCCCCCCTTGGGAGGCACCTTACGCGGGGCCAAGCCGAGAGGTGGATGCGTCGACGCTTACCGGAAAAGTCCTCGCCGGCTATCAGGGGTGGTTTAACACACCCAACGATGCCGCGGACGAAGGGTATGTCCATTGGGGGCACCCAGGCGACTGGTCCATTGAGCAGTGGCCCGATGCGAACGACTACGATCAGAGCGAACTCTTTCCTGTGCCGGGGGTAGCTACTGCTAGCGGAGAACAAGCCTACTTGTTCTCCTCGGCCAATTCATCGGTCGTTAATCGCCACTTTCAGTGGATGCGCGAGCACGACATCGACGGTGTTTTGGTGCAACGGTTTCGTGGATCGTTCATGTATAAGCAACCTGACGGATCCTATATTGGCGAGCCGCAATGGCCAGTGGTAAACGCTCGCGATGCAGCTCATCGCGAAGGACGCACATGGGCAATCGAGTACGACATTCAGAACGGTGGCACAACCTCTCAACGTGACGTTGTAATTCAACAGGTCAAAGACGACTGGGAATACTTAACCGACCCAGATGGGTTCGACATGCTCAACGACTCGCACTATCAGCGTGAGAATGGCATGCCAGTCGTGACAATTTTTGGCCTCTATGTTAGCAGCGGCAACAGTTATTCCACTGCGCAACAGACCGACCTGATTAACTATTTCCATTCGCGGGGAGTGTACGTCGTCGGAGCGGGCAGACATACTGAATCAGGATCACAAATCGCAAACGCCGGCCTCCACGATGCTTATATCCCCTGGCAAGGATATTGGAAGGGTGGAAACTCTTACTCCTCCGACGAAACAAGACTGAACGGTGTAACACAACACGTCCCTCACGTGTTCCCGGGATTCTCTTGGACTCACCTGCAGAACAGTAGTACTGCTACCTCACGCGATCGCGAAGATGGAAACTTTTATTGGCGGATGATCAGCGACGCCGCCAATGAGACCGACGCCCCCTGGTACTTCATCGGCATGTTCGATGAGTATGACGAAGGGACCAACCTCATCCCTGCCAGCGACGATCCACCTGCGCCGGACATGGATTCGGGTGGAAACCCGTTGACCTACCAGGTGAGCGACCCGATGCCCAACGATTGGTGGATGGCGCTGACCGGAGCAGCCAAGCAGGCCCTGCAAAAAAAGGTTTCGATTAACGATACTATTCCTACCGAGTCCGAACTTGAAAATCGTTCGAACGTCGGTGGGGAGGCCGTTTGGCAGGGTTCCGGCAGTGATCGACTTGCAGCCATCGATAATCCCGATGGCCAAATTCAAACTACTACTTTCTCCGTTGATGGAAAGTCTTTCGACGCGATCTACTCCTTAGACAATCGCTTGTACTTTCAGGTAGACGATAGCTTCTTGCTGCAAGATACCAACGGTCGCGACGTTACTATTGAGGTCGAGTATCTCGATTCAGGTCCAGGACAATTCAATGCTAAATACGACTCCACGACCGACTCCCAAAAGGCAACCGAACCCGCCGTACTAACTGGTAGTGGTCAGTGGCGAACCCACCGCTTCCAACTTTCCGACGCCTACTTCGGCAACAATCAAAACGGAGGAGCTGATTTTCTGCTGGAGAAGATTGGCGGAAATCTGTTCGTTCGCCGCGTTCGAGTAATCAAGGAGAGCATGTTGTCGGTGGATGTCGATCTAGGATCCTCGAATACCGTAAACGGCTTACAACAATTCGAGTTCGCCGGCGACGGTCAGACCTTGGCCACAGACGTCGGCGGTCGCAGCGTTAGGCAACTCACCGGGACGCCTTTATCGCTGTACATGTATTTGCGAGTTGACGACAACTTTGCCAACCAGGTTCATGCGGGATTGAACGCCATTGTCGAAGTGGTCTATCAAGACGTTGGTTCTGGAAACCTTAACATTCAATACGATTCGACAATTGCGGCCTATAAAGTGGCCAGCCCGATTTCGCTTGAGGACAGCGGCGAGTGGCGTACCGCCCGGTTCTATTTGGACGACGCATTCTTTGGAAATCGCCAGAACGGCGGAGCGGATATCCGGATCACAGGCAATCACATCCCGATTGATCAGGTACGGCTACTGCACGCGTTTGGTGACTTGGCAGCACCGGAGTTGGAAATGGCCTCGGCCACGATCAATTCGCCACAGAACACCGTCAGAGTCGCTTGGTCAATGACTGACGATTGGAGAAGCGGCTTGATGGACCAATGGACCGTGCAAGAGGATAATCACATTCAAATCGAATGGACCAACGACGGTGGTTTGTCATGGAATTCTGTAGGTCTGGTTTACGAATATGCGAGCCCAGCATCCCAAAGTGGCTATGACACTGGGGCAGGAGCGAGTACGTGGTCTGACGAAACTACTTGGGATACTAGTGGCCTGGTATCGGGCACCTATCAGATTCGCATTACGCCAATTGATGGACGTGGCAACGCCGGGGCATACCTTGAAACGACGGAGTTCGGCTTGGTCGGAGTTCCCGCTTTGACCGGCGACTACGATCAGGATGCAGTCGTCGATGGGGATGATTTGACCAAATGGTCGGACTCCTACGGAACTACTACTCCCCCTGGATCAGGTGCAGATGGCAATGGAAATGGATTTGTCGATGGGGCTGATTTCTTGGTATGGCAACGAAATTTTGGGGCCATGCTCCCGCCGCCAATAACGGTTGAGCAGCCAGATAGTCTTTCTGCGAGTGCGGTCCCTGAACCAATTCGTGCGACGGATGCCTCAGATGTGGCAGAGCAGATCGTGGCGAGAGACGCAGGCATGGTCCTGTGGACCAAGAATAACCAGCCAAACGTCGAACCACATTACCTTAGCCCAGAGACCGAATCTCCAACAGTTGCAACGATCAACGACCAAACGCTCCGCTTACTAGCTCGCAATGCTGTGCCAAATGATGCGGAAAAAGTCGAGTTCAAGTTAAGGACCTATGACGAAGCTTTTTCATCTTACGAAGAGTCGAACGGATTCTTGGATTCTCTGGAAGAATTACCTGGAGAATTTCTCGATCTCTAGCAACTCTACCGACTCACGGCGATTACTTTGCGACACGACTCGCAGTTAGGGAGTGGGATGAATTTCTGCAGCACGAGATAAGAAAATCTGGTAGGCTCCCCAACGTCCCGGTCCGCTTGCCCACGCAGACACCGAGCACTCTCCCGGAGAGAGTTGGATCTCATCGAACGCCACGGACATTTGGCCATTTGAAGATAATGTACGATGAACGTCGCCGATTTCGATAGTGACTTCGTCACCGAGCTGCTCGAAATGCACGACCACCCGATAATTACCACCTCGGGCGATTTGCACCTGCCAGTGGCCAACGGTCTCACTCGACCAGTTTTCTCCCTGCCAATCGTTTCGCGTCAGCACCGTCTCCTTTTCGAACTCAGTTCCGACGTGAATTCGGGGCGGAGCGTAGTTGTTGGGGCGAGTTGCCGAGACGTCGTCAAACCATCGGTCGTAAGCCGCTCGAAGTCGGTCGACGACCTCGGGATGTTGTTCGGCTAGGTTTCGCATTTCGCCAGGATCGGTAGCTGTTTCATAAAGTTCAAATTGAGGCGTGCCCTCAAATCTTTCGAGATGGAAACCGCTGGGATGCACTAGCTTCCATTGCTGATTTCGAATCATGAAATTATGATGTCGTTGAGGCTCGCCGCCGCGGTGAGCCTGAATGACTATCTCTCGATCAGGCCAATCGACTTCGGCGTTCTGAAGCAGCGGCATCAAGCTGCGGCCGTCGAGTTGAATGTTTGGATCCGGCTCAATGCCACATGCCTCCAGTATGGTTGGCATCAGATCGATATGTGCGGCGATTTCGTCGTGTTTACCGTTTGACTTTATTCTGGCAGGCCAGCTAACCCAAAGAGGCGAGCGGATCCCTCCTTCACGTACCTCACATTTCATTCCTCGGTGCTTGCCGGTAAAGCGGCGCGGCGTTGGCCCATTATCGCAAAGAAATAGGAAAAGAGTGTTCTGGTTCAGACCCTTAGATTCTAGGAATCGCCTTAGTTGGCCCACATTTTCATCGATATTCGTAATCATTGCAGCTACTCGCGTAAGATCATCAACGACGCGATCGTCCGACGCTGAATCTTCTGGCAGTAACCTGCGTAGTCGTTCACTTTCTGTCACGTATTGCGCGCGGAGTCGCTCCGGAACATCGTGGTATGGTCCATGCGGTGCGTTAGGCGCAATGTACACAAAGAAATTTTTTTCATCTGCGACAGTTAGATCAATGAATTGCTCCGCGGCGCGGAAGTACACATCTGTGCAGTAGCCCTGAGTTTGTACCGTCTCGCCGTTGTGAATCAAAACCGGATCGGTGTATCGACGTCGATTGTTCAAGGGGTCGGAAGGCTGGGCTAGCCCTCCTCCACGATGAACCAAAACTTCTTGAAAACCCTGATCAGTAGGTCGCATGGGATAGCAGTCGCCGAGATGCCACTTGCCAAAAATTCCTGTGGCATATCCCCCCTTGGAAAGTGACTCTGCAAGCGTGAACTCTGAGGGTTCTAGCATCGAACGCCCCAGCCAAGTATCGACGACTCGAGTTCGGTAGTTGTAGCGTCCTGTCATCAGGCTGGCTCGGGTCGCGGAACACACGGGGCTGACGTAGAACTGAGAGAATGATGTACTCTGCTCAGCAAGCAAGTCGATATGGGGCGTTAGGATAGCTTCGTTGCCATTCACACCAAAGTCTGTAAAGCTCTGGTCATCTGTCATCACAAGTACGACATTGGGCCGACAGACTTCTGCACTCAGAGAGGCTCGGCAGAGGCACGAAGCGAGTGCGGAAAAGACAACAAGAAGCAACGTCAGATTAAACTGGGACCTATTCATCGACAATCCATACCGAGTCTTAATTGGGTCTAAGTCAGCGTTTCAGTTCAAAACGGGGAAACCCTTCTTCAACAATGTGGCGAGGCGCTTGCGAAGTTTGCTGTATTCGGGTTGGTCCGCCAGATTGTAATACTCTAGCTGATCCTTGGAGTGATCATAGAGTTCAATGCCCCCCTCGCCATCATTGCCCCATTGTGTGAAACGCCACGGGCCAACGCGAACGCTATAGCCCATCCCAACTCCCCCTCGCACAACTTGCGTATAGGCCGCTTTGTCCCAAGTGCTGGAAGGGTTCTCCAACACCGGACGCAGGCTCTTTCCCGAAAGCTTGTGCGGTGCCTTGAGCCCGCAGTAGTCCACGAACGTCGGGTAGATATCCAGAAACTCCACGACGGAATCGGTCTCTTGGCCCATCTTCTCGGCACAGGGCACCCACATGACCATGGGGCCTCGCGCTCCGAGTTCGAAGACGGTCACCTTGTTCCACCAGCCATGTTCCCCTAGATGGTATCCATGATCGCCCAGGAGCAGAACAATCGTGCTGTCCCACAGCTCCAGCCGGTCCATCGCTTCAAACAATTTGCCCACTTGCGCATCCGAGAAACTGGTACATGCCTGGTAGGCTCGTTTAATTTCACGGCAATCTTGGTCGGTGAACTTCGAGAAATCGTAACTCTTTGGAAGGGCATGTTTTAACAGAGGGATGCGATCCTCTGGATCCTGGGCCAACTTGACTTTATCGAGCGGATAGAGATCGAAATACTCCTTCGGAGCAATAAAGGGATCATGAGGTTTATGGAACCCAACACCAATGAAAAAAGGTTGGTCGTGATGTTCTTCAAGAACGCGCACCGCTTCGGCAGCGAGCATACCGTCGGGTTGTGCCTCGTCGCCTCCCTCGGCGGCCAGCCACTTACACCAGGGTATGCTGCCATCACCCGCTTTGCGTCCTTCGCCCTTCTTTCCAATTTTCGGGCTATTCCCCAATGCCTTGTAAGAAAAGTCAAAAGATGCCGCGCCGCGAAATAGGGTTTGACTGCCGTTGTCATCCAGTCCCTGGTGGAAAAGTTTTCCCAGCCCAGCAGTGAAATATCCGTTCTTACGGAACAGTTGCGGCAACGTGATGATGTTCGGCCACTCTTTGCGCAATGATACTCGGTTGGAAACGATTCCGAGCTCATCTGGACGCTTGCCGGTCAAAAACGAGGAGCGGCTGGGATTGCAGACCGGATACTGACAATAGGCGTGGTTAAACTTCACACCTTTCGTCGCCAGTCGATCAATATTTGGCGTGACCATGGAATCATTGCCGTAGCAACCTAGCTCCGGGCGCAAATCATCAATCACAATGAAAAGCACATTCAACGGCTTAGCTTCAACGGAAACTTGGCAAATCATGACACCCAAATAACTCATCAGGGCGACGATGTACTTACGGTCCATCCAATTCTTCATGCCATGGTCTTTCTTCATTTTTCACTAAAAGGTTTACCACGCAGCGACAATAATCCATTTGCCTTTTCGAATGGTGGTTTGTCAACGACCATCGGTGGCAATTGACCGAGTTTTCCTAGCCTGATTCTGCCGCACTGAGGCCTCACCTCATGATTGCAACTGCCGACCAGTCTTCAGAGAGTTTCCTCGGACAGTAGCTCCTCGCCGTTGCGAGAACAGAGGGAGCGAATCACTTTTTTACTGGTCGAGTCAGACAGAAAGTGAATTGAACCATCGCACATAGCGAACTGGGCGCCACCAGGGTGGTCCGAGTGAATCCGCTCATTGTGCCATGCCCGTGGGAGTGGGTCATCGTTAATGCCGCCGTCGATATGAGTGACGTTATTGCCAGAGGCCCAAGCGCCATGGATCGCATCGACAATGCCTTGCTTTTCATCAGCACCGCGCCCAGTACACTCCGTAAGCCAGGTAGTGTTCGACAGACCATCGGTTACGTCCTTAGCTCGGATGGGAGGAGGATCGGTGAGCTTAGCGCTATTGGGAAAGCCCTTGGTACCGATCAGGATGCCCCGCTGTCGGCCATAGAGCTCGCCGTTCAATGGATTCTTAGCATCTTTGTCAGGACCGGAGATGCCGAGATAGTCCATGCAAGCCATTCCCTCACCCGGGACACCACCCAAGTTTATCAAGTGACCAGACTCGGATCGATGCGACTCGATCTGCGAGGTACTCGGGCACAGGTAGAGACCAATAACCTGACTCGTCGCAGGCAGATTGCGCTGAGCACTTTGGGGAAATCGCATGTCGAACAGATTGGCGACCGTCTGTTGCTCTATTTGCGGGAGTAAGGCCACAGACCATGCGCTCGCATAGCTTGCCGGATCCGATCGGGGGCCTGACCACCGTTGCCCAGCCGGGAATTTGGCGTTTGCCGCCTCAAAAGCGGTAAGCCCAATCGAGAGTTGCTTCAAATTGTTGGTGCATTGAGTCCGTCGCGAGGCTTCCCGGGCTGCTTGAACGGCCGGGAGTAGTAGTGCAATCAGTACGCCAATAATCGCAATGACAGTCATCAACTCGACTAAGGTGAAGCCAGCGGTAGCAGCTGGCCCGCGCAAGTGGCGTCTGTCAGGGTAGTAAGCTGAAGTCGGCACCGCGGATATTGCCACTCGCTGCCTGAAGCACTTCCTTGGTTGTAGATGTTGTGGCTGCATTGGATGCGTAATACTTGCACAATTCTTGACGGGAGCAACAGAAGAGATAGATACTATAGACCATTTTTGGTATTATTGTCAATCGACAGCCTAAATTCTCCTTGGTTATGTAAAAATGCCTCTACTTGATTTCCCTAAAAGGAGATTTTAGATTAGTATGTCAGTATACCAATTGTGGACTATCTGTTGGTCTAGGCCAGCTTTGAGTCAAAAAATATCCGCAATAGCTGCGACCACAAATATTTCGAAATGAAACATCTTCGAATTGCCAGCATGATCGAACGTCGAATACAGGAGGGGGACTACGCCCTGACTGGCATACCCGCTGAAAGAGAGCTTGCCGACGATATTGGAGTGAGTCGCGTCACGCTTCGAAAAGCACTTGAGGACCTCGAGGGGAAAGGCCTATTGGAACGAGCCCCCAACCGACGGTTGGTAATTAGCTCTAAGGCGCGTGACAAAGTTGGCGGAATGCAAATCGCTTTTGTTTCGCCCAGCATTTCGCCGACGTCATTTTCGCCGGATCTCCAACTGTGGTTAGCAGCCATGGAGAATGTTGCCCGTCAGCGAGGAGACCGTATACGAGTTATCAATTACCACCATTGGGATGACCCTGCTCTCACGGAATCAATCAGATCATTCGATGGCGTTTTCTTGGTGACCAGCTCGGAACCTATCCCCGCATGGACAGCCGAGTTGCTAACCGATGCAAACAGCGTAGTAGCACTATCAGAAGATCTCACGCACTTCGATATGCCATCTATCGTATTGTTTCCGCCACGACTAATCATTTCCATGATGCAGCGTTTACAACGATTGGGGCACCGTCGGATCGATTGCATCAACATCCAGGGACATAACACGATAACTCAGGCAAGAATGGACGAATGGAGCGACTGGCTGAGAAGTGAGGAAGTGGGCGGTCGACTGGTCGATGAGCCTTGTGGTGTCGATGAAAATATTTTTGAAGCAGGAGTTAAAGTTGCTCGAAAATGGATTCAAAAGATCGACGACCAAACAACAGCCGTGCTTTGCGTAACCCTACCTGCAGCCATGGGAGTCATTCGGGCGGCCAGCGAGGCGGGCTTATCGATAGGTGACCGGTTGAGTGTTTGTACCGTTGACTGTGAAGGTATTGGTAAATTTATCAATCCACCGCTCGCTTCTTTCGAGCGACCCGATCCAGTAGAATATATGAATGCTTGTGCTGACTGGTTTGCGGGAGGTGGCACTATAGATAACTGGCAAGGTCCTTTACTCCTAGAACCTAAGAATCTCAAAATCTTTGACGGCGGTTCAATCGGGCCGCCAACCCAGATGAAGTAGAATCGTGGCCCGAAGATTTCACATCTAAGTCTTTAGTCCTGCTCCAAAATTGCTTTCTTCATGATACGAACCTGGCACGAACTCACTCATGCACCAGCAGCAGCAAGAAAAAACGATAGCAGAGCGCCAGCCCATCGCTGCTTGCCAGAACTACCCTGCCAGCTCGCCGCCGTTTCTTGGGGAAAGCAACTATATTCTCGGACGAGTTCAGTCTCTTAATAATCGACTCAGCGAGGCGATCTATCCTGAACGTAATCGAGTAGAGCAACTCGAAATTGCAGGTCCAGTCGAACGAATTCCACCCTCTGAGGCGACGGCACTAAACTATCGCTCGGTCAAATTGGGTGAATCTCTTGGGCCAACCTTCGCTACTTTCTGGTTTCGACTTAGGATTCAGATCCCGATAGATTGGAAAGGTCGCCGAGTTGATCTGGCATGGCGTAGCAACAGTGAAGCACTACTTTGGATGAAGGGTCTTTCGGTTCAAGGCTTCAATCCAGGACGCGATACGGCCATGATAATTGAAGAAGCAGTTGGCGGCGAAGAGTTTACTGTTTTTGTTGAAGTTGCTTGCAATCATTTGCTCGGTGCGGACGGCGTACCGGGCTTACCGTGGCCAGAGGCCTCTGCAAGGTCGTCACACTGGCTTGAAATGTGTGAGATACGTTGCTTCGATCAAGACGCATGGGACCTCTATCACGACGTCCGGGTTTTAACGGAACTTGTGGCTGATCGAGTCCCTCTCCAGCTAACAAGAGCGATCGGCCCAGAGAAAAAACCGTTAGTCCGTCCAGCCCTTGAGCCTGCGTGGGCGGGACAGCTTCTCTACGATCTTAACGCAGTGTGCAACACTCTGGACCTAAGCAACCGCAAGACTTGGAGGACCGCACGCAAGATGCTCTCCAAGCTGCTAGCCGTAAGCAACGGCGGAGTGTGTCATGAGTTAAGCGCAATCGGACACGCACACATTGACACAGCTTGGCTTTGGCCACTTGCGGAATCCTACCGAAAGACCGTGCGAACATTCAGTTCTGCCGTGCGAAACATGGACGACTATCCCGAGTTTCTTTTTGCCTGTTCGCAGGCCTACCAGTACGAATGTATCGAGCGTCAGAATCCTGATCTATTTGGGAGAATTTTGGCGAAGACCGATTCAGGTCAATGGGTCCCGGTGGGGGGAACCTATATTGAGCCGGACTGTATTCTTCCATCTGGCGAATCGCTTTGCAGGCAGTTCCTCTTTGGACAGCGCTATTTTGAAAGCCGATTTGATCATCGTTGCACTGAGTTTTGGAATCCAGATGTGTTCGGCTACTCAGGACAATTGCCGCAAATCATGCGATTGGCTGGGATCGACAAGTTTCTGACTCAGAAGCTCTCTTGGAATCGCTTTACTTCGCCTCCACACCACACTTTTTACTGGGAAAGCCCTGATGGCAGTCGTGTGCTGACCCACTTCCCTCCGGCAGACACCTACAGCGGAACATGCGAAGTCGAAGAACTTCGTTATCATGCGGCAAACTACAAGAATTCCGATCGTGGACATGATGCCTATTACCTCTTTGGACACGGAGACGGAGGCGGAGGCCCAACGCCGGAAATGCTAGAGACATTACGGCGAACCGAAGATCTTCTTGGGGTTCCACGTTGTAAGCAGCGAACTCCTGAACAGTTTTTTGAGCAACTTGAGAAAAATACTCGATCGATTCCTACCATTGTGGGCGAACTCTACTTGGAGTTGCATCGCGCTACCTATACAAGCCAAGCAATGATGAAGCGGGGGCTGCGGAAAAGCGAACGCTTGCTCCACGACATTGAACTCCTGGGCGTATTGGCTCACAGTGAATCGCAGGCAGTTTATCCCAAAGAGGGTGTCGATCAGTTGTGGAAAAAGCTGTTGCTGAATCAATTTCACGACATTCTCCCTGGCTCCTCGATTGCGGAAGTGCATGAACAGGCACGAGCCGATTTCGCCTCGATTCTGGAATACGGTCAGGCGATTCGAGACGAACTTCTCGACCAACTCGCTTCGGACGATTCGCAACCGAGTGAATTGTTGGCTCTAAATACGACAAGTGTCTCACGCCGCGAGGTAGTGGATGTTGCTGGCCGAGGTCTGACACTTGTAGAATCTCCTTCGGTAGGTTTTGGTCGACAGGTACCTGGCAATAAGCCATTCGTTCCCGTGGCCGTTGAACTCCATGAGGGAAAACTGCATCTGCAGAACGGTCTGATGACTGTGGTTCTCTCAGAGAGCGGAGAGGTGCTCGAGTTAGTTGACCTGGAATCTGGCCGGCAAATTCTGAGTACGCCAGGCAACAAATTGGTACTCCATGAGGATCGGCCCAGCCTCTGGGATGCCTGGGACGTCGAACCATCGATATTGGAAACTGGGCAAGATTGTGAGCCAGCAACAAGATGCGAAATTCAGTCCAAAGGACCGTTGCGAGCTGAAATCGTCTTCGAACGATCAATTGGTCGCAACAGCACCATGACACAGACCGTTCGTTTGGACGCAGATTCGCGACGGCTGGAATTTGACTGCGAGGTCGAATGGCAAGAGGAGCACCAGCTTCTCAAGGTTCTCTTTCCCACCACGGTCCGCTCAGACCGCGCAACGTTTGAAATGCCCTTCGGGTTTGCCGAACGTCCAACGCACCGCAATACGGCGGCAGATGCGGCCCAATTCGAAGTGCCAGGGCATCGCTGGGCCGATCTTTCTGAGCCTGGTTATGGGCTCGGCTTACTCACGGATTGCAAATACGGGTTTAGTGTGGATCGCGGCGTACTTGCGTTGAGCTTACTAAGAGCACCTTCCTACCCAGATAAATATTGCGATATTGGCAAGCATCAGTTTTCCTATGCCGTTGTCCCACACCAAGGAGATTGGCGAAGAGGAAAAGTTGTTTCTGAGGCGACCACATTCAATCAACCACTCCTTTGGGTCAACCGACCATCCAGCGATGCTGGACAATCGCTGTTCACCGTAGAGGGAGATCTCGTCTTAGATACCATTAAGCCTGCTGAAGAAGGCGACGGAGTTGTGGTACGACTCTATGATCCTTACGGTCAACATGGCAAGGCCGTACTAAAGTCTAAGCTTCCATTCACGACTGCATGGAATTCGAACATCATAGAAGATGACCTGGAGCAAGTCGATCTGTTCACGGAGCTAAGTGATGAGAACTATCCATGGAATTGTGTTCCCATTGATTACCGTCCATCAGAAATAGTTTGCTTGCACCTCACATAACGAGATCTGAAAAAGAACTCCTGGAAATCGCAATATGATCTCGTCACAGGAGCGTTTCTTTTGATAGTCCGTCATGAACGAGAGCAAAGGGCAATTCACTTTATCCTTAGCCAGATACTCTTGGCTATGATCGGGACGATCTCCAATTGTGGCTTTGCTGCACCTACAGTCGCGGCAGAAAATCCTGACGCATCGACTGTTCGAGTCATGAGCTTCAATATCCGAAATGGCAAAGCCCAAGATGGCGCTAACCATTGGAGAAATCGCCGTGAGCTGGTCATAAAGACCATACGTCAATTTGATCCAGACGTACTGGGAACGCAAGAGTTAATGGGCATGCAGGCGGAGTTCTTTAAGCAGAATCTTTCGGAATACGAACACCATGGTACAAGCCGAATCCCGACGGACTCAGAAGAAGAACAAAGCGCAATATACTTTCTCAAGTCGCGATTTAAGAAAACGCAATCGGGACACTTTTGGCTCAGTGAAACTCCCGACGTTCCTGGCTCGAAGTCTTGGAATCCTGATTGGCCTCGCATGGTTTCCTGGACACATCTTCGCGAGCGATCAAGACCTGCAACAAGTTTCTTCGTATTCAACACACATTTCGACAACAAGAGTCGAGAGGCTCGACTTCAATCAGCCGCAATCCTACGTGCTCACATCGAGTTCATTGCAGGTGCTTCTCCAGCCATAATCACTGGAGATTTCAATTCTGACGAAGGAAGCCTGCCATATCAGGTATTACTTTACTCAACTGATGCACTTAGCTTGACTGATACTTACCGGTTGAATTTTCCAATCCGCGCCCCAAAAGGTGAGTCATCAAACTCGCACTGGACTGGCAGTCGCTCGGGGCGACGTATCGATTGGATTCTTTCGTCACCCCATTGGGATGTGTCTGAGGCTGCGATAGATTACTTCAATGATCAGGGAAGATACCCATCTGATCACTATCCAGTGACCGTAGTATTGGAACTGGCAAATTGACACGTTGCTGACTTATTAGGAGGCAATCATGATAGGAACACAACAACATCTTCTTCGAGAGGGACACCAGAATCCGTTCGACACTAACTGTGATCAAACCTATGTGCCATGAGGATGGTTGTTGTTATATTTCTACTCGAATATCTTCTTTTCTATTTCATTTGGCCTTAATTAGGCTGTACGCCTCTGGCTGGGAAGAACCTTTCCAAGGACGAAATCATTGTGACCAGCGGGTATCTTAACTCTTTCGACTACACGATCATCAGCCTCTATCTGATGTTGCTGATCGGGATGACTTTCTATCTCAAGAAATTTGCGTCGGCTAGCCTAGAAGACTATCTAGTCGGCGGACGCGCATTACCATGGTGGATGTTGGGCGCTTCGGGAATGGCCAGCTACTTGGACGTAGCCGGCACAATGGTTATCGTCTCCTTCCTCTACATGCTGGGACCGCGAGGACTATTCATTGAGTTTCGCGGCGGCGCCGTATTGGTACTGGTGCTCATGATGCTCTGGACCGGCAAGTGGCATCGCCGATCCGGATGCCTAACTGGCGCCGAATGGATGATTTATCGCTTCGGCGACGGACCCGGAGGCCGCTTTGCCCAACTTGCCAAGGCGATCGCTTCCATCGTCTGGTTGATTGGCATGTTGGCCTATCTTATTAAGGCGATGGGGCTGTTTCTCTCGATGCTGTTGCCCTTCTCTCCCATGCAATGCGCTGTCGCCCTGATCGGAGTGGCAGCTATCTATACAATGTTCTCAGGGTTCTACGGCGTTGTATTCACGGACCTCCTTCAGTCGTTAATAATCATCGCTGCCGTAATTCTGGTTTCCTACTTGGCTATGTCTGAGGTGACCGATGCCGGCAGCTTACAGGTGCTAGCGACACAAGTCACCGGCAACTCGCAATGGACGACTGCCACGCCAGAGTGGCATACTCCCATGCCCGAAGGTTACCAGCAGTATCAAGCCCTAATTGCCTTCGCCGGTCTTTACTTGCTACGCAATCTTTTCTTTGGAATGGGCACCGGCGACGATCCTAAATACTTCGGTGCTAAGTGTGACGCCGATTGCAGCAAGCTATCATTCTTGTGGACCTGCTTGATGTCCGTACGTTGGCCGATGATGATGGGATTTGCTGTATTGGGCTTGGTTCTAGTCAATAGCCTTTTCCCTGACCAATCAGTAATCCAAGATACTGCTTCCCTGATCAAACAACATGTGCCGGACGTAACAGAGGAGAATTGGCAACACGTCACCTCCGCCCTAATCAACTCGCCGGAATCAAGTGATCCCCAATTGGTTGCCAAATTACAGGCAGGGCTGGGAGAGCGGTGGAAGGGGCAACTACTATTGGTCAGCTATCACGGCACTGTGAATCCCGAACGCATTCTTCCCGCCGTCCTGCTCTTCAAGATTCCTTCCGGTTTCCGCGGACTGATGTTGATCGCATTGCTCGCAGCATCGATGTCCACATTTGATTCGAACGTCAACATGACAGCCGGAATGTTCGTTCGTGATATTTACCAAAAACACATTCGGCCGTCTGCTGAAATCCGTGAATTGTTGGTTGCCACTTGGATCTTCATCGCAGCCATGGTCTTCATTGGTTTCGCATTTGCCTACAATGTGAAGAGTATCCACGAGGTTTGGGATTGGATCATCATGGGACTCGGTGGTGGCATGATGATGCCTATTATTCTGAGGCTATATTGGTGGCGATTTAACGGCGGTGGTTTTGCGTGTGGCATGGTTTGCGGCATGGTGGCTGCCCTCTGTCAACGATTGCTCGTTCCTGATTTGGGTCCTCAATATCAGTTGCTATTCATCGGAGGAATTGGCCTGCTGGGTTCCGTTGTAGGAGCTCTACTGACACCTCCCACAGACCCGGAAGTGTTGCGTCATTTCTATCGAACGACCTGGCCTTTCGGCTTTTGGAAACACCTCAAGGACGAATTGCCCGAACCTGTAAAGCAGCAGGTAACCAGCGAACATCGGAGGGATATTTCAGCCGTTCCTTTTGCTCTGACGTTCCAAATAATGATTTTCCTAGTTCCGATGTTGTTGATCGTTCGCAATTGGTATGCCTGTGCAGTCTGCTCAGGAATCGCCGCAATCGCCCTATTCGGCCTCTATCACATCTGGCTGCGCCACATCAACATTCCCGCGCCGTCCATGGATACGTGCTCGGATAGAGAAGTATTCTGAGTACTACCACTCGTAAGTTAGTGCAGATGTGATCGAGAGGTTTGTCCCGCTCTAATCCAACTGAACAATTAGAAGCGATTCATGACAGTTTTTATTTGTACGGCATTGCAACACTGACAGCATTAGGCACTATCTCTACTCCTAAGAACGAATGAGAAGCAATCAAAAAACCACATTACATATATCAGTATCATATCACCTAAACAAACACTCCAGCCCTCCCTCCACGGCCACAAGCAGATAGATACGGGTGGATGCTCACATTTGAATGCCCGGCTGTGTCACGGACCTCAGCCAACGTCCGCCCTCTATAGAGTAAGCGTCTGATTCTGACATAATCGCGATCCAGGCTTCGTGGTATCCGTTTATGTTAGTATCGTTGCAGATCCTCCTAGTAGTTGCGAAACAATCCTAAGCGACTGCTTCTAATCGCATTCTCATTCTAGGAGAGCTTTGCTGGTTTTTTGACACCAGTAGCGGGGCCATCTGTGTTGAAGCTAAAAATAGGGAAAAAACGCTGAAAACTGTAAGGGTTGGCTAGTCTATCAGGCGTAGAGGATGATTTGGCGATAGGTTCTAGTGAACGAAGCGGATCGAGATAGGTGTCTGTGTTGGTGGAGCATAAAGGGTGGAGTAGCGATTTTATTCGCCAGACTCTAGGCAATTTGGTAAACTACACCCACGCGCGCGAGACGGACTAAAGAGTGGCAAAGCAATACTCGTCAAGAAGTATCTTGCAACCTCAGACTTGATCAATCTGAATTCAATCGCTTAGGGTCGCGTCTAACGAGCGATTGGCCTTCGATAGGTATTTTCACCCGTTCTCTTGATCGACGCGTCTAAGGGCGAATTTCGCGTCTGAGTGAGTGTATCGTGGGAACATCACTCTTCCCCTTTCATACAACCATGGCGCACGCCTTCGTCGAGTAGCCTCCGTCCAGCCTGCCTGTATCTTCTCGCACCGTTCTCGAATCTGCGCTGGGGTGGGATCGGGACGTCTCCTTCGTTTCTTCATGGTGGTTTCAATTCCCAGCTGTAGTTTTCGCCAACTTAGTCGCACGCTGATACTCGGGTTCAGTGAAGCATCTCGGCGAGATGTCTATCTGCTTATTACCGTTGCATATCTTCTCGATCCTTGCCAAACGATCGGCTTCCTGGGTGTCATCCGGTGACACTTTGGAGTGAGGCCGTGCCTGTCGCGGAGGACGGTTAGGACGGTTGTTTTGCATTGTGTCTCTCTGGTACTTATATGGGGATATTTAAGAAAAATAGATCGTTCACAA